>CBDUPW010000038.1:0-39140 GCA_965369205.1 uncultured Polyangiaceae bacterium | reverse complement strand
CTCGCGTCGAGGGGTGGTGGCCGCTCGATGCGCCGAAATTGGCGGGCGCGTGCCGGTCGCCGTACACTTTGAACCGTGCATCGCCTCCTTCGCATGCTCGTCTTCTGCCTTGGTTTCAGCGGGTTAGCTCTCGCAAGTCCCCGTCGCGGGGACGCGGAAGCTGCAAGAGCGCAGCCGGAAACTGCGAAAGCGCAGCCAAAAAAGCGCTATTCCGTGGCAGCGATCGGCGACTCACTGACCGACAGCCGCGTGGGTGGCGGGAAATACCTGAAGGAACTGCGCAAGCGCTGCCCGCTGAGCCGCTTCGATGCCCATGGCGTCGGTGGGCAGCAGACACTGCATATGCGCTGGCGGATCGACGAGGTCCTAGCTCAGCGTCAGCGCATGCCGTCCGCGCGAGTTTCCTATTCGCATCTGCTCGTGCTCGGTGGAGTGAACGATCTGTCGGCTGGCTCGGTGACCCACCCCCGCATCGCGCGCACCCAGGCGAATTTGGCCGCCATGTACGCCCACGCGCACCGCCGCGGCCTGGAGGTCGTTGCGGTGACCCTCCCGCCGTGGGGTCGGCTCGTTGGCGACTACGACAAGCGAGGTGCTGCGACGCACACGCTCAACGCTTGGATCGTCTCACGGAAGGTCAGCGGCCAGGTTGATGACGTCGTGGACATCCACTCGCTACTCAGTTGCGCAGATCCAGACGAGCTCTGCCCGACCTATCGACGCTTTCCGAGCGATCGGGTGCACTGGAATGGAGCGGGACACCTTGTGGTCGCCGACGCGCTGCACCGCGGAGCCTTTTCCGATTGCCTGTGACTGAGAATTCCGCTCAGCGGCCGAGCTTGCTGAGGGCGTCGCCGGTCAGGCGGAATAAGTTCCATTCTGGCAGCTGCTTCGCTCCGAGAGCCTCGTAGAAGTCGATGCCCAATTGATTCCAGGAGAGCACGGCCCACTCCATGCGTCCGTAGCCGCGACGCAGGCAGATGCGAGCCAGCTCCGAGAGAAGCGCTTGTCCGACTCCGTGCCGCCTGTGCTGTTCAGGTACGAAGAGATCCTCCAGGTACAGACCGGGCTTGCCCCGCCAAGTGGAGTAGTTCTGAAAGAAGAGTGCCATGCCCGCAGGGGCGCCCGATCGCTCCGCGATCAGGCACTCGAAGGGTGGGGTCTCGCTGGAAAGCTGGGATCGAATGCGATCCGGCGTCGTTTCGACCGCCGCCGGTTCCTTCTCGTAGAGCGCCAGTTCGCACACGAATCGATGAATCAATTCGGCGTCCGTCGCGGTGGCCGGGCGGATCAGCGTGCTCACTGAATGGTGACGGTCTTGCTCACGGTGATCGGTGAGCCAGAGAAGGGCGGCACGCGCGCGCTACGCATGCGCGAAGCGATACAACCGCCCGTGCGGGTGCCAGCAAAAGGGGGGCCGTTGACCGTCGCGCTCGTGACGCGCCCACTGGTCGCGAAGGTGACGACCACCGTCGCCGTGCCGGACGGATCGCCTTCCTGCCGGCAACCGGATGCACTGCCGGCGGCCGCGTTGAGCGCGGAGCGCGCCGCGCCTGTGTCGAAGGGGCCTGCCAAGGGCACTTCTTTGGTTGGCTCTTCCGTCGGCTCTTTGGGCTCCTTGGGGTCCGTCGGTTCTTTGGGGTCCTTTGGCTCTTCTGTAGGGACGGGCTCTTTGGGGTCTTTCGGGTCGGTGTTGATTGGCCCCCCTCCGGTGCTCGTCGCTGTTCCCGCTGCTCCTGCAGTTCCTGCAGTTCCGGTTGGCTTTGCCGGCGTTGTCTCCGCGCTGGCGGTGAGCTCGGGCTCGGGGGTCTCGGCGGTCAGCGTCGGCGCCGGCTCGCCCGTGGGTTGGCTTGTCGTTTCGGTGGTTGTCGCCGTCGACGTGCTTGCCGTTGATGCGGAGCCGTCCGCCGGCTTGCGCCCGACCCAGAACACGACGGCGACGATGGCAGCGGCAGCCAGGAGCAGCCACAGCATGGGGGAGCTCTTGGACTCCGAATCCGCTGCAGCCACCCGGGCGGGGGTCGATCGTGTGGTGCCACCCGTGCCGGACTTCTTTGGCGGCTCGCTGCCTCGGTCTGCGTCGGATTCATCCTCGGCTACCGGCGCGGACACAAGGTCGATCGTGGGCGGGGAAAACGCAGCGTCCACGATCGGTCCGGCGCCCAATGTGAGCAGGGACTCATCGACCCGTTCCGAGGTATCTCGCTTGCGAACTGGAGGTTTCAGGCTGGTGGTGAGGGAACGCAGATCCGGGGTGCCGCTATCGGGCGCGCTGTCGGCGTCGTCTCCCGGGTCTGGCCGGAGCTGCTTGGGCTTGGCTGTGCCTGGGCTCGGTTTCGGCTGTGCCTTGGGCGGTGGCGGAGACTTCGCCTTTGGCTTCGCGTCTGACGCGATCATCTCGACATCTGCATCGCCCAGGGACATGGGCGCCGAGCTGACGGGCGCATCGGACTCCTCGACTTCGAAGGTTCCCGAGCCTTCGCTGCGGAAAGGGCCCACTTCGTCTTCCTCTTGCGGCGCCGCATTATCAGCGGCTTTGGGCGCCTCGGCTGCCGCCGGTGGCGGCGCGACCTTCGGGCTGCTCGGATCTGACGGTGGCGGAGCCAGGGTTGGGCGGCGCGTCTTGGCCTTCTTGAGCGCGGCCTGCAGGGCAGCGTCGGCGCCGCGCACTTCCATCCCGGTGCCCAGAAAACCGCCAGTGTCGTCGGGAACTAGCTTGGACAGATCCGGGATCTCGGCGATGGGCAACCAATCGGGCATGCCTTCCCGCCAGACAATCGTTTCCTTGTCGATCTCCTGGCGTTCTAGCGCACGACGGATTTGGGCAGCCGTCAGCTCGCGGTCGTCGTCCGCGCCAAAGCTGACCAACCAAAGCCCTTTGACAGGCGGGATCGTATTGCGCCCGCTCTTGATGACGAGCGGAATCGTCGGCGTTCCATCTTCGGGGCCGCCGTCGATCGCGCTCTCTTCAAGCGGCATGGGCCGGCCGCTGAGCGGCGTCGAGGCCAGTTCCACGCCGTCGACGGTGATGTCGCTCTGGCACTGCTTGCAGCGCACGGTGACAACGCGCCCTTTTACCTTGCGCGCAAACAACTCATCACTGAGCGCGAACTTTGCGTCGCACTCGCCGCACCGGACCCCATACGCCATAATCGCCCCGTCTATACGCGGACGGTCGCAATAGCGCCACCCACGACTCTGGCTCACCCGGCGCGCCGGAGCGCACCTGAGTAAATATCGGAAAGTATTAGAATATTTTGGATGGCGCTCTGGCCACGATCGCGGACAAATGGCGACCGCTTTGTGCGCCGTCCCGCCGAAACGAGAAAAAGCGGTCCGGATCAGAGACGGTGCAGCCGCCCACCGAATCGATGTCCTGGGGTTGCAGCCCCGCGCCCAGCAGTTGCGCGCGTATGGTTTTCTCCAGCGCAACGTGGGGCTTGGCCCAGCGCGTCCACTCGACGGCGTCGGCCTCCGGGCAACACGCTTCCAGCGCCTGGGCCACGTCGGGTCCTACCTCGAAGGCCTCCAGGCCGATGTGGGGTCCAATCGCAGCAAGGATGCGACCGGGCCGCGGGGCTCGCGCTCGAAGCGCTTCTAGGGCGACGACGGCCATGCCTTGTGCGACGCCCCGCCAACCCGCGTGGGCCGCCGCCACCCAGCCGCCCTCCGTGTCCGCAAACAAGATCGGTACGCAATCCGCGCTTCGCACGCCGCAAGCAACGGCCGGCGAAGCACTCATGAGCGCATCCCCCTCTTGCTGCAGTGTGGCAGTCCGGCTGGCGGTCGCATCCACGGTGTGCACGACCGTGCCGTGGATCTGCGAGAGGAACAGAAGCTTTTCTTGCTCAACCCCAAGGCATTCCGCAGCTCGCGCGATGTTCGCTTCCACGTTTGCGCTCTGATCGCCCGCGGCCACGCTAAAGGACAACGTCGCGTAGGGCCCCGGCGACACCCCCCCCGAACGGGTGAAGAAAGCGTGGCGAAAGCCCGCTTCGGAAAGGAGCGCACTTTGGAGAAAGTCGGTGCCAGCCGTGAGCATGTCGTCCAGCCTACGCCGTTTCGATGCGGATCTGCCTGTTCTCGCCAGCTATGCCCGGGAATTTTGAGGCGAATCGGGGGCATCTCGCAGGGAGTCGGCTGCCTCGAGCCGTGCGGCACGTCCTTCCTCGTAGCGGGACGCAAGGTTTGCTATGAGCCATGCTTGATGCGACCAGCCGATCCGTTCATCGGCCGTGAGATCCTGGGAGGGCAGTTCCAAATCCTCCAAAAGATCGGAACCGGCGGCATGGGGTCAGTCTACAAGGCTGCCCAACCGGAGATGAACCGGATGGTTGCGATCAAGATCCTCCATCCAAAACTGGCCGCACGCAAGGACCTGGTGTCGCGTTTTCGACGCGAGGCCCGGGCCATGAGTCAGCTCACCCATCCCAACACGGTGAAGGTGTTCATGTACGGCGAGTTGGAGGACGACGGTTCTCTGTACATCGTCATGGAGTTCCTAGAGGGACGGAACCTGAACCAGACCGTGCGCAAGGGCGGACCGCTTCCGCCCGACCGCGCGATCCCCGTACTGGTGCAGTGCTGCGGTGCTTTGCACGAAGCGCATCAAATGGGGATCGTGCACCGCGATCTCAAGCCGGAGAACATCTTTCTGTCGGAGCAGCGCGGCATCAAGGACTATCCCAAGGTGCTGGATTTTGGCCTGGCGAAAGTGACGGAGCGCCAGATGCGCCCGGGCTCCGTGATCCTCACCCAAGAGGGCATGGTCTTCGGCACGCCTGAGTTCATGTCGCCGGAACAAGCCCAGGGAAAGAACCTGGACGCACGTAGCGATATCTATTCTCTTGCCGTCATCTTGTACGAAGTGCTGACGGGCAAGCTTCCGTTCAACGCCAAGACACCCATGGAGTACATCCAGAAGCACGTGATGGAGCAGCCGATCCTGCTCAACCAACGCGTGCCGGGGAAGACGTTTCCACCGGGGCTTGAAGCGGCCATCAACAAAGCGATCGCGAAGAAACCAGACGACCGGTTTCAGACTGCCGAGGAGTTTGCCGAGGCCCTGAAACCCTACGCCCACGCGACGGTCGACTCCACTCCGCAGCCGCCTCCAGGCTCCATGCCCATGGCGTCCGCGCCACAAATCTCGGCGCCGCAGCATTCGGTCCCAGACACGGCGCCCATGGCGGCCATGAGCGGCCCAGGGATTGGGCTCCTGATTGGCGTGGCGGCGGCGTGTCTAGCCCTGGGTATCATCATTGCCATCGTCGTGATGAAACTTGTGATCCAGTGAGCACCGAGCCCCCCAAGGGCTCATCATCGCAGCCCCCCGACGCAAAAACTGCTCAAGACGGGCCGATCGGCCGGGGACCGGCCGCCGAGGCCGGGGAAAAAGCCGTTGAAAACTGGCCGGATGACCCGAAGGTCGGCGAGCGTTGGAAAGTCGTGGTGCTCACTTGGTTCAAGCGCGTCGTGCTGGCCCTCGCCGTTCTTTCGGCGGTGGGCGCACTCACTGTGGCCGGGGTTGTTCGCTATTACGAATCGGACCTACCCAGTGTCGAGGAGCTAAAGCGGGGCTACGAGCCGCCCCAGGTGACTCGCGTGCTGGCGAGCGACGGAGCGCTGTTGGCGTCCCTCTTTACCGAGCGGCGCACCGTCGTCGCACTCTCAGATGTGTCCGATCCCGCCAAGCTCGCGTTCCTGGCAGCTGAAGACGCACGCTTCTACGAGCACGAAGGCCTGAACTACTTGGGCATGTTGCGCGCGCTCTGGGTGAATGTGCGCGCGGGCAAGACAGTCCAGGGTGGGAGCACGATCACCCAGCAGGTCGTCAAGAACCTGCTTCTGGATCCCGAGCGCACGTACCGCCGAAAGATCCGCGAAACGATCCTGGCTCGGCGTCTCGAACAGCACCTCAGCAAGGACGAAATCTACAACCTCTACCTCAACCACATCTATCTCGGTCACGGGCGCTACGGTGTGGAGGAGGCGGCACGCTACTACTTTGGCAAGAAGGCCAAAGGACTCAACCTAGCCGAGGCCGCACTGCTAGCGGGAATCGTTGCTTCACCAGAACGCATGTCGCCTCGCAACGCCCCAGAGAAGGCGCTGCTGCGACGACGTTACGTCCTCGATCAAATGCGCGAGAAGGGCTTCGTGACCGACGAACTGCACGCGGCGTCGATCCGGGCTCCGCTGCGCCTTTCTCCCGCGGTGGACGCGGAGAGCGCGCTGTCGCCCGAGGTGGTCGCGCTGGTCAAGCGCACATTGGAAGCGGCTGCGGGACCAAGGGCGAAAAAGGGCGGGTTCGTGGTGCACACAACCATTGATCCGGGGCTTCAGGCGGCGGCGCGCAAAGCGGTGCGCGACAATCTGGACGCCTACCAAAAGCGCCAAAAGCTAGCGCCGCCCTATACGTTGGAAAAGCGGCGCCTCTGGGGCCCGGCGTTTCAGGGCAGCCCCAAGGCGCACCACATCTACGTTGGACGCGTGCGCTCGTTCAACGGCGACGCCAGCGTGATCGACGTTGAGGTTGGCGACGCGCTTGGACAGGTCCAGCTGGCCAAGGAAGATCGTTTCAATCCCAAGCACCTCAAACCAAGCGAATTCGTCGCAGTTGGAGCTTCGATTCGAGTGAGCGTCTTGGAAGAGCCCAGCGGCACTGAACCAATGCCGCTGCGGCTGGAGCTCGGTCCTCAGTCCGCCTTAGTGGCCATTGACCCCCGCACTCGGCACGTGCGGGCCCTCGTAGGTAGCTATGAAGCACTGCCGGGAGGACTGGACCGTGCGACGCGAGCCCTGCGCCAGCCGGGCTCTGCGTTCAAGCCCTTCGTATATGGCTACGCGCTCAAGTCGCGTCGTCTGACTCCGGCTTCGGTGTTGGAGCTACCCGCGCCCGGGGACGGTGTGGCCACCACGCGGCGTATCCGCCTCCGTGAAGCCCTTGCCAAGAGCGACAACGCTGCAGCCGAACACATTTTGGGTCGAGTGGGCGCACCCAACGTCGTGGAGCACGCCCGCGCCGTTGGCATCGACAGCAAGCTGGGGGCCGACCTGAGTCTGGCGCTGGGCTCCTATGAGCTTCGTCCCATCGAGATCGCCAACGCGTATGCGACCCTTGCCAGCGGTGGCGAGTTTGCTCCGCCGATCCTGGTCACCAAGATCGTCGGTCCAGACGGCAAGGAAGTTGCGCTTCCGGAACGACCACCTTCCCGGCGCGTCATGGATGAGTCGGAGGCGTATCTGACCACCAGTTTGATGCGCAGCGTGGTCACGGACGGGACCGGCAAACGTGCGCTCGCCGTCGGTCGCCCGGTGGTGGGCAAGACGGGCACAACCAATCGCGCCAAGGACGGCTGGTTCGTTGGCTACTCGACGGATCTCGTTGCCGCGGTGTGGGTCGGCTACGACGACGCTCTGCCCCTTGGCTGGGGGGAATCCGGTGGCGTTACGGCGTTGCCCGCTTGGGTGCAGTTCATGAGGGACGCACACAAGGGCAAGCCGAGCACCGACTTCACCCGGCCGGCTGGGGTCGTGGTGTTGAAGATCGACCCGGAAAGCGGATTGCTCGCACCGCCCGGGCAAGAGGGCGCAATCGAAGAGGAATTCCTCGCCGGCACCGAGCCATCGGAAGTGGCGCAGCTCGACGCGGGCGTGGATGCTGCGCCGGATGCCGGAGCCCAAGGGAGCGAGGCCGGAGTGGTTGCGGAAACCGTGGACCCGGAGGCCGAACAAGCGAATGCAGACGATGCGGGTGGCCCGGACGCAGGGGGCGTACCGGCCACTTCGCATAGCGTGCCTGCCGACGACTTGCCGCCGTTCTAGCCAGCGTTCAGCGCTTGGACGTGAGAGTACAGGTCAGTTCTTGTACGGCTTCTGCGCCGGGTTCCAGCGCCACCCTGGCAGCACCGGGATTGTCGCCGAAGCGCGCGACGATGCGAGTCGAAACCTCTTCGTCGTCTGTCTCGATCATGGGTGCAGCCGCTTCCACCGCTTCGACGCAGAAGCGCTCTGGCCCCCACGTCCCACTCACCACCAGCCAGTCGTCCAGGTCCGACAATTCGCTTTGCTCCAGCTGGACGTCCAAGAAACGAGCATCCAGCGCGATCACCACCCGATACCCGCTGTGGCCCTTGCACGCGGCATCGTTGGCGGGGGTTAGGGTTTCCCAAGCGGCAAGGGGACTGGCCGAGTCGGCTGACAGCGCATAGGCAGGCGAGTAGCGCGTCGCTGGCGTCGTCAGTGGGAACTGCACGATTCGGAATTCGTTGCCCTGCACCCCGAGGACTTGGCCGTCCGCGCAGGACCCAATGGACTGCTCCGGCAGACGAAAGAGCTGCCGCCCGTTGGCGGACAGGGATTGTACCCGTGGGTCGCAGGCCTCTCCGGCATACAACGCAACCAAGCGCCCGTCCTTCGCCCGCGCCAATGAGAGCAGTTCGCCTTCCTCGCTGGTCGGCGCCGTCAGCATCTCCGCTGGACGCCCTTCGCGAAGCAGGATGACGGTGCTGGCATCCTCTACGGTGAGCGCCAGTTCGGTCGCGCTGTCCCGCGGACCCACCACGAAGTGTGCGCTGAAGTCGTCGGTGCCTGCCAATGACATGAGGTCGACAGAGTGCTGGCTGCCGGGCGCCGAGCGCGCGCCGAACCAGTGCACCTGAGAGCTTCGCACTCTTGCGTCTGTGGCGAAGGGCGGGGAGAAGCGGAATGCCACCGGCCGTCGCAAGTGGGCTTGCAGCTCCGCGCCCTCTGCTTCAAGCAAGCGATCACTGCGCAGCCAATACGCCCGGGTCATTTCGAGGGGATCTGGCTCCATCTCCGCGCGGACGCCTTCAAGGGACCCACCTCGCAAAGCAACGCGCTTCGCGCCCAAGTCGAGCACATCCAGCTCTTCGTCCGTTCTGGGGTCGAATCGCACCTGCGATAGTTTGACTGCCGGCGCAGCACGTGGCGTGCAGGACAGCCGTGGCAGCGCGGGCAGCGGCATCTCCGGCGGCTCTGCTGCTTCGGCGAGCAGCGGCGGCTGCTGCCTTTGGCTGCGCCAGCCGAGCCGGTACATTTGCCCGAGGTCGCATCCGGCGTGGGAACAAGCTCGCGCCCGCAGGCCGCGCTTGCTTGGCCAAGGAGCGGCATTGCTGAAGTTGCGGCCGTAGTCGAGGCTCTGCCAAAGCTGTCCTTCTCGATCGACCGCGAGGATGCGGGCGGCGGCGCCCTGGAGGGAAACGAAGCTGTGTACCGACGGCGTGAAGCTGCCGTCGGCACTCAAGGTGAAGGCTTGGTTGCCGTAGTAGCCGACCAGGTTGCCGCGGGCGTCTACCTGAATGGAATCGGAAATCAGCCGAGGAGGTGTTTGTCGAAATAGCGCTGGGATTTTCCGATGGCCGTCATTGGTAAAGGGCGTGAAGCGACCGCGCACCAGGTCGTACAAGCCGGGGTTCCTACCGGAGACCAGGGCGATGACATGGCCGTGCGGCCCCAAGGCAATCCGAGCCAGGTTGTCAGGGGTCAGCAGGGTGGTGGGCTCGGGGCTCGAAGCGTCTTCGTCCGTCCCCTCGGTGCTCCGCGAGTCCTTGCTCGCCGCGCGCACCTCGTTCCACTTGTCACGGTCGGTTCGCACACAAACACGCACCTCTGAGGCAGAGTTCTCTCGGCAGCCCCCGGCAAATGCCAACGTGCCGCTTCCACCAGTCACGAAGTAACCGCTTGCGCCGAACGCCCGTTCCACCTGGGGCTCAGTCAGCAGTCCGGAAGCAGCAAAAAATCCGTTGCGTCCGCGGCAGGCGGCAAGCACATCGTCTCCCTGCGGCAGCAGGTTGCACGCGGCGTCCGTGGGCAGCACAGGCGAAGAAATGTCCTCGATTTCTCCACCGGGCAGTCGGATCTTGGCGACTTGGCCCTTGACCACGACGAGGGCGAGAGTGTCGCTGAGCGAAACGCCGTGGCGAACGGCCAAGTCGAGGGGCGTGTTGTTCGCGTCGGGCCAACGCGGGTCGCGATCCGTCGGCTTTGTGGGGCGACTCGCGAAGCGAGCCAGTGACCCGTCCGGCTGGACTTGGTACGCATCGGACTCCGTCTCAAGCCATAGCGTTCCCGCTACGACGCTGATGCGCGTCGGCACGCCGCTGCTTTGCGTGGTCACGTTTTGCCACGCGGCATTTATTTTGGTTGCGCGTGTCCAAATCAACCCCGGATGCGCAAGCGCGAGGCCGCGGCCATCGGGCGCGGTCGCCACGTCGTACATGGCGGGTACCGGTGGAGGTTTACGCTGTAGCGTCTTCGGATCTAAGAACAGCACGCCTCCTGCTCCCAAGTTGACCAGCAGGAAGTTCGGACCGAAGGCCAGTGCATTCACCGATTCGGAGAGGCTGACCTTCGGTTCGAGAGGTCCGAGAAACTGACCGGCGCGATACAGCGCCTTGCCCCCAAAGAACCAAAAGCCACCGCCGGCCCATGCCGGCGCGGGGCGGCCACCGGCAAGGGGGCTTCGCGCCACGACGCCGGCGATCGCCCGACCGTCGCGTGACACGCGGACACCGTCGATCAATACACCCTGCTCGAAGCCGAATCTCTCGGCCTGGGTCAGGGCCATGCGGGAAGGCACGATCTCCACCGGGCTCTGTGGGGCGACCTCCGCGCGCCGTACTGGCGGCATGGAAGCAGCGGTGGCGGAACCCCTGGGGTTCGGCCGGGCGGCACAGGCGATGGCAGCCGCCAGGGAAAGACATCCCAGCAAGAGTCTCTCCCTGCTCGCGCTAGCCATGCCCGCACTTTACAGCGCCGCTCGCTGGGGTAAAACGCCAGGCATGTCCAAGCTTCGCGTCGGTCTAGCTCTTTCCGCATTTGTGCTGCTCTTTGGGTGCGAGGAGAAGAAGAGTGCCGCCCCCGTGTCGAGCGCTGAAACGCCCGCTGGCGCCGGGGTCGATCCGAACTTGGCGCAGGCGGTGGCCGCGGCTTCCGTTGGAGCGCCGGGTCAGCCCGTTCCGAAAGCGGAGGACGGGCCCCCGGAGATGGGCGTCTTTGCTCCCGGGAAGGCCGACGAGTTGCACAAGAAAGGGACGCCCCCGAAGATCGCGGTGGGCAGCAACGGCAGCGCCCCGCGAAAGTCGATCAGCCTCGACTTGAAAGTGGGTGCCAAGCTGACTGGCAACGTCGTGCTCTCCATGCGAGCAGCTCGCCAGATGCTGCCACCCATCGGCTTTGATCTCGCGATGGATGTCTTGAAGCCCAAGGAAGGTGAGTCCACCACGAAGCTCGTGGCCAAAGTAACCGCCGCGCAGGTCGGCGAGATCGAAGGACAAGCGATCCCGCCGGAGTTGCAAGCGCAGGTCGGCAAGCTCAAGGGCAGCAAGATCGAGCTCCAAGTGCTACCTAGCGGGGCGATCAGCGACGCGCGCTACGAGCTGCCCAAAGGCGGGGATCCCAACCTGAATACGGTGCTACGCAACCTGGCCGAAACCCTCGGGGTTTCTGGCGTGGTGTACCCCAGCGAGCCGGTGGGCGCCGGAGCGTTCTGGCTAGTCACGTCCCGGGATTTCGCGGCCGGTGCCGACGTGATCAGCTACCGGATGATCAAACTTGACGCGATCAGCGAGGCTGGCTTGACGCTCAGCATGAGCACAAAGCGCTATAGCGCCACGGACAAATTGACCCTAGCGGGGCTGCCCCCCGGCGACCTAAAGCTGGAGCAGTTCCAATCCGAAGCCAGCGGCAAGGCGACGCTCCAGAGCGGCGCCTTGTTTCCAGCTGAGGGCGATCAGAACCAAAACCTGAACGCCGTCCTCGTTCCGAGCGACAACCCGCAGCAGCGCATGGCTGTTCAGTCGCAGGCATCTGCGACGCTCAAATTCCCGAAACCCTGAGCGTCGCGGTGACGGGGTCGGTCGCGGCTAGAAGCCGAGATCTTTTTTGCGGTCGTCGGCGCCCGGCAGTGCGTCGCCCTTTTCGTTCACGACGGGAAGGCCCTTCGCACGGTCTGCGTTGATCTGCAGCCAATCGCTCTGGTCCTCCGGCAACTGCGTCTCGTCGAAAATGGCTTCGACGGGGCACTCTGGGACACACGCGCCGCAGTCGATGCACTCATCGGGGTCGATGTAGAGCATCTCGTCGTCACCGTGGAAGCAATCTACGGGGCAGACGGCGACGCAGTCGGTGAATCGGCAGCCTTTGCAGTTCTCAATGACGACGAATGTCATCTCTCATGTCTCCTCGGCCGTCTTCTGCGGCCCGTGTTCGAGGGCATCCTTGCACAACGCAGCGGGTTTTCGAACCCATTTATTGTTTGGGCATTTCCGGTTCTGGGCCCCATGGAGGAGGCCCGCGGATAGCGCTTAATGAAAACGTGATTCACTGAAAAGGCGAGGGGTCCCCGACGCCCTCTCGAACCACGACGGGGTCAGCGCCGCTGAGATCCACGACCGTGGTGGGCACGATGCCGCCGGCTCCTGCATCGAGTACCAGTCCGAGCCCGGGAAACTCCGCGTCGATCTCCTGCGGATCCGGATTTGGCTCCTGCCCGCTGCGCGCAGCCGTAGTCGAAATGATTGGCCGACCCAACTCACGGACCAGAGCGAGGGTCACTGGATGATTGGGAATGCGCACGCCGACGGTCTTGCGCGCCAAGTGCACCATTTTCGGAACTTCTCGCGTGGCTTCTAGAATGAAGCAGTAGGGGCCCGGCAAGAACTCCTTGAGGACGCGATACACGTTATCGTGCATCACCGCGTAGCGCGCAACATCTGCGATGTCACTGCATACGAACGCGAGCTTCTTGTCGGCGTCCAAGCCTCGGATCTTGTAGAGGCGGTCGACCGCCTTCTTGTTGAAGAGATCACAGCCGAGGCCGTACACCGTGTCCGTGGGGTAGGCGATGACTTCGCCGGCCTCCAGCGCTTCGACGGCGCGGCGGATCTTTCGAGGCTCGGGGGTTTCTGCGTTGATTTCGACAAGCATGTGGGCGCGCTGCCCTTACTACGCTTTTTCGAGAAGCTCCAGCATCCGTACGCTTCGGGCCGGCATCGGTAGGTGCAGGGCACCAAGCTTGGCGCCGAATCCTTCCCCAGACAGCGCGTCCTCCGCGAATTTTGCGCCGGCTGCGCTCACCGTGGCTTCCACCGGTGCTTGGCCGGGATTGATCACGAACAGCAGCCGCGCACGGCCCGCGTTGTTGCGGTGCAACGTCACGAAGACTTGCTCCGGCGTCGCGGCCAGGTGTGGCAGCGTCAGCGCGGCGGTAGCGGCCTCAAGGGCGCCCTGCAGTGCCTCATCAGAGGCTCCGATGTGGCACGGAATGGAGCCGTGACCCGCGCGCAGGGGGCGCAGGTCACGCACAGCGGTAAACCGCTGATCGAAGTTTGGCAGAAACGGCCCCACGCTCATCGCTGCGCCCGTTCGTAGTGCATCTTCCAAAGTCGCGCGGAGCTTCGGTTCCAGCGCGCCGCTGCACGCGATGATCGTCCAGCCGGGGAGGGCGGCGACGTGCTTCAGACAATCTCCGCTGGCAAACCCGAAGGGAATGCGGGCAGCTTCGAGCTTCGCTTCAACACGACGGACGAAGCGCTCCGTGTCGATGCTGACCGGGGCGCCGAATCCGAGGTCGTCCTCGAAACAGGCCTCCGGTGCTCCGCCGCCAACCACTTGAAATAGCGCGGCGCTGAGGGGGCCGAAGGCGTGGCATACTCGCGCCAGGCGACGCACCGAGCGTGGGATCACGATGCGCACCGCGACATCACGTTGCAGTTCACGCAGCCGCGTTCGCTCTACGGCTTCGAGTAGGACACGCCACCAGTCGCTGCTCTTGCGCAGGTTGCCGCGAACGTCGATGGGAGCGCCAATCCAACGGTCGCGGTCGACTGCCATATACGCGTTGAGCCCGGTCAAACCGTAGGCCAATGCGCACAGGGTCGTGAAACTCTGGTCCTCGGGCGTCAGTGGCGGAAAGAATGGCGGGAAGCCCGCGCCGAGCTCGCATGCGAAGGCGGGGGTCGCCTGGGCATCGCACCGGGTACGCAGTTCCGAGGTTCTCTGGGCGATTTCCCGACGGCTGGGTGCCGAAGCCCCATGGTAGTAGTCCTGACCCAACAGCTCCACGACGCGGGACAGCCGCCCCGGGTCGAGGGGAGTGACTCCCTCGGACAGCGGCAGATTGTGCGAGAAAGGGATGCCCTTGATGCCGTGCGCCTCCAGAGAGCGCCGCATGCGCAGGAACGACTCCGCCAGTAGGTACTCCTGAAACTCGGCCCAGTCCAAATGCGGCGCCAGCTGGTCTCGCTGGGTCGCGTCGAAGCTCGTCGGTGGTTCGAGACGCGCAAAAGTTGCCTCGGCGTCGCCGTATACGTGGCTGAGCTCCTTGACCGTGCTGTAGCGCTTCTTGAGGAAACGGCGAAACAAGGCCAGCGCATCGGGATGGTAGTCCTGATCGTAGACGCCGTCGCGGAAGTACATAGCGCCTTCGTTGTCGACTTGGCAGAGCACGATGGGCCCATCGGGCCAGAGCTGATCCGAGGTCTGCTCCGCGACGGCGCGATACCACTCATCGGTTTCGTCCAAGAAGGCCGTGCTGGCATAGCTGGGCACTGGGAACGCCAACGGCGGCACCGGTAGGACGACGGGCTTTCCCTTGGGAGAACGCGCCTGGCAGTCGGGTTCCCAAAGCACACGCTCCGGAATGCCAAAGCCCGTCAGCTCTGCATTGATATGGGGGCCGGGCCTCAGAACCACGAACAGGTCGAGCTCCTGACAGAGGGCGAGGAACGCACGCAGGTCCTTTTCGGGTGCGATGCGCCCAAAGTCGTAGCTGCCCTTCGAAAGCTCGTGCTCGGCCCAGGGCACGTAAATATCCACCAGCCGAAAGCCGAGCTGTTTCACTGCTTCCAGCGCCGGACGCCAATGGGCGACGGCCATGCGAAAATAGTGAACCGCGCCGGCCCACAGCGGCACGATCTGCTTGCCCAGGACCAAACCCTGGGGGTTGAGCGCTGGGTGCGCTTTGTCCTTGCGCCGGGGCGGGGCCATTTCCGGCGGGCACGTTAGCTCGAAATGTCAGCAGAGTCATTGGGCGTGCTGCGCGCTCTGTTGCGGATTGTCTCCTTGAAACTGCGGCAGAAAATCCGACAAAGTGTGGCGGTGCCGCGTGTGCGGCGACGAGTGTCATGCTGGAAGCTCTGAAATATCTCGGACCGGTGTTGGGGGCGAAGGTTCCCGACGCCGGCACGCTCTGGCTCGCCGGGCTGTACGTCGCGCTGGCCCTCGGCGGGGGCCTGTTGCTCGCGTCGCTGCTTCTTTTTGTGTTGAAGCACTGGGCTGGCAGAACAGACACGCACGTCGATGACGCAATCGTCGACCTCATGCCGACGCCGCTGCGGCTTTTGGGCGCGTTGATTTGTGCGCGCTTCGTCTTGCCGCTGGTGGGGTTTCCGCCGCTGTACCGCAGTCCGCTATCCCATGGGCTTTTGGTCCTCACGATCCTGGCGAGTGGCTGGGTACTCGTGAAGGCCGTGCGGGTGTTCGAAGAAGCCGCAAATCGTCGTTTCGAACACGCGGACGCCGACGATCTTCGCGCGCGCGCAGTCCGGACGCAGGTCCGCGGTGTGCGCAACGTCGCGGATTTTGTGGTGTTCGTGCTGACTCTGGGTTTTGCCCTGACCACCTTCGAGTCCGTTCGGCAGATCGGCAATGGCGTGTTGGCTTCGGCAGGGCTGGCTGGCGTCATCTTGGGCTTTGCCGCTCAAAAGACGCTGGCCACATTGCTTGCTGGAGTGCAGCTGACTTTGACCCAGCGCATTCGCGTGGATGACATCGTGATCATCGAAGGCGAGTGGGGCAGCATCGAAGAGATCCGTCTCACCTACGTCATTGTTCGGATTTGGGACAAGCGCCGCTTGGTCGTGCCCGCCACCTACTTCATCGAGAAGCCCTTCGAGAACTGGACGCGTTCGTCCTCGGATTTGCTCGGCACCGTCAACCTTTGGCTCGACTACAGCGTTCCTGTGGACGACATTCGTGCGGAGTTGAAGCGTATTCTGGACGCATCGGAGCATTGGGACGGGGAGGCCTGGGGTGTGGTGGTGACCGACGCCAACGAGCGCGCCATGCTGGTGCGCCCGCTCGTCAGTGCCAAGGATGCCAGTGACCACTGGAACCTACGCTGCGAAGTGCGCGAAAAGCTCATCAGCTACGTGCAGCGGAACCACCCAGGAGCGCTGCCTCGCATCCGCGCCGACGTGGACCAGACAGGCGCCTGAGGCGCGATTCAGATCTTCTCGATCCGATTCGAGCCGCTGGTCGTGCGGAATCCGGTCTTTTCTACTTTGCCGTCCCAGGTCTCCGTCGTCACATCCTGAATATCCAAGAAGGTGACGCGGACCTCCTTGTCGCCATCCACTTCCATGACGCTGATGCCGTGCGCGAAGCTTTTATTGTATTTGTAGTGCTTGTTCGAATCGAGCAGCACCTGATCGAACTGCGGAACGATGGGCTTGAGGCCGAAGGTGCCGTCGGGGTCGAGGCCATTGACCTGGGTCTCCGCGATCTCGCGCACCGGGCTGGAGCTGATGCCGGCCGTGACGTACTCCACGGCAACGGGCTCGCCGGGATTGGCGTAGTCCAGCTGCAGCTCCGAGGCGTAGAAGGCGTGGATGTCGCCGGTGATGGCGACCAGGTTCTTCACGTCCTTCAGAGCGGTGAGTATTTCCGCGCGCTCGGTCCGGAAGCCGTCCCATTGGTCCACGGTGAAGTAGTACACGCCTTTGAACAGGGCAGGCACCTGGAACGGGTTGAGATCGATCGCCATCTCGAGCAACTGAGTCTCGTTGCCCCAGATCTTCCAGCTCGCGCTGGAGGCCTTCATGGCGTCCAGAAACCATTGTTTCTGCTCGGCGCCGAGCATGGTCGGCTTCACGAACGCCTCGATACCGTCGAAGCCGTCCTTGCGCACGAAGTTGCGGCTGCCGATGGCGGAGTTCCCGAAACTCTTGCCGGCCTCGGAGTAGGTGGGCACCGTGTCGGGCGCCCCCGGAGGACGGTCTGCGCCCTTCGCTTTTTCGGGAATGACATGGTCCGAGCGGTACGAGCGCTGGTCGGTCATGATCAGCTCGACGTGTTTGCCGTAGCGCAGCGTGCGGTAGATCTTTAGATCGTCGGGGAAGCTGGCAGCTTCGTCCCAAGTCACATCGGCGGGCATGAACTCAAACCAAGCTTGATTCGCGGCTTCCCGGCGTGCGGTGCTCTGCTCGGCGCCCTTCGTCTCGTTGAAATCCGTCGCGTAGTCTTGCCAGCCATCGTTGGCGAACTCGTGGTCGTCCCAGATGCAGATGAAGGGGAACATCTGATGGGCCTTCTTGAGGAACTCGTCGGATCGGTACTGCTTGTAGAGCCCGCGATAGTCTTTCAAGGTCTTTGCAGCTTTGACGGCGGGCTTTGCGTCCGGCGCGGGCGTTGCCGGTTCGATCTCGATGCCGTCGGGGATCTCGATCTGGCGCTTGCCGCCGGTGAGCTGAAAGTCCGAGTCTCCGTTTGTCTCGTAGATGTAGTCCCCAAGGAATACGACAAAGTCGACGGGATCCTCGCTTTCCAGCAGCGCGCGCCAGCTATGATAGTAGCGCCCAATGAAGTCTTGGCAGGACGCAAACGCGAAGCGCACGTTCACATCCTGGTCTTCGGTGGGAGCGGTCTTGGTGCGGCCGATGTCGCTTTGCACCTTTTCTGCCACGAAACGATAGAAGAGCTGTGTGTACGCAGCCAAACCCGTCGGTTTGATGCGCACGGTCCAGTCGGTGGCCTCGTCGACGGTCATTTGTCCGTCGGCTACCAGCTTCGTGAAGCCTTCGTCCGTCGCGACCTGATACTTGACCACCACCGGACCGGAGCCCGAGTCCGGCACCGCACGAGTCCACAAGATCACGCTGTCTGGTTTCGGATCTCCAGAGGCAACGCCCTGAGGAAACACCCGAAGGGTATCGACGGGATCCGTGCTGAAGCTGCCAAGACCACCAGGGTTCCCGTCGCCGTCGTCGTCAGAAGAGCAGCCCGCTGCGTACGGGACGGCGGATGCACTGACGACAATGGCCTGCAGAAAGCTACGGCGTGAGAAGTTCATGGCTCCGATCTAGCGCAAACTCGCGCGCAAGGCTCGTATCAGTTGAGGGGCGTCAGGTCGGCGGCAGGCCGACGCTAGCTAGGGTGTCAGCCAGGCTGATTTCCGCCGCAAATCCCGTGGCCTGCTTGAACGCCGTCGCATCGACGGTACAGGCGAACTTCAAGTAGTCGACGGCGCCCTTGGGCACCCGGGCAAATCCCAGTCTGCCCCCGAAAATGCCTATCAACGCCTCAGGCAGGGGCACCCGCAGCGCGCCAGATTGTTCCACAACGACGTGCAAAGGGACCGGTTCGTGTCCGGCCACGTTGAAAACCCCGCGCACACCCGGTTCCAGGCTGGCACGGAGCGCGGTAACAAAGTCCTCTTCGTGCAAGACTTGATACAGAGGATCGAAGCCTGCGACGGTGAACACTCGCCGCTGTCGCAGATACCTGCAGAAGAGGTTCTCCGTGTTTGGCCCCAAGATGTTCACTGGGCGCAGCACGACGACTTCGCGATCGAGCTGCTTCCATAGCTGGGCCGAGGCGTACAAGTCGGCGGCGACGAGATCTTGGACTTCCGGATACGTCCGACCGGCCGCCGGGGGATGGTCTTCACTCAAGAACAACGGTTGGTCCGGAAGCGCGCCATAGATCGTATGCCGACTGGGAAACACGATCTTCCGCACTCCCGCTGCCACAGCGACTTCGAAGACATGCACTGTGCCCTCGAAATTGACGCGATGTCGCTCCTCGGAAGTGGCGTCTAAGCGGTGCAAACGCGCCAGGTGCACCACGCCCCAGGGCCGCACCCTGCGCAGCACATCGTCGAAGCCGCGTTTGCGCACGTCGACCAGGTGGTGCGTCACGGCGTCAGGTAGCCGAGCCGGTTTCTTGTCAACGGTATGCACCCGGTAGCCGGCTTCCAGCAGCCGTTGTGCCAAGAGTCGCCCACCGCCTCCGGCGCCTCCCGTGATGACAATGCTCTTTTCCATCAGAAAAACACCCCACTTCGCTGCTGAAGTCCCTTTGCGAGGAGCTCCGCGACAGCGCTCTCGACCTCTTCGATCATAGGCG
Organism: uncultured Polyangiaceae bacterium; assembly: GCA_965369205.1. Classification (GTDB taxonomy): domain Bacteria; phylum Myxococcota_A; class Polyangia; order Polyangiales; family Polyangiaceae; genus JACKEA01. Next base: position 19,991 of record CBDUPW010000038.1, on the reverse strand, counting down.
AAAGCACCGTGTCGTCTTCAGTGCCCTTACCGTCGAAGTGCATAGGCTCTCCGAAGTGGATGTGCACTTTCGCGGGCAGCGGTAGCGGCAGCAGCGTGGGCGTCAGTGGCGCGTAAGGGACGCCCATCAGCTTCGCCAAGGGCGTCATGCGGGAGAAGCTCGGACATATCTCTTCTCCACCAATGAAACCGACGGGCATGATGGGAGTTTTGGTTTGCAGAGCGAGTCGCATGAAGCCCTGACCGAACCCCATGATCTTGTATCGGTCACGGAATACCTTGCCGCCCCCGCGCTCGCCCTCGGGGAATACCAACACCGCCGCCTGGTCTTCCTGCAAGAGCCGTCGGCAGTTCTCCGGAACGCCGATGATTTGTCCCATGCGGCTCATCAGCACATTCACGTAGGCGGGACGTGCGAAGAATCGTTCAATCATGGCACGTACGAAGCGCGGCGGGTGGGCACGCAGCACCATGGCTGCGCAAATCAGCATGCCGTCGTAGGCGAGCTGGGCGCTGTGATTGCTGACCAGAAGAACGCGCCCGACTGGCACCCGGTCGATGCCGTGGCACTCCACGCGGAAATAACGTTCGTACATCCAGCGCACGAGCACTAGGACTCGCTTGGCCGCGGCGGGCGAAGCGCCCCATCGGTCGTAGCCAAAGGCGTTGGGCGTGAGGTCCAACTGATCCACGCAGTCGTGGATTTCATCGTCTACTAGCTGGTCTAGAGCGGTTTCCCAGCTACGAAACGGTCGTGGCACGTGCCCAGCATAGCCCCGGAGCCGCTCGCCTCGCTATGATCCCCCCATGCGCGGTTTTCATATGGCTGCGGCGGTAGGGGGGCTGCTCCTGCTCCAGGGCGCACGTGCTTCCGCCGCCGACACGACCCTCCAGCTGTCCGGCGACGTTCCCCTAACTGGCCCGGATCACTTCTTCGTGGATTTCGACGTGCCCCCGGGGACGAAGGAAATCGAGGTCGCTCACGATGACTTGTCGGCGGAGAACATCCTAGACTTCGGTGTCAACGACCCAAACGGCTTTCGCGGTTGGGGAGGTGGCAATAGCGAAGCGGCCATCATCGGTGAGCTTGCGGCGAGTCGGTCTTACGTCGCTGGTGCGATCGGCGCCGGCACGTGGCGGGTCGTGATCGGCAAGGCGCTGATCAAGCAGACGCCTGCCAAGTATCAGCTCAGTATTACCTTGCGCGACATCGCGACTTTGGCCCCCCAACCCGAGCGTGCACCCTACACGCCCGTCGCGGCGCTCGAAGTGGGTTCACGATGGTACGCTGGAGACTTCCACGTGCACTCCGTCGAGAGCGGCGACGCTCGGCCTTCCTTGGACGAACTCGCCAACTTTGCCCGGGGCCGCGGCTTGGATTTCGCCTTGGTCAGCGACCACAATACGCTGACGCAACTCGAATTCATCACAGATGCGCAAAGTAGGCATCCGAAGCTGCTGCTGTTGCCCGGCATGGAGTACACAACCTACGACGGCCACGCCAACGTGATCGGCGCCACGCAGTGGGTGGATCACAAGATCGGTCAGCCCGGTGTGACGATCCAGGGCGCGGTGGAGGCCTTTCGCGCCCAGGGCGCCATCGTTTCGTTGAACCATCCGACCCAAGATCTCGGTGATCTCTGCATTGGTTGTGCCTGGCAACATGATTTGGATCTCGGCTTGGTGGGTGCTGTCGAAGTGATGACAGGGACGCCGGCAACCCTCGACTATCTGCCAAAAGTGAAGGCTATCGACTACTGGGAAACGCTCCTGGATCAGGGCTACCATCTGCCCGCCATTGGCGGCAGTGATGATCACCGCGCCGGCGTCAACCTGACCGTACTGCAGAGCCCGATCGGCGACCCAACGACGCTGGTGTTTGCCGACGAACTCAGCGTGCAGGGCATCATTGACGGCGTGCGGAGCGGACGCACTGTTGTCAAGCTTTGGGGGCCTGCCGAAGCCATGGCCGAGCTCAGTTCGAGCGTCGCGCCGCAAGGGGACACCGTCACCGCAACGGCAACCATCTTCAGCGCGAAGATCAGTGGTGGCGCGGGTAAGTCCGTGCGATTCGTCAAGAACGGCAAAGCGCTTGGGAAGGCACTGATCGCCTCGGATCCCTTCACACACACCTTAGAGGTGCAGTCGCCGGTCAGCGGCGAAGACCGCTACCGCGTCGAAGTCCTGGACGACAACGGTCGCCGTACGCTGACCAGCTATCTGTGGCTGGCCGCACCCGCCGTGGCTGACGCCGGCGCTGATGCCGGCGCGGACGCCAGCGGCACCGACGCCGGCGGGCACAATACGGGCGCCACTGCCGCAGGTGGGGGCTGCGGCTGCACGCTGGCTCCTCAGGCGCGGCGGCTGGGCAGCCGTGGCCTTGTCTTCTTGCTCCCATTGTTGCTGTGGCGACGACGTCAGTGGCGTAGGCGGAAACATGCCTGAGCTATTCGAGTTTACGCAGGGTTCGGCGCCCCTCTTGGTCTCCATGCCTCACGATGGCACTGGGGTGCCAGCGGATCTCTTGGCGCGCATGACGCCCGAGGGGAGCCATCTGCCTGACACGGACTTTCACGTGTCACGCCTCTACAACTTTCTCGACGACCTTGGCGCCAGCCGGATCGTGGCGCGCGTCTCGCGCTACGTGGTCGACCTCAACCGTGACCCCACTGGCACGTCCCTATACCCCGGAGCGGATACAACCGGGCTCTGTCCCACCACTACGTTTGATCGGCAGGAAATCTACCGCCCGGGGCAGCAGCCCAGCGCCGACGAAGTGCAGCAGCGCGTGTCCGAGTTCTTTGTGCCCTACCATCTGCGGCTTCAAGAGGAGTTAGAGCGGCTGGTGGCGCGCCACCACTGCGCGGTGCTGTTCGACGCGCACAGTATTCGCTCACGAGTTCCTCGATTTTTCGAGGGACTGTTGCCAGATCTCAACCTGGGTACTGCCGCGGGACAGAGCGCCGATCCAGAAATCGCCGCGCGCGCGTTCGCAGTGCTGCGTGACAACGATGCCGGCTACTCCGCTGTCAGGGATGGGCGCTTTCAAGGCGGGTACATCACGCGTCACTACGGCGCGCCCAGTCGAGGGATTTCGGCACTCCAGCTGGAGCTGTCGCAAAAGAACTACATGGTCGAGACGCCTCCTTTCGAGTTCAGCGAAGCGCGCGCGGACCGGCTGCGTCCGACGCTGCGCCGTTTGCTGCAAGTGTGCCGACAGTGGGCGGACCAGAGGCAAGGCTGATGCCCACCTATGCCTTCGACGCGCTCTGGCGGCCCACGGGCCTGATGCAGCCTGCGTTCGTGAGCGTGGATAGCGCTGGGGACATCAGCGCGCTCGCAGCTCAAAGGCCAGCAGAGGGTGCAGTGTTAGATTGCGGCGGATTAGCGCTCGCGGGCGTTGCGAACCTGCACTCGCATGCGTTCCAGCGTTGCCTGGTGGGACGCACGGAGCGAGCCTCAGATCCCAGCGACAGCTTCTGGACTTGGCGACGGGCCATGTACGATTCTGTGGAGCGAATCGAGCCCGAGGACCTGGAAGCGATCGCCGCCTGGGTCTACGTGGAAATGCTCGAGGCGGGCTACACGGCCGTTGGTGAGTTTCACTACTTGCATCACGACCCCACCGGAGCCGCCTACGAAAGCCCCGCGGAGCTTTCTTTGCGGGTGCTATCGGCGGCGAAAACCGCTGGTATCGGCGTCACCATGCTACCGGTTCTCTACCAGCACAGCGGTTTCGACGGCGCCCCGGCAACCCCGGGTCAGCGGCGCTTCGTCTGCAGTGTCGACGCACTGCTTGAGATCGTCAGCCACGTTGCTACGGCGGCTAGCGGCGACCCGGATCTCGCCGTCGGCGTTGCTCCCCATAGCTTGCGCGCCGTAGGCTCCGTGGCGCTGTCTGAGTTGCTCCAGGGCATCGGAGTTGATTGTCCGGTGCACATCCACATCTCCGAGCAGCGGAAAGAGGTGCAGGATTGCGAGGCCGCCACGGGGCAAACCCCCATTCAGCGCCTCATGTCACAGGCAGACGTGGATGCCCGTTTCTGTTTGGTGCATGCCACCCACGCTACACCCGAAGAACTCAACGCGCTCTCCAAGACTGGCGCGACGGTGGCGCTCTGTCCGACCACGGAAGCCAATCTTGGCGACGGGCTGCCGCCGATTCGAGAGTTGCTCGATGGGCGCATTGCCTTCGGGATCGGGTCCGACAGTCAAGTCTGCGTGTGTCCAGCAGAGGAGTTGCGCACGTTGGAGTATGGCCAACGGCTACGCCACGAAAAGCGCAATGTGCTTGCCAGCCAGGAGCAAGTTTCCGTGGCGGCGCGGTTGCTTGGCGAAATCGCGCGCGGCGCCAGCCGCTCGCTGGGGCGGCGCGTTGGCGAACTCGTCGTCGGTGCGCGCGCGGACCTGATCGTCCTGGACCCGGAAGCGCCCGCGCTTGCTGGACTTGCGTATCCTCAGCAGCTCGATGCTTGGGTATTCGGCGCCCGCAAAGGCTGCGTGCGCGACGTCATGGTGGGCGGAAAATGGGTGGTGCGCGCGGGCAAACACGCCGATCGCGAGGCGGTGTTTGCCGACTATGTGCGCAGCCTGAGACGTATTCTGTAACGGTGCTCGCGGCCGCAGCAATGACCGGTTTATGCTTGCGCTTTCCGAGTCATGTCGGACGAAACCAAAGATCCATTCGGCTGGGTGGGAGCCACCCTGGACGAAAAATACCGCATCGACGAACTGATCGGCGAAGGTGGGTTTTCGGTCGTCTACCGCGCTCATCATCTGGGATTCTCTGAGCACGTTGCCGTCAAGTGTTTGCGCGTGCCGGATTCTCTTGAGGGCAAGCAGCGCGATCGTTTCTACGAAAGTTTCATGGAAGAGGGCCGGCTGCTGCACAAGCTCAGTCGGGCGACCACGGGCATCGTGCAGGCGCTGGACGTCGGCGCCGCGGATTCGCCGAGCGGGATCTGGACGCCGTATCTGGTGTTGGAATGGCTCGACGGCAAGAGCCTGGAGCAAGACCTCGAAGAGCGCGAGCAATCCAGCCGCGGCGGTCGTCCGCTGACCGAAGCCATCGAGTTGTTGGACCCTGTGGCGCGTGCGCTTCGCATTGCGCACGATCAGGGCATCGCGCATCGCGACATCAAGCCGGCTAATTTGTTTCTGACGGAGGTGGGCGGACAGACCACCATGAAGGTGCTCGACTTCGGCATCGCCAAGGTGCTCGATGAAGCTACAGGCACCAGCAACGTCTTCGAGAGCACTGGCAACCACCTGCAGGCTTTCACCGCGCCCTATGGGGCACCCGAGCAATTCAGTCGACGCTACGGCGCCACCGGCCCCTGGACGGACGTGTTTGCACTCGCGCTGGTGCTGGTGGAAGTGGTCTCGGGAAAACGGGCGCTGATCGGCACTGACGTTGCGGAGTTGTTTGTCGCCTCCGCGGATCCGAACCACCGCCCCACCTTGAAGGCAATGGGGTGCACGGACGCGCCCGAGGCGCTGGATGAGGTCTTGCTGCGCGCCCTGGCGGTCGAACCCAAGCAGCGCCAGCGCAGCGTGCGCGACCTTTGGAACGAGGTCGTTGCAGCAGCAGGACTCTCGGATCTAGCGAGTCCGAACAGCAATCGTACCGCGCTTGATTCTGGAACGAGGGAGCCGCTCGAGTTCGAAGTCGAGTCCGACGGCACAAAGCCCGTTGTCGGCCCGAAATCCCTGGCGGACATGGAGCGCCAGCCGGCGCCGACGGAGCTGTCGAGCAGCACCCAACTGCCGGTTGATTCGTCTGAGCGCGTCGAGCCCAAGCCCCAGGCGATGAGTCTTGTGACGATCGCCGTGGTCGGCATCGGAGCTGCCCTGCTCGGAATTGCGATTGTGCTCCTGACAGCAGTCGTCTTGGAGGAACCCAAGCCCGTGGCAGTGGCTTCTGCGCCAACGCTTGGCAGCAGCGCTGCGCCAGCTCCGAGTGCCGCCGCGCCGACGTTGCCAGCGCCGCCTACGGAGACCATTTTGAGCAGTACGCCCCCTCGCAAAGTCAGCGGCGGAAAGGTTCCAAACGACGAACGCTGGTTGGACGAATTCCGAGTCCAGCGGCTGGAAGGCGCCGTTGGCAAGTCTTTGGCAGAATCTCAGGCCCTCTGTGCTGGATCTGGTCTGAGTCTATGTACCGAAGCGCAGTGGGCCCGGGCGTGTGAACAGTATCCAGACTTCGGTCGGGTCTCGGCATGGACACTTTCCGCGCACCCCGCGGGATTCGTAGTCCGGGGCGGCGCGAGCTGCGCGGTGCGGGCCGTCGCGCTCGGAACTCAAGGCACGCCAGACCGCGTCGCGCTGTGCTGTGGGCGCGAGGTTGCGCTCCGTAGCAGCAACATGAATAGGACTTGGCTCACGGCGACGGCCAAGCGACTCGTGGGCGTCGAAGCCACCCTAAATCGCCGCGACATGTCGCAGTTCAGTTCCCTCGTATCGGAAATGGTGGACGTCGATGACAAGTTGCTCCGGCGCGAGGAGTTGCGCGCGCAGCTAGACGAGAGCTTCACGACTTCTCCGAATCAGTGGTTCGTGATCGATACCTGCGGTGTTTCCGTGAAGGCTCCGGAAAAGAAGCCAAAAGGCCCAACGCGTTTGAATCCGAAGGCATCGAAACGATTCCGGGAGAACGCAGCGTGGATCGCCGAATGCGAAGAGCTTCGCTATCGCAACAAAACCTTCACGTCGGCTGCCGTCGAATATGTATTCGGCGGCAGCGGGCGATTGCAATCAGTGCGTGACGTAAAGCCGGCTCGCCCCGTCAAAACTCAGTGACGTGTCCGCGCTGAAAGGTCGGCCCGAGCGCTTGGTCCGGCGGACACTCGTTTTTCCCTCTCGACGCGGTGGTGATTGCCATTTGCCGCGTTCACCTTCCATGATGAGCGCGTGATGCTGTTGGCAACCCGCGCGCAGCTCGGGGCGTTGGTATTGCTCGCTTTGGCCTGCGCACCCACAAGACCTGCGGAAGATGGCCGCCCACCCATTGCCACGGGCAGCGCGCATCGTCCGGCGCCGGGCGCGTATCCCGAGCCCCAAGCGACTGAGCCCTCGTCGCCCGTAACGAGGGCCCCGCTCGCGGTCGAGCATGGCAAAGCAACCTACTATTCCGATCGACTCGCGGGGCGTTCCACGGCCAGCGGAGAACCCTATGCGCCTGCGCGGCTGACGGCAGCGCACAAGAAGCTGCCCTTTGGCACCCTAGTTCGGGTGGTGCGAGTCGACACGGGACATCGCGTGGAAGTCGTGATCAACGATCGCGGCCCCTTCGCTGGCGCCGAACGCATCATCGATGTTTCGGGCGCGGCCGCCAAGCAGCTGGACATGCTCCGCGCCGGAGTCGTGCCGGTGCGCGTCGAAATCCTGAAGTACGGCTCTGGGCGCCGTCAGCGCTAACCTGTCAGACGCCGGTCTGCTCTAGGTCAGACCCTCGTCTGCATTAGGTGCAGTGCCCCCACTTCAAGATCAATCGGGACTTCACGAACCGCGCACTGATACCCACCAAACCCGGCGCGTAGGCCACCTTGTCCAGCACCGACAGCGCCTGTTGGTGCGTCAACTGGCCGTTGGGGATCCGCAGATCGAGGGCGGCCTGGCGCACCACGTCCGTTGCTTTGGTCTCGCCCAATGCTGGCGCGAGCAGCTCAACCAGTTCGGCCCGCGTGACTGGGGCATCTGAACCGGGGTTGGAAGGGTCGTTCACTGATGTATATCCGTCCCCACCCTACTCACTCTGGAAACGCAAGTACCACTGTGGTCGTGTTGTGGAAGCCGGACATGTCGCCCGCCGCCAAAGCGATTTCCCCGTAGGTCTCGAAGCCTGCCAGGGGGACATCGCCGAGCGCCTGCGACACTTGGTTCACGGCGTCGTGAAAGCGATCGCCCAGGATCAGATTCCTGCAGATGCAGTCGAATACGAGCGCGCCGGCGACTTTGCCTCCGCCCAGACTCGCCCGCGCCCGCTCTGCCGCCGCTCGAGCGCTGTCGATTTGTTCTTCGGGTTCGCTTTCGGTGATGCGGATTTCCGCGCCCTGGGGGATCCCGCAGGCGAAGGAAAGGGAGCCGTCAGCCCCTCGGCCCAGCGGCGCGCGGATCTTGTAGTCTTTGCCAGCAGCGAGGCCCGCCTCGTAGCGAAGCAAGAAGCCGCCGATGTCCGCGTCCGAGAGACTAGCCGGGTCCACCCCGCGTTTGCTCGCGGCCCCTTTGGTGTGTTCCGCCCAGACTTCCCACGCCGGACGTCCGTTTATCTCGTGCACAACGGCGCCGGACGCCTTGGTGACGGTCAGGGGTTCGGAGAGGGGTCGGTGGCCGTGGCACACTCCAACGCCCAAGGGCACTTTTGTGAATAACTTGACGAGCACCACTGCGTCAGCCGCAACGCGAGCGCCCACTCCGACGTGTGTGGTCTTCATCGCGAGGTCATCGCCTGCCGCGCCACCCGCTAGCGGCACGCCGTCCCCGAGCATGGTTGCGGCAATCAGTGCGGCTTCTTCTCCGCTTCCGGTCAGGGGATCCAGGAGCATGATGGCGGTGACGGAGGGGAAGCCGGATTCAGCGGCCGGCAGCGAGTTCAGTGCTGTGCTCACCGCAGCTTCTGGGTTGGCAGCCAAACCAGTCCCGATGCCGGCATGGGCGACGACGTCTCCTGCGACGGCAAAGGCAGTGACGGCGCCCTTCGCGTCCCTCACCTCCGTGAACTCTCCGGCGGTGCTTGCGCCCACGACACATGCCTTCGGGAAGGCGGCACTCGTGATGCTGAGCACTTGCTCAAGGGGTTGTTTGGTGGAGGCAAAAACGCAAACCAGCGCGGGGCTGGCGTCACCGAGCCGCTTGCGCAGATCCGTAACGAGGTTGTTCGCGGCGTCCTCCGCAGATCCATCCGCCAGTGCGGTTGCGACGAGTAGACTCATTCTGGGTCCTTCCGCGCCCGGTTCGACGTGGCGCTACCCAATGAACTGGGCAATTCAATACTAGCGGCAAAGCTCAGGAAATCTTGAGCACAATGCGAAGGCGCGACTCACCCACTTACACGTACATCGAGACCCAGCTCTCGAATGCGTGAGGCGAACGCCTCCAAAAAATGCAGCGGTAGAGGTTGCAGGGTCGGTGCTTCGGGTTGGTGAGACGGGCGCGCGGTCGTATACAAAAGCACGCCGCGGAGGGGGACCGCGTCCCGCACCAAACTGCGGAGTGCATCCAGGTAGGCGTCTTGCTCGTCCTTCTGCGGTTCGGCACCGTGCCACTGGAACAAGCAAGTTTGCACCCAGGTAGGGCACAGGCTCGCTGCCGCGCGCAGCTTGTTCAGGTGCTCCTGAGGCGACGCCTGGCAGGAATTGATTCGCCGTGCGCCTAGCTCCGTAGCGCTGTCGAGCTTGAACCAAACCTCGCCACCCATGCCACTCAGACGCCCGAGGGCGGCCTGTACCCTTGGAAGGTGTAGCAGGGATCCGTTGGTGATCAGCACCACCGGTAGTTTCCCCAAGAGCCCGAAGTCCCCAAGTACAGAAGCGACTGTCTCAAGCGCGGCGTCCAGTTCGAGGCAACTCGTCGGCTCCCCGTTGCCGGAGAACGCCACGTCCCGCAGATTGCGCGCGCTCTCCGGCACCCGCTCCGCCATGAAATCGCCGTGCAGGACCGCGTCGAACATCTGGCGCAACTCGGTTTCGAGCAATTCGAGATCGGCCCGCGGCGCTTTGCCGAACACGAGGTCCGGTACCTGGCAGTACACGCATCGCCAGTTGCAGGCGTTGTTCGGGTTCAGGTTGACACCGATACTGACTCCACCGGCGCGGCGAGAGACCACGGGATACACGTAAGTCAGCTCCGCTGAGTTGCGATCGTGGTCCACAACCGAGAGTTCGTGCTTGCCGCTCCGGCTCATGGCTTGGAGGCTAAGGCCCGCGCGGTCTGGCTCCAAGGGGCCGACGTCTCGGCATGGCGATCTGCCGTGACAGAATCGTGACGCGCCAGGTCGCCTGCGCCATGATACCCGCGGCCTTACTTTGACCCCCGAAACGAAGCGGCTGGCGGCAAAAGCGCTGATTGGTTCCCTGGGTTGGAAAGCCGGAGGCACCCCTCCGACCGCGAAGAAAGCGGTCATCATTGCGGCGCCTCACACCTCGAACCTCGACGGCGTGCTCCTGGTTTCTTTCGCCTGGAATTTCGGAGTCGATATCCAATGGATGGTCAAGGACAGCGTCATGTCCACGCCGCTACTCGGCCGCTTTGTCCGGAATGTGGGCGGCGTGGCCATCGACCGGAGCAAGAGCAAAGACGTGGTCAGCGCGATGGTACAGGCGATGCAGGAACGCGATGAACTCCTGCTCGTGGTATCGCCGCCTGGCACGCGCAGTCTGCGCGAGCATTGGAAGAGCGGTTTCTACTATATCGCGCAGCGAGCGGGCGTCCCGCTGGTCTGCAGCTATCTCGACTACGCCAAAAAGGAAGGCGGATTCGGTCCGACCATCCCGGTCACGGGCAATGTCAAAGCGGACATGGACCGCCTGCGCGAATTTTACCGCGACGTGACCGCGCGATATCCCGAGCAAATGACTCCGGTGCGCCTCGCTTCCGAAGAGCAACCCAGCGTGGCCCCCACCCGCTAGGGGCGCGCTTCTGGCTCTTCGGCGAGCCCGTCGCCGAGGGAAGCGTGCACCAGCACCCAGCGCCCATCGAGCCTTCTCAGTGAGGCTCGGAAGCGGCGCCGGTCGCGATGCAAATCGCCGGCTTGGGATTCGCTGATGCCGACTTCCCCCGCCACGGTCGCGCTGTCCCCCTCCAATCGCACGCTCAGCCCCTCCAGGCTCGCTACCGCCTGGGGACGCCGGCGGATCCAGGTGCGAAGTGCTGGCAAGAGCGCGGCCTGCTCAAGGCTGTGCGCGCCCACCAAGTCCACTCGGGTCGCGCTGGTCGTCCCCTGGGCGATCGCCTTCGCAGCAGCCTGTTCTCGTTCCGGCACGCCGCGTCCAGGGGCAGCACTGAGCTGATCCGCGGTGTCTCGAAGCGTTGCCTCTAGTCGCGCCGACGGAGATCGCAAAAGCCACACGCCGCCGAGCGCAGCTGCGACAACAACGACTAGTGTGAGCCCAGCCCGTCGGGTCATGCCTCGACTCTAACCCGGTTGCGCCGAATCCTTCGCCGTCGACGGGGTTGACTCCGTTTTGGACCTGCTTACCTTAGGACAACGTTCGAAACGCTTTGTTGGGCTACGCCCGCAAGCGCCGGATACGACACTAGCTGCGTCGGTGCGACTACCGACGCCCAGGAGGATACCATGTTGAGCCTATGGAACGGTTTCGATGACCTATTGCGTTTTGACGATGTCTTTCGTGGCACGGCCCCCCGCGCAGCCAGGGGCGAGACGGAGTTCGTGCCGGCCGTCGACATCAAGGAAGACGAGTCCGGCTACCAGATCACCGCAGAGCTTGCGGGCATGCGCGTGGAGGACGTGAACGTTGAAGTCGACGGAAATGTGCTCACGATTTCTGGGGAGCGGAGCTTCGAAAAGAAGGACGACAAGGAGGGCTACCACCGCGTGGAGCGCCGCTACGGTTCCTTCAGCCGTCGCTTCTTCCTGCCGGACTCCGTCGACGGATCGAAGATCGACGCTGGAATGCGAGACGGCTTGCTTCAGATCACCGTGCCGAAAGCCGAAGCGACGAAGGCTCGGAAGATCGCCGTCCGCGCCCCAGACTGATCGATACGGACGGCTCCTGGCCTGGGGGGAGATATCGCGCTCCCTGGCGTAGGAGGCAGGACAAAGGCGCCAGGAACGCTGCGTGAGCCTCCAGAACCGCGCAGTTTTTCTGGCGTCGCGACACAAAAAACACCCCGGGCCCCATAGGCCCACCCGTTGGAGCCCGGGGTGCGTCGCACTTTTTCGCAAGGAACAGGAAGACCTGTCGTCGCGTCGCGTAAGATGCGCACACGGGTTTGAGCCGCGGGAAGGTGCTTTCAAGTGCGAAAACTGCAGAGTAAATTTGGGCGTGGCTTCGCGCTGCTGTCAGTGTCCTTCGGGCTGATCGCGAGCGCCGCCAATGCCCAGGCCCCGACGCGCGTGGGGGAAGGCAGCGCGAGCGGGTGGGCGAAGAAGGCGCCAGATGTGGAGGGCGCGGTACGCTCCGGCAAGCCGGTGGTCGTGGAAGTGTTCGTTCCGCTTTGCTCCGACCAAAAGGGTGGCAAGTGTGGAAAGCACAAGGGAGCCGGGGAGCCTGAGAACCTAGAGGACAATCTGTACTGGGGTGCGGTCTGGGGAGCGCGCCGCTACCTCGACCGCAGCTGGCTCGGGTGGAAGAAGGTCGAGCAGTCCGCCGGAAGTGGGTCTGTGCTCGAACGCGTCGTGTTGTCCCGCGATGTGAGCGGTTCACGCTGGGGCACGACGGGTCGAGTCGAGCAGATTGTGGTGCTGCACGCGTACCATGGTGACGCGGGCCGGGAAGCGTTCGACGCGTTTAGGGACCGCGCTCGTAGCGGTGGTTCAGTCAGCTTCAGCGGCGGCGGTGCCCGTTCTGAAGCGGTGTCTGTCGTCGGTTTCATGGGTCGGAATCCGCTGCTCAAGAATGGCCAGGTCCCGCGCAAATCGGATTTGGCCGAAGCCAGCGAAAGCCCCAGTGCTATTCCGAGTTTTTCAATCGCGGCCTATTCACGTGAGACTTTCGGCGCTTGGCTGGCGCAAACCGGTTCGCCGATCTTGCTCGCGCCCCGTGGACCCGTCGCGTCCGAAGCCTACGTATTGCACGAGGTGTTGAAGGGCATCGGGGAGAACGAACACACCTGGCGGCTCTGGCAGGAAGCGGCCGATGTTTACGTCAAGTTCCAGCGCATCCCGCGGGAACTTGCGAAAGTCTACTGGGCTCCCTTCATACCGAAGAGCTTCGGCGCTGGGGCACCCAAGCCCGATTAGTGCGGAGTGAGCGCCGTGGGCGAAGGGGGTTGCGGCAGGGATCGCTCTGCACCGGCTCACGGTGCAATCGTAGGAACTGCCGTTCTGAGGTCTACTTTGGATCCTTCGGCGGCGGGAGGTCGGGGCGTTGTTGCCAGGTGCAGCGTGTGCCCTCGCAGTGCTCCACGTAGGTGACGCGATGCCCGCACCCGACGACGCCCTTCTTCTTGGCGTTGTTGGTGTAGTGGTGCACCGTGATCTTGCCCTGGGGACATTTGAGATCTTCAGAGGCACGCTGGCGCACCCACTCATGGGACTGGTTCGTATGCACCACGCAACCGAAGGCGACGGCGCCGACTAGGACAAGCAATACTCGCATGGCCCTAGGGTAGCGTTTTCGGGGCAGATCCACCTCCGCAAGTAGGGCAAGGTAGGGAAGGATCGCACCTCAGGCTGCGTACAGGGAGTCGGCAGCCGTGACCCTGCGCTGCCGCAATCAGTGCATTTTCAAGCACTTGGGAGCCGACCCCATGACTGACTGGACCATTTCCGACCCATCCATGCGCTGGGCATCCGAGCGCCGCAACCATCGGCGGGTTCCCCTGGAGGCGACTGCCGCGGTGCATCTGGACGAAGAGGCTGCGCCGGTTTCGTGTGTGGATCTGTCGGTCGGAGGGCTGCTCTTGGACAGCGCCGCGCCGCCGCCCTTGGGCAAGCGTGTGAGCATTGAGCTTCAGTTTGGCGATGACCTCAGCGTCAAGACCGAGGCGGAAGTCGTCCGTTCCGAGGGATCGCGCATTGGGCTGCGGTTTCTACGCTTAAAGCCCCAAGCCCTTGGCGCACTGCTGGAAAAGATCGCGGAGTCTTGAATTGCTCCGCTGCACGCCGTAGGACTACGGCGTGCGCATTCGTTTCGCGGAGCCCGGAGACGAAGAACAAGACGCCCGCAACAAGCTCTTGAGTCAGGTGGACTTGTGCGTCGCTCGAGTCCTCGAGTGCACGGACCTTTCACGGGGAGTCCCGCCTCAGCTCAGCGCCGCCTTTGACGCCTTGGAGCCCGGTCTCGTCCTGCTCACCGTCGACGGTAAGAGTGGGACCGAGCTTTGCGTCTCGTCCCGAGGTTGTCGCGAGCTGGACGGCCTTGTGCAACTCTTGTGTCAGAAAGCCGAAGTTGCTGGCATGCAGCTGCAAGGCTACGCGAAACCCATGCGCACCGCGGACGCTTTGGCTCGTGTGCGGCAAGCTACGGGCTGTGAGCTGGACGGAGCGCGCGTGCGTGCCGGGTTTGGCCGCGGGCACTTGCTTGAGATTTCTGTTCTTGCGGAGAGCATTCCAAGCGCAGATCACGACGCGAGCGTCGACGCCGCTGAATGCCTGGTGGAGTCCATCCTTGGCGAACGCGTCTTGGACCATTGGGTGCGGGCCGTACACTGTGGCCCCCTTCCCAAACGCAAGGCACTCAAAGTGCTGCAAGAAGGACCCGCTCCGTCGCCGACGCTTCCTCTCGACGCGCTGTCTTCCACGGTCAGCGCAGCGATCGAAGGCCTCGTGGCCGGGCTTCCCGAAGTGCCGCTTTCCCGCAGCAAGCAGGACGTCGGCTGGACGATGTTCGAAGTGGAGCCGGAGCTCGCCAGCGACTACTGGGGGCAAGACGACGTAGCGGTCGCGACGACCATGGTGCCCGAGTTGCTCAAGTGCTTCTTGGAGCGCGCGCCCTTTTCATCGTTGCGGTTTTCTCGTCACGGCGAGACGTTCGCCTACTTGAAAGTCGAAGCCGTCGGAGACTCAGTGGCACGTCTGAAAGCACGTCAGGTCTTGGAGGATGCCATCGGCTCGGCGCTTGGTCCTGGCAGCGGATGTGTGATCGGCAACGGCTTGGGAATTCGATACTTCTACATCGACCTCGCTCTCGAAGATGTCACGCTCGCCGTGACAATCTTGCGGTCCGTGTGCGAAGCGCAGTTGGATACCCCGCGCGCTTGGCTCTTGTTCTGCGACAGTCAACTCGTGCAAGAATGGGTTGGCATGCACCAAGACAGCCCGCCCCCTCCGCTGCAAGGCAGGCCTGCGCGCGTCCCGCGCGCCGGTGCCTAGGCGTGAAGAGGCCGTGTAGACGGCAGTGCGACGGCCACCCCGGCCTAGGAAGCGCTGGGGCAGCGCGCGTCTAACACTTCAGCCAAGGACGCCAACTCAGGGATGTCGCTCAGTCGCGTCAGGGCTTCGCGTACCTTTTCGATCGTAGGGGACACAAACGGCAAGAAATGCGGATTGTTGCGCTTTTTCTCGATGAATACGAAGCGACCGGCGTCTTTCAGCTTGCGCTGCACTGTGACCATGTCGAATTCGCGGCCGACCCTTGCGCGGCCTGAGGCGTCAAGCTTCGCGTGCGCGGCGAACTCGTCCAGGCGCTCTTCCACAAATCCTCGTGTGAAGGCCTGGTAGCTGTCGCTCAGCAGTGCGACCAGATCGTAAACCCGTGGACCGAGCAGTGCATCTTGGAAGTCAATCCAGACCAGTTCCGGCTGTGTTGTTCCGGCTCGGACCATCAGGTTGCGGCTTTGGTAGTCGCGATGCACAAAGTGGCGCGGCCAGCTCGCGATCGTTGTCGCGAGGTAGTCGCGCGCTGCCACAAAGGTCTGCGTCTGAGCCGCGGTTAGATGCGTGCCCCGTGCTTCTAGAGCCCACTCCCGGAAGTGATCCACTTCCCAGCGCAGCAAGTCTTCGTCAAAGGCTCTGCTGCGAACCACGCTGTCCGTAGGCAGCGGGTCCAGTACACGCTGGGCCTCGGCTAAATCGTGCACCGCGCTTTGATAGAGGGCTTGTCGCTGCTCTGGGTGCTGCTGCAGATAGTTGGCGAGGGTGTCATCGCCTAGGTCTTCCACGAGGATGAGCCCTTCGTGACAAGCCTCACCCAGCAGCCGGGGCACGCGCACGCCACGCTCTTGCAGCAGCGCTCGGACTTCTAGGAACGGCCACACCGTGCGCTTCCCGCTGGACTTGTCGATTTCGTCGGACCGATTGGCATCCGGCACGAACATCGCGACCGCCCGCTGCCCAGAGGGCAGCTCGACCCGGAAGAACTCTCGGGTGGACGCGCCGCCGGGCATCGGGGAAATCCGCAGCGGCCCCTCCGTACCGGCCATCTTCTGTACGATCGCTTCCAGGCGTTCGGTCGGTGCTTCCATCGATTTCTGGGGCTGCTTCTACCCCGATGGGCTGGGCTGGGGTAGACGATTTCGCCGCGATGACTCTGCGACCCTTGGGTGAGGCTTGGATCCCGCTGCTGCATCGAGCCGCGGACCGCTGGTGCGTGGATACAGGGCTGGACGGTCCGGACCCTAGCTCCTTGTCCAAGATCGCCCCCCTGCTCGACCGTGTGGCAACCTGGACTGCCCGCGTGGATCTGACGGCCGCGCGTGACGCCGAATCTCTCGTCGAGCTGTACCTCGTCGACGCTCTGCCCTTGAGCGCGTTTCTTTCGCCAGACACGACAAGCATCGTCGACGTGGGTAGTGGCGGAGGAGCGCCAGGACTCACTTTGGCACTTCTCCGGCCTGCGATACAGGTCACTCTGGTGGAACCGCGCGCCAAGCGCGTGGCCTTCTTGCGAACGAGTGCCACGGAGCTCGACTGCGCGAACGTGGAAGTCCGACGCGCGCGAAGCGAAGAGCTGGCGCCGAATGCGTATCAAGATGCGATGAGCCGCGCGACTTTTGCGCCCGAGCAATGGCTTGGTGAAGGTGCGCGCATCGCGAGCCGGGGCGTCTGGGTTTTCTTGGCGGCGGCCGAACCTCCGGAGCGACCAGGCTTTCGGGTGGAGCACGACGTTGAGTACGTCTTGCCCTTCAGCGGAGCCCCGCGCCGAGCCGTCAGCTTCATCCGGGAAGATGCAACACGCTAGCGGCCGCCTCGCTTACCAAGTCCGCGAGGTCCCGGACGGCTCGTTAGCCGAGCTCGGCGCATGGTTTGCTGGCTATCGCTGGCGCATCGCGTCGTGCTGGAGCTGCCAGACCCACATGGGGTGGCGCTTTGAAGCAGACTCGGGGCAAGAGTCTCCTTGGTTTTTTTTGCTTCTGAGCCGCAGAATCGTGCCAGCGTCCGGCTGAAATGGTCGGGGTGGGGAGGCATCAGGCCAGCCTCCCGTACCATTCGTGGTGCGTGCGACTCGACGGAGCGCACTAGGACCTGCCAGGTCGCAGGCAGAATTGAAGATCTGCCGCGGTTTCTAGTGCGGCACTCCTGGCACGCCCGCTGCATTCATTTGCCCCTGCATTCGTTTTCCACGGAGTCTCCACGTCCCGCACCGACCATTCTGAATCTGGCAAGATCCCCAACGTCTATCCTTGTCTCACCGAAGGAGTCTTCTTTCCATGAAGCGTAACGTTCTCATCGCATCCGCGCTCGCTCTCGGGCTCGCCATTCCCCTCGGAGCCTCCGCGAAATTCGAGAGTGCCGGAGATGACGACGTGCGCTTTCTCGCCCTCGGTCCTGCCGGGATGAAGATCAACGGGAAGGCATCGGATCTGACCGCCAGCGAGAGTGGCGGAAAACTCAAGATCAAGGTCCCCGTCAATGATCTAAAGACTGGCATTGGTTTGCGCGACAAACATCTGAAGAAGTATATCAAGTCGGATACGCACAAGACGGCGGTGCTTGAGGTTGATCGCAGCAAGCTCAAGCTTCCCGGCGACAAGAAGACCGTCACCGGAAGTGCAACGGGGCGTCTTACGCTTGCCGGCGTGACCAAGCCGTTGAAGATCACCTACAAAGCGAAGCGAACTGGCAGCGATTTCCATGTGCAGGGCCGCGCCACGGTCGACATTCGCCATCACGATATCGAGGTGCCTTGCTACCTCGGTGTGTGTGTCGATCCCGAGATCAAGCTCAAGGTGAAGTTCAAGCTTCGTGACAGGTAGCGGCTACTAACAGCGCTTGATGCGCAGCAACTGATTGACGCAGCCGCACTTGTAGGAAAAAGTCAAGCTGATGAGTCTTCGCTGCTTGGCCACGAGCTTCGCGCGTCTTGGGCCGCCGCTCGCCGCGCTGGTCGTGTTTGCTGCGCTTTCCACTTGGGCGCACCCAGCCAGTGCGTATACGTGGATGATCCGTCACGGCTACGGCGGCTGCAACGTTTGCCACGCGGACCCATCCGGCGGTGAACTGTTGACCGCGTATGGTCGGACCCAAGGCGATCTGATCTTGCGAATGCGCTACGGCAAGGACAACTTGTCCGCGCAATCGAGCGCTACGGAGTCCGAGAGCACGGACTCCTTTGACGACTTCGACGACTTCGATGCCGAGCCCAAGGGAAAAGAGGCTGGCGACGACGACGTGAGCAAGGCCAAGGCCGGTAGATCCGATGTCGAGGACCTCGACGAAACGGACGCAGCTGGCGGCGACAAGAAGAAGAAAGAGAAGAAGAAGAACAAGCCCGACGAAGCCGCGTCCGACGAAGAACTCAGTGCCTCGGACAGCGACAACCCCGGAACGGGATTCCTCTGGGGACTGATAGACCTACCGGAGGCGCTGCTTCTGAGTGGCAGCTATCGGCACGTCTCGCTATTGAAGGGTGGGGAGTTCCGAAACTTCCCGATGCAGGCGGACTTGTACGGGCAGCTGACCCTCGGCAGCATTCGTATCGGCGGTAGTATCGGTGCTGCGCGGGTGCCCGCCGGATCGCCCCACGCGCGGGGAGCGCAGGTCACGTCGAACCAGGGCGAGGAGTTCAACGCGATCTCCCGTACGCATTGGGTTGGCTTCGACTTCGGGAAGAGCCGCCAAGTGACTCTGCGCGCCGGTCGATTGAACCTGCCGTTTGGAGTGCGCATTCCGGAGCACGTGATGTGGGTGCGGGAAGTGACGCGCACGGACCGCGAGAGTGACCAACACCACGGCGCGTCAATTGCCTACAATGGCTCGCTCTTTCGCGGCGAAGCTATGCTGGTCGCCGGGAACTATCAGGTGAATCCGGACCGCTACCGCGAGCGCGGGTACAGCATGTACGTGGAGACTTTGGTCACCGAGCCGTTTGCGACGGGCGTGAGCAGCTTGATGACCTTCTCCGAAGCGGATGTCATCACTCTCGAAGAAGAGTCCACCGCGCGGGGCACCCACGGCGTCTTCTTTCGGGTCAAGGTGTCGGAGCCCGTCGTGCTCTTGTTTGAAGCGGATGCGCTGCACAAGTCTCGAAGGGAACTCGGCTATGTGGCCTTCACGCAACTGGACTATGAACCAGTGCAAGGCTTGCACCTGGGAGCGACCGGCGAGATTTTGGACAAGGGCTACAAACCCGAAGAGAGCAGCGTGCCCGGCATCGACGTGCCGCGGGTCGCGGGAACTGGAAAGCCACGCCTTGGTGGATGGCTGACCGTGGACTGGTTTTTCCTGCCGCAGCTAGAGTTTCGCGTGGACGCCATCCTTCGCCAAGAAGATCCGTTTTTGTTGATGGGGCAGCTACATGTCTACTTGTAAACGATCCATTCGCGCCGCTCTGTTGGCATTTGGCCTGACGCTGCTCGCTGGTTCGGTCGTGGCATCGCCATCGTACCCCACGGAGATCCTTGACGCCCTCGAGATGGATTGCGCGGCGCCGTGCACGGTGTGCCATCAGGACACGACGGGCGGCGCCGGCACCGCGACCAAGGCTTTTGCCGATGCGCTCATCGACAACGGTCTTGAGGGCGAGGACGCAAGCACCGTCAAGACTGCGCTCGACGCGCTCGACGCCGCCGGAACCGACAGTGATGGCGACGGCGTGGGCGACGTTGAAGAGCTGCGCCAAGGCCGGGATCCGAACCTCTCAGGCGATGCCTCGATTTGCGGCCCGCAGTATGGCTGCGGCGCGCGCATTGCCAATCCCAGCGCGCGGTTGGATCCGGACGCCACGCTCCTTGCCCTTTGCGTGGCGAGCGTGCTCCTCGTGGGCTCACGGCGCCGACGCCGCAGTCGGCGTTAGCCAAGCCGCAGCCTGGCGTTTGCTAGTCCGTAGAGGCGTCGCCGACGCTTCCGCCGGTACCGCCGCCCGTGCCGCCTGTTGCGCCGCCCGTGCCGCCTGTTGCGCCGCCCGTGCCGCCTGTTGCGCCGCCCGTGCC
>CBDUPW010000037.1:0-40036 GCA_965369205.1 uncultured Polyangiaceae bacterium | reverse complement strand
GCCACCGGGGGCTATGGTACGGCGCTTGGCGTGATCCGTGCTGCGCGCGACGCGGGCAAGCGCATTCAAGTGATCGCAGACGAAACACGTCCGTATTTGCAGGGCGCGCGCCTCACGGCGTGGGAGCTGGGCCGTGATGGGATCCCGGTCACGGTGATCGCCGATTCTGCCGCGGCGAGCCTTTTCGCCAAGGGGCGCATTGACCTGGCGGTGGTCGGCGCGGACCGCATCGCCGAAAACGGCGACGTGGCCAACAAGATCGGCACCTATGGCGTGGCCGCGTTGTGTCACTTGCACGAGCGCCCGTTCTTTGTTGCGGCCCCCTGGAGCACCGTGGACCTGGAATGTGCCGATGGCGGCGCGATAGAGATCGAGGAACGCGGCCCTCGCGAGTTGACGCACCTTGGCGAGCGCGCGGTCGTGCCGTCGAGCGCGCGGGTCGAAAACCCGGCGTTCGACGTGACTCCGGCGCGACTCGTCGGCGCGATCTTCACCGAGCGAGGGGCTGTGGCACCCGAGCGGGGCGAGACACTACGCGCCCTACTCCAGAGCTAGGTTTTTCGATCGGGCCCGTCGCGAAGCGACCTCGTGCCTGGCCAAGTTCGCCCGCCGCGCCTATGTTCCCCAAGGTGAGTGGTTCGGAGCCTACTATTCGGGAAAGAAAACCCCCCTGGCTGAAGGTGCGTGCGCCTGGAGGCGAGCGCTACACGCAGCTGAAAGAGACGCTGCGAGGGTTGGACTTGAACACCGTGTGCGAGGAGGCCCGCTGTCCAAACGTGGGCGAGTGCTGGAGTGCTGGCACCGCGACGGTGATGGTCCTTGGCCACACATGCACCCGCGGTTGCCGCTTCTGCGCGGTGACCACGGGAAGTCCCCGAGGCGCCGTCGACCCACGAGAGCCCGACCATGTTGGCAGGGCCATTGCAAAGATGGCGCTGCGCTACGTTGTGCTCACGATGGTCGATCGCGACGACCTCCTGGATGGTGGCGCTGCCCATGTCGCCAAGACGGTGCGCGCGATTCATCGCGAGAGCCCTGGGCTCCTGGTGGAAACGCTCGTCGGGGACTTCTCCGGACGCACCAGGGATGTGGATGCGATTCTTTCGGCGGAGCCCGAGGTGTTCGCCCATAACCTTGAAGTCGTTCGTAGGCTCACCGGTACGATCCGCGACCAGCGCTGCAACTACGATCAAAGCTTGCGCGTGTTGCAACACGCAAAGGCCGCCCAGCCCGCGCGCTTCGTGAAAAGCTCATTGATGGTCGGTATCGGAGAGAGCGACGAAGAGGTGGTCGAGGCCATGGCGGATTTGCGCGGGGCAGGGGTGGATATCATCACCCTTGGCCAGTATCTGCGCCCCACGCCGAAGCATGCGCCCGTGATGCGCTACGTGGAGCCCGAACGTTTCGAGGCGTGGGCAGAGCAGGGCCGCAGCATGGGCTTTCGCTACGTCGCCTCGGGCCCCCTGGTTCGCTCAAGCTACCACGCGGCCGAGGCCTTTGTGCTTGCAAGCGGCGGCGCGCTGCCGGACCGCAGCCCCGCGTTGGGCTCCCCGGACCCTGGTATTTTGCCCATAGAATCCCTAGTTCGTCGGTCCGTCGTCGAGCGCTGACGCGCCGCGCGCTTTCAGCTAGGCTTCGCGGCGCCCCTTCTTGAAGAACGCCCCGACATGACCGCCCCCGACCAGAACTTGCTCGAGCGTGTGGCAAACAAGCTGAGCCTGCCGCCGTCTTATTCCGAAGACGGGACCAAGTCTTCCATCCTGACAGTTGCTGCGGCGTCGTACGGGTCCAAGCCCACCACAGACGACATCACACAGCCGACTGGTTTCGATCCGGACGCGGCGGCGCTTTTCGAAGCTGTAGTCGAAGCGGCGTTCCTCGTTGCAAACGCGGATGGCGATTTCGATCCGACCGAGCGAGCGGCATTCGAGCACGTGGTGCTATCGGCCTGTGAGGGCGTTGTCGGCCAGGGCCAGGTCCACGCATTAGTGGCCGATCTCGAGGATCAGATGCACGAGGACGGCATTGAAAAGCGTGTGCAAATGGTCGCTCGCACCGTGACGAAGCCCGAGCATGCGCAAGAAGTCTTGCGCGTCGCGGCACTCCTCGCGCAGGTGTCGGGTGGTGTCCTCGACGTCGAGCGCAGAGTACTCCAACAGCTGGCGAAGAGCTTCGGCTCCGACGAGGCAGCTCTTGACCGCGCCTTTGCCGAAGCCGAACAGGCGCTCAGCGATTGAGTGTTGGTTTCGACGCGCTGCGGCGACGGCGAAGATGCAGCGGCCAAGAGGGCCGGGCGGCGGACTCGTAGATAAGGGGCTTTTCGCTCTCGTCCAGGTTCGACTAGGCTCGGGCTGCCGCGCTAGCTTCAACATCTAGGATTTTCATGACGACCACCGCATCCACGACAACATTCGAATCGGGCCGCGCCTCGAGCGGCGTGGTCCGGGTGCTGCGCGAAGACAGCAGCCTCGACCCAGAGCACGACCCCAAGCTCGCCGCGGAGGAGGTCGTTTCGCTGTACCGGCACATGCTGCTGACCCGAATCACGGATGAACGTCTCGTCACCTTGCAGCGTCAGGGCCGAATTGGGTTTCACATTGGGTCTTTGGGTGAAGAAGCGGCGATCATCGGGTCGGCCTATGCCATGCGCAAGCAAGATTGGGTTTTCCCCTGCTATCGGGAGTTCGGCGCCGGTCTGCTTCGGGGTTTTCCGTTTCAGCGCTACTTCGACAACATGTACGGCAATCAAAACGATGCGGTGAAAGGGCGGCAGATGCCCGACCACTACACCTGCCGCGAAGCGAAGTTTGGATCCGTGAGTTCCCCCATCGGGACACAGATCACTCAGGCTACCGGTTTCGCCTGGGCGGCCAAGATCCGTCGAGAAGATCTGGCGTGTCTGGTTTATTTCGGCGACGGCTCTACCAGCTCGAACGAGTTTCACAACGGCTTGAACTTTGCGGGTGTATTCGCCGCGCCTGTCGTCTTTTTCTGCCGCAACAATGGTTGGGCCATCAGCGTTCCGGTCGAACGGCAAACCGCCAGCCGTACATTCGCGGAGAAGGGCGTTGCTTACGGCGTCCCGGGCGTCCGCGTGGACGGCAATGACTTGCTGGCCGTAGTTGCGGTGACTCGAAAGGCCGTTGAGCGCGCTGCCGCCGGCCAAGGCCCCACACTCATCGAAGCGATCACCTATCGAATGAGCGGGCATTCGACCAGCGACGACCCGACCCGCTACCGCAAGCAGACTGAGCTCGAACCTTGGGTGTCGCGGGACCCCTTGGAGCGCGTGCGCGCGCACCTGGAAAAAGGCGGGCATTGGGACGCGGCGCAAGAAGAAGCTCTGCGAACGGAGCTAGACAAGAAGATCAAGGATGCCGTGGCGATTGCCGAGAGCACGCCAGGCCCTGCCTTGGAGACCATGTTCGAGGACGTATTCAAGAGCTTGCCGTGGTTCTTGAAGGAACAAAAAGACGAACTTTTGGCCGGACCGCGGGCCCCAGCTGCGCACTAAGTGCTGTACCCGCACAGATTGATAGACCTCTTTTAGGGAATACTCGGAGAACAAACCATGCCGGAAATGAACATGGTGCAGGCCATCAACGACGCGCTGCGCCTTGCCATGCAGGAAAACGACAAGATTGTCCTGATGGGTGAAGACGTCGGCAAAGTAGGTGGCGTCTTCCGCGTGACCGCGGGGTTGTTCGACGAGTTCGGCGACGACCGCGTGATCGACACCCCCCTGTCTGAGGGCGGCATTATCGGAACGGCGGCTGGCATGGCGCTCTACGGCATGTTGCCCATTCCGGAGATCCAATTCTCGGACTTCATCTGGCCGGCGTACGACCAGATCGTCAGTGAGGTCGCCAAGTACCGCTATCGATCCGGGGGAGAGTACCCGTGCAAGATGGTGATCCGCACCCCCGTGGGCGGCGGCATTCGCGGCGGGCACTACCACTCGCAGCACCCCGAGGCGCAGTTCATCCACGTTGCGGGACTCAAAGTCGTCTGTCCGGCCAACCCTTATGATGCCAAGGGCCTGTTGCTCGCCTCCATCGCCGATCCAGATCCCGTGCTGTTCTTCGAACCAAAGCGGATTTATCGGGCCGCCAAGGGTGACGTCCCCGAGGGCCGCTACACAGTACCGCTGGAGAGTGCTTCCGTCGTGCGGCAGGGGGACAGAGTCACGATTATCACCTACGGCGCGATGCTCTATGAATGCTTGGACGCCGCGGAGAAGGCTGCTGCGGAGGGCGTGGAATGCGACGTGATCGATCTACGCACGCTCTGGCCGCTGGACGTCACCACCGTTGTGGAAAGCGTGAAGAAGACCGGGCGAGTCGTCGTTGTGCATGAGGCTCCAAAGACCTGCGGCTTTGGCTCTGAGCTCGTGAGCCTCATTTGCGAGAAGGTATTCTACCATCTGGAAGCGCCGCCAAGGCGAGTCACGGGATTCGACACGCCGTTTCCCTATACGCTGGAGATGGAATACTTGCCGCTGTCGCATCGCATTGTGCCGGCAGTGCTGGAGACTGCTCGAGCCTGAACCTAGAGGAAGAAGCGATGGACCGATTCGAATTCAAGCTGCCGGACATTGGCGAAGGCGTTACCGAGGGCGAGGTCGTCACCTGGCTCGTCAAAGTTGGCGACGTCCTGACCGAAGACCAGGAAATGGTCGAGGTGATGACCGACAAGGCGACAGTCACCATCGGAGCGCCCAAGGCGGGTCGGGTCGTGGAGCTAGGCGGCAAAGAGGGTCAGATCGTTCCTGTTGGCGCCGTGCTGATTGTACTCGATGTGTCGGGTGCTTCTGCCTCTCCTTCGCCCGCAGCGCCGCCGCCCGCTCCAGGACCTGCGGCTGGAAACGGCGCCTCCGCCTCGGCGAACAAGGAGGAAGGCCCCGCCGCCACCGCGGTGGGGGACATCAAGGAGTCGCTGCCGGGCATGGGGATCCCCCGGCCGCCCAAGGCCCCCGCCATCACCGTTCAGGACGCTGGGGGGCATTTTGCAGAGAAGCCCTTGGCAGCGCCCGCGACGCGCAAGTTCGCCCGGGAGTCGGGCGTCGACCTGCGTCGCGTTCCGCCGAGCGGTCCAGCAGGACGCGTGACTCGCGAAGATGTCGAGAGATTCGCGGCTCGCGCGCTGCTGGACACGTCGCCTGGGCAGCCCGTCGATCAGAACGCTGTGACTGTGCGCCCGGAGGCGACGGGCGCCCGCCCGGTCGCGATGACACGCCCGCAACCCTTGCTGCCCGGGGCCGCCGAGCAACGGATCCCGATCCGCGGCATCCGCCGTCGAATCTACGAGAACATGGCGCGCTCGAAGCATACGGCTGCGCATTTCACGTTTGTCGACGAGTGTGAGACGTCGGCGCTGCGCGCGCTGCGTGAGCGTACCAAGCCCATTGCGGCTGCCGAGGGTATCAAGCTGAGTTTTCTGCCCTTCATCATCAAGGCGGTGGTGGCGGCGCTGAAGCGCCACCCCACGCTCAATTGCTTGGTGGATGACGCAAGCCAGGAAATCGTGATCAAGAGCAATTACGATATTGGGATCGCGGCGGCGACAGACGCCGGCTTGACTGTGCCTGTCGTGCGGGACGTGGACCGTTTGAGTATTCTGGACATTGCTCGAGAGCTGGAGCGACTGAGCGAAGACGCGCGCAGTGGAAAGCTGCGTGTGGAGGACCTCGGCGGTTCGAGTTTCACCATCACCTCGCTGGGAAGACTGGGCGGACTTTTTGCCACCCCCATCGTCAACTACCCCGAGGTGGCGATCTTGGGGGTGCACGAAATGAAGCCCCGGCCTGTGGTGAAAGATGACCAGATCGTCATCGGCGAAGTCATGTTGCTCTCCCTCAGCTTCGACCACCGAGTCATTGACGGCCATGTGGGGGCGGCTTTTGCGCGCACGATCATCGAATTCCTGGAGGATCCGGATCGCCTCTTGGTCTCCATGAGTTGATGTGGGTGAATGTAATACCCGCGGCCGCGTTCCCTTGCGCCTTGCTCGCCGAATGGGCAGATCCGCGGTAGCCTGTCACGAAGCGACAAACCATGATCGGTACGAGGGCAGGGTGAGGCATAAATCGGCGCTACTGTCAGGACTGTTAGGGCTAGCGGTCCTGACGTCGTCCCCTTTGGTGGGCGCACAGACAGCTCCGTCCGCTGAGGACGTGAAACGTGCCGCCGACGCCTATGACCAGGGGAAGCGCGCATACAAGGATCGAGAATGGGTTGCCGCTGCCGAACATTTCGAGACGGCGGATCGTAGTGCCCCCGCGTCGGTGACCCTGGAGCTGGCGATGCGGGCGCGCGAAAAAGCCAAGCAACTCGATCGCGCCGCGACCCTCGCCGCGCTGGCCCTCGATCGACATCCCACGGACAAGAAGCTCACCGAGCTTGCAAGCCCGATTCTGCAACGCGCTGAAAAAGACCTGCACCGAATACGCGTCGAGTGTCAGCCGGCATGCGACATCGTGCTGGGTACGAAGTTGGTTCACGGCGGGCCTGCGGAGCGTCGCACCGTTTTCGTGCCAGCCGGCGAGCACGAAGTTCGCGCCGGCTGGTCCGGCGGCCGTTCTATTTCCGAGAAGATCAGCGCAAAGAAGGCGGGAAAAAGCGAGCTGAGCTTCGAAGCGCCACCGGAAGAGACCAACCCGCCCACCACGCCGGGCGCCGGCCCGACGCCCACTCCGGTCGGTTCGGGGGCTGCCAGCGGGCCCGGAGGGCCAGATCCTGGACCCACCGCCGAGGCCGGCTCAGGACTTCCACCGGTCGTATTCTTCGTAGGCGCTGGACTGACCGTGGCCGCTGGGGCGGTCACGGTGTGGAGTGGACTGGATACCCAGAACAACCCCGGGGCGGATCGTGTGCGGGAAGAGTGCGCCGGGCAGGGCACCGATTGCGATTTGTACCAAGACGGACTGAGTCGTCAGCGTCGTACCAACGTGCTGATTGGAGTCACGGCGGGTGTCGGTGTGGTTTCAGGCGTGATTGGGGCATTCTTCACCAACTGGAGTGGTGGCGGCGACACTAAACAAGCTACGCGGATCGAGCCGTACGTGAATGTAGTGGGCGGCGCCAGCGTGGGGGCTCGCGGGAGTTTCTGAGTGGTCGCAGCCAAGCTGATCGACGTACGGCTCGAAGGTCGACAACATATCGACCGCTATGAGCTCGTCGCGGAGGTTGCGTCGGGGGGCATGGCGACGGTGTTCCTGGCTCGGCTCAGTGGGATGGGCGGGTTCCAGAAGTTCGTGGCCATCAAGCGCTTGCATCCGCATCTGGCGGGGGAGCGCGAGTTTGTCGAGATGTTTTTGGACGAGGCGCGGCTAGCCGCCGGCATCCATCACCCCAATGTTGTCAGCATTTTGGAAGTGGGTGCGAGCGAGCGTGGCTACTACCTCGCAATGGAGTACGTGGAGGGCGACACTCTGGCGCGCCTTTTGGCACGGGCTGCCACCAGCGGGCAGCGGCTACCGCGTCCCGTATCTGTGAAGATCGTCCTCGACACACTGACGGGCCTGCATGCCGCCCACGAACTCAAAGACGAAATGGGGCAGCCCACGGAGCTGGTGCATCGCGACGTCTCTCCGCAGAACGTGTTGGTCGGGCTCGACGGGATCTGCCGGATCACGGACTTCGGCGTGGCTCGCGCAGCGTCGCGACTCAGTGCCACGCGGGTGGGACAGCTGAAAGGCAAAATCGCCTACATGGCTCCGGAGCAAGCCATGGGCAAGAGCGACATCGATCGCCGCGCGGATGTCTTCGCTTCAGGCATCGTGCTGTGGGAAGTGCTCGCCGGTCGACGGCTGTTCAAGTCTGAGAACGAGGCCGCCACCCTGTCGCGGGTATTGACCGAAGAGATCACCCACGTATGCGAAGTTGCGCCGGACGTTCCTCGGGCGATTGGGGATGTGGCGATGAAAGCGCTCGAGCGCGTCGTTTCTGCACGCTATCCGACCTGCGCGCATTTTGCAGACGCACTCGAACGCGCAGCGGACGAGACGGACAAAGTGGCGTCTGGCCGCGAGCTGGCGTCCTACGTGTCTGAAGTCATCGGCAACGAGATTGCGCAACAGCGGGAGGCAGTGCGCGCTTGGCTGGCTCGAAGTGAGCCGAGTCAGATCCAATTCCCCACGGCCGAGATGATCCGCGCGGATCGTACGGATCGCTCCGGTGTCACGCAAATGGCCACCCCAAGCGTGCGTTCCGCGGTCGTGGAGCACCCGCAGCGTT
Source organism: uncultured Polyangiaceae bacterium (assembly GCA_965369205.1). Taxonomy (GTDB): domain Bacteria; phylum Myxococcota_A; class Polyangia; order Polyangiales; family Polyangiaceae; genus JACKEA01. Next base: position 31,802 of record CBDUPW010000037.1, on the reverse strand, counting down.
CGCGTGCGTGGCTCTTCTTGGTGGGCGCATTCGCGCTATGCGGAGTGGCTGCGATCGCATGGTGGGTGGGGACCAAGAATCGAGACGACGTCCCGGCGGCGCCTGGGACCGCGTCCGGGACCGGCCTGGCCACGGCAGCTCCGGAAGCCACTGCTAGCGCTCCGGCCACAGCCCTCCCCAAAGCCTCGGCCGCGCCCGAGGTGAACCCGCCGGTAGAACCGTCCGCCCTCGCACCCACGGAGCCGCCTCGCCCCCAGCCCCGCCCTCCGCTGCGGCCACCGCCGCCGAAACCCGGCCCAGGCGGGGAAGATTTGCCCAGTAATCCCTACCGCTGAGCCGCCCACGGGCTGCGCCAGATTGACAGTCGTGGGGTCGGCTGCTACCTGTCGGCGCCCATTTTCCGGGGTTCGACGTCAACGGCGTCGGAGCCCGCTCATCTCAGGAAGGCCTGCCGTGGCCGTCAAGCGAGTCTGTCTATTTACGGGTAACGCCAATCCAGAGCTGGCCGTGGAAATCGCCCAGGTCTTGGACACTCCTTTAGGCGAGGCCCGCGTTTCTCGTTTCAGCGACGGGGAGACATTCTGCGAACTCAAAGAGAACGTTCGCGGACTCGACACCTACGTGGTGCAGCCGACTAGCTCGCCGGTCAACGACAACCTGATGGAACTCCTGATCCTGTGTGACGCACTACGGCGCGCGTCTACGGCGTCCATCACGGCAGTGATCCCGTATTACGGCTACGCGCGCCAAGACCGAAAGGTCGCCCCGCGCACACCGATCACATCGAAACTCGTCGCAGATCTGTTGGTCGCGGCCGGCGTCAACCGGGTCCTGTGCGTCGACCTACATGCAGGGCAGATCCAGGGCTTCTTCAACATTCCCTTCGATCATCTGCATGCGCTGCCCGTCATGTTGGACGATTATCTGAAGATAAAGTTCGACGAAAACGCCGTTTTTGTTTCGCCGGACGCTGGCGGGGTCGAGCGTGCGCGTGCGTATTCGAAGCGAATGCACGCATCCCTGGCCATCATCGACAAGCGTCGAGAAGCGGCCAACGTCAGCGAAGTCATGCATCTGATCGGTGACGTAGAGGGTCGTGATTGCATCATCATTGATGACATGATCGACACCGCCGGCACGTTGTGCAACGCAGCCGCGGCAGTCATGGAGCAGGGGGCTAGGAGTGTCGTGGCCTGCGCCACGCACGGCGTACTGTCCGGCCCAGCCGTTCAGCGAATCGCCGAATCCAAGTTGACGGAGGTGGTCGTCACCAACTCCATTGCGCCTTCCGAGGAAGCGAAGGCGTGCAGTAAAATTCGAGTGCTCTCAATCGCACGACTGTTGGGAGAGGCAATTCGCCGCATTCACAACAGCGACAGCGTCAGCTCGCTGTTCGTCTGAGGGCACCACGGGAAAAGAAGAAGAGAAGACTCATGGAAACCGTAAAGATCGAAGCTAGTCGTCGTCAGGCCCAGGGCAAAGGAGTCGCGCGGCGACTCCGCGCAGCCGGTCAGATCCCCGCCGTAGCCTACGGCAAGGGTCAGCCCGCGGAAGCGGTCTCCATCGCTCCGAAGGACGTGAAACGAGTCCTTGCTGCGGAGCACGGCCGCAACTCGGTGATCGAGCTTTCCGTCGACGGCAAAGACACGCTGACGGTGCTGTTGACGGAGTACCAGTATCACCCGGTGTCCCGGGATCTGTTGCACGCCGACTTCTACCGTATCTCCCTCGACGAACCTGTCGAGGTGGACGTGCCCCTCGAACTCAAAGGCAAGGCTGCCGGCGTGGTGCTGGGTGGGGTGCTCCGGCAGGTGTTTCGTAGACTCCCGGTCCGCTGCCTGCCCAAGGACATTCCAACGAAGATTGTTCACGACGTAACCGCGTTGGAGATCGACGGGTCGGTCGCGACCAGCGATCTGCAACTGCCGGCTGGAGTCGAGGTCCGACTGCCCCCGGCGCAGACCGTCGCTGCGGTCGTCACCGAGAAGCGCCGCATTGACGACGAAGCTGAGGCCGCCAAGGAAGCCGAGGCGACTGCAGCTGCCGCGGCTGCTGCGCCGGCTGCGGACGCCAAGGCCGAGGGCAAGGACAAGTCCGAGGGCAAGGACTAAGTCTTGGGAGGGTCGGCTGGTTCCGTCCCTCCAGATAGATTGGTGAGGCCGGCACTCGCATGGCTGATCCGCTAGCAAGACCCCAAGTGGTCGTCGGCCTCGGGAATCCGGGTGAGGAGTATGCGTCCACTCGCCATAACGCCGGACGTATGGTGGCTGAGCGACTCGTCGAGCGCTTCGGGCCGGGACGCGTTCGCAGCTTTCCGCGGGTCACCTGCGTGGACCTGAGTTGCTTGGGACGTCGCCTGACTGCCGCGCTGCCCAGCACCTACATGAACGAGTCGGGTCGCGCGCTACAGGTGCTGGTTCAGCGCCTCGGCGTGACTGCTGACGATATTCTGGTCGTGCACGATGAGCTCGACTTGCCTGAGAGGAGTCTGCGCCTGAAGCGGGGAGGGGGGGACGGCGGCCATCGCGGCCTGCGCAGCATCACAGAGCAATTGGCCAGCGCGGATTATGTACGCCTTCGGGTCGGGATCGGCCGCCCGGCCGAGTCTTTTGTCGGGACGGTGGCGGATTTCGTGCTAGAAGCCGTTCCCCTTGCTGATCGCGCCACGCTGAATTCCAGTGTGGATCGAGCCGTCGAGGCCACCGTGCTCTGCGTCGATGTCGGCTATGCCGCGGCAATGAATACGGTGAACCAGCGCTAAGCCGCTGGCTCCTTGCTCCTGACACTCGTCGGGGGCCGAAACAGTCCGAAGGGAGAAGTCATCTCAATGTCTACTAGTCAGAGCGTCGGGCAAATGCCTGCGCGCGAATACGAAACCATCTACATCCTACGCTCGGATACCAGCAAGGAAGCGGCACAGAAGGTCGCGGACCGCACGAGCGACGCCATCGGCAAAGAAGGCGGCAAGCTCACCGCGGTGGAGAGCTGGGGTCGTCGTCAACTGGCCTACGCCGTGGGCAAGCAGCGCCGCGGCGTTTACGTCTACCTCAAGTACCTGGGTCAAGGTCCCGTGGTTGCTGAGTTGGAGCGCAATCTCCGGATGCTCGATGACGTGATCAAGTACCAGACGGTGCTGCTCAACGACGCGGTTGATGCATCCACGGTGCAGGTGGATCCGACTTCGATCGTCTTTGATGCGGTGGAACCACCCGGCGACGACGAAGTGGAAGAAACCCTTGAGCAGCGCCTTGGATTGGTTGAAGGCGCCCGTCGCGTTCGTCACGATGAGGAGTCGGACGATTCCGATGACTCCGACGACGATGATGGAGATGTGGTTCCGGGCAAGGCAGTTGCCAAGAGCGAAGGCGCAGCCGCCAAGAGCGAAGGCGCAGCCGCCAAGAGCGAAGGCGCGGCAGCCAAGAGCGAAGGCGCGGCAGCCAAGAGCGAAGACGCAGCTGCCAAGAGCGAAGACGCGCCCGCCAAGAGCGATGGCGAGGAGGAAGCGAAATGAGCGGCTACGGCGACAAGGGCGGTTACGGCGACAAGGGTGGCTACGGCGACAAAGGTGGCTATGGCGACAAGAAGGACTTCAAGTCCGGCGATGGCGCGTTCCGCCGCGGTCGGCCCCGGGGCTGTGGGTTCTGCTCGGATGAAGCGCTCATCATCGACTACAAAGACCCCCAATCACTCAAGTACTTCGTGACCGAGCGCGGCAAGATCGTGCCGCGTCGCATTTCCGGATCCTGTGCGAAGCACCAACGCGAGCTGGCCGTGGCCATCAAGCGTTCACGCAATATCGCACTCCTGCCCTTTACTTCCACCTGAGGAGACCGTTATGGCGACATCCATCAAAGTGGTCCTTCAGGACGACGTTGAAAGCCTGGGCGGCAGCGGCGACGTGGTCAAAGTACGTCCCGGTTACGCCCGCAATTTCCTGATCCCCCGGGGCCTGGCGGTCCCAGCAACGGTTGCCAGTTTGGCGCGCGTGGGAGACCTCAAGCGCTTGGCGGCCCAGAAGGCTGAGCGTGCTCTGGAAGAGGCGAAAGCGCTGGCCATCAAGCTGGAAGCGGCGAGCATCAAGCTTGAGCGCGCGGTGGGCGCGGAAAACAAAATGTACGGTTCTGTGACGTCGAAGGACATTGAAGAAGCGTATGCGGCCCAACACAGCTTGAACTTCGAGCGGCGCAAGTTGGTTCTGCCGGATCCGATCAAAACCCTTGGTCTGACCGAGGTCCCACTGAAGCTACATGCAGACGTGGTGGTCCAGCTCCGCGTAGAAGTTGTCAAGCAAGGCTGAGTCAGGTCGGACTTAAGCGACCCTTTCGCACCCCGGCAACTACGGTTGTCGGGGTGTTTCGCATTTAGGGGCCTGGGGACAAGTCGTGGACAGATCCTTGAGAAGTTCTGGAGAACCGCAGCGGCGTGTCGCGGGGGTGCCGCGTGGCGTGCCCGAACCGTCCCGGTCCTGCCGGGTCGGAAGTAGTTTGTCCGTCCGGGAGCCGTCGGGTCTGCTACCAAGATTGGATCGTCCTTGTATGCGGACGGTCACCATGATGAGAGAGAGTTGATGCAGGCGCACCCAGTATTTGATGAAGAGTCCCGCGGAGCGGGTGGACGCGTGCCCCCGCAGGATCTCGACGCGGAAGCGGCGGTTCTTGCTTCGGTGCTACTGACTAGTGAGGCTTTCGATCGCGTTCAAGAAATCCTCCAGCCCGACCACTTCTATGCAGATCGACACCGTCGGATCTTCGAGGCTGTCTTGGATCTCCAGCGGGAAGGCCGGCCCGTTGATTTGATCAGCGTGGCGGGCTGGTTGCGGGATCGTGAGCGGTTGCACCAAGTGGGAGGTTCTCCCTATTTGGCCCAGCTCGCAGACGCAACTCCAGCGGTTGCAAACGTCGAACACCACGCGCGCGTCATCCGAGAGAAGTGGCGCGTGCGGCAGCTCATTTCAGCGTGTCAAAGCTTCGCCGCCGAGGGGTACGCGGACTACGGTGAGGCGCAGGGATTCATCGACCGCGCAGAGCAGGCGGTGTTCGACATCGCACGCGTTCCCGAAGGCACGACCGTCGTTCCGGTGCGGGATGCGATTCATGATGCTTTCAAGATCCTGACCGAGGCCGCCAAGCGCGGCGGCGCGGTGACGGGCACTCCGAGCGGGTTTACCGAACTCGACAAGCGTTGCGCCGGGCTGCACGGCGGTGACGTGTACATCGTGGCGGGCCGCCCTGGCATGGGGAAGACCGCGTTCGTGCTGAATCTGGCCGTGAACGTGTCGCAGCCGCGCAGGCGCAGCACGGCGGATTCAGCAGACCCCTATGACGACGCTTCGGTGGAGGAACCGGGGGACGGGGTCGCGTTCTTCTCTTTGGAAATGCCCCGGGAGCAACTGGCCTCGCGCATGCTCGCCAGCGAGGCACGGGTGGACGTGTCGCGGATCCGCAGCGGGGACATGCGCCGTGAAGACTGGGAGAAGCTCACCGGTGCGGCGGCTCGGCTTGGCCGACTGCCACTGTTCCTGGATGACACTCCCGCACTCACGCTATTGGATTTGCGAGCCAAGATCCGGCGACTGAAGGCAGAGCTCGAGCGCGGCCCCGAAGGACTGAGTGCGAGCGGCAAACTCGGCCTCGTCGTGATCGACTACTTGCAGCTGATGCAAGGTCGGCAGAATGCTCAGAGCCGAGAGCAGGAAATCAGCGAGCTTTCCCGGGGCCTGAAGGCCATGGCAAAGGAGATGCGCGTGCCGGTCTTGGCACTCAGTCAGCTCAACCGCGGGGTCGAAACCCGCGCCACCAAAGACAAGCGCCCGCAGCTCAGCGACTTGCGCGAATCCGGCGCAATTGAGCAGGACGCCGACACCATCTTCTTCATCTACCGGGACGAGTATTACTTCAAAGACAGCCCGGACAAGGGCGTCGCAGAAGTGATCATTGCCAAGCAGAGGAACGGTCCTACGGGCAATTTCAGGGTCAAATTCACACCGGAGTTCACGCGCTTCGATAACCTCGCCGCAGACGAGTACGAGTTTGACCAGCACGACGACTTCGACCCCTCCGGCGGTTGAGGGAGCGTCTCTAACCGGTCCCTGAGCCCGCGCTGAGCCCTAAATTCCGCCCGTTACGTGGCAGCGGCCGGGGATCTTCGCTACGCTGATCACCCATGCGAAGCGTGTGTCTCGTTGCTCTGCTCTTTGTCACTGCCTGCGGCCGGTCCGGGCCCGAGGATCTGCTCGACGACGGATTCGACGGCGGGGGCTTTGGCGGCGTGGGGGCGCTGGGCGGAAACGCCGGGTTTGGCGCGACGGGTGGATTCGCGGGCACGGGCGCGACGGGCGGCTTCGGCGCGACGGGCGGCTTCGCGGGTACGGGTGCAACGGGTGGGTTTGGCGCGACGGGCGGCTTCGGCGCGACGGGCGGGGGACCGAGCGATGGCGGGAACTTCTTTGACGCGTTTCCGTTTCCCGATTCCGGACCCATCGCCACTTGCGTGCAATGCGCGGAAGCCAATTGCGCGTCTCAGGTCAACGCTTGCTTCAACAATCCGGCCTGCGCCAGCGGTGTGGTCTGCGCCCTGACTAGCTGTACGGGTGGATTTAATTTCCAGTGCATTTTCGGGTGCTTCGGCGGCAATGTTCAAGCAGCACTCCAGGCGTTCGGAGCGTTCAGTTGCTTGGCGCAGAACTGCGGACAGCAGTGTGTCGGCGCCATCATCGGCGGAGGCGGGGGCACGCCGCCGACTCCGGGGACGCCGCCTGCTCCGCCCGCTCCGGCCGCAGGCGGAGTCTTCGGTTACCTATCGCCATCCGAGGCGGCGCAGGTCGGGATCTCGGGTGGTCCCATGTACCTGCCTTCCTTCGAAGTGCTCGACGCGCTGCCGGCGGTGCAGAATTCGTGTGCGGCGTACGGGCGCAGCTGCGGCGCTCCGCTTAAATAAGCAACGCCTCGACGAGTTCCTGCATCAGATCGTCGAGGCCGTCGTGGCTGGCGGCGCTGACTAAGCGCAAGTCCAAGCCGCGCTCTGCGAAGCGAGCCTTCCACGTGGGGTACTCCTCGCGAGTCTCGGTCAGGTCGGCCTTGGTCAACGCCACGACTTCCGGGCGGCGGAGCATTTCTGGGTTGAAGTTCCCGAGCTCTGTGCGGATTGCGTCGTAGTCGGAGAGTGGGTCACGTTCGGGATCCTCACTGAGTGACACGAGGTGGAGCAGGACGCGGGTGCGCTCCACGTGGCGCAGGAAGCGCGTTCCGAGCCCCGCACCCTCGCTGGCACCCGGTATCAACCCCGGAATGTCTGCGATCACGAAGCTGCGCCCCAGGCCACGTCGGACGTCTCCGACGCGGACCACACCCAGGTGCGGGATGAGGGTTGTGAAGGGGTAGTCGGCCACTTTCGGATGGGCGCGACTGACAGAGCTGATCAACGTGCTTTTCCCGACGTTTGGAAAACCCAGCAGCCCCACGTCCGCCATGACCTTCAACTCGAGGCGAAGCTCTTTTTTTTGCCCGGCTCCGCCGGGTTCTGCTCTGCGTGGGGCCCGGTCGACGGGGGTTGCGAAGTGTTTGTTGCCGCGCCCGCCGCGCCCGCCCTCGGCGATGACGAACCGATCGTTGATTGCTGTGAGCTCGGTGAGGAGCTCGCCGGACTCAGCGTCGAAGATGATGGTGCCTTGGGGCACGCGCACTTCGGTATCTTTGCCGGACTTGCCGTAGCAATCCTTGCCGCCGCCATGCTGGCCGGCCTGGGCACGGATCTTTCGCAAATGCGCCAGATCGTAGAGCGTGGACAGGCCAGAGTCCGCCACGAATACCACGTCGCCCCCACGGCCCCCGTCCCCGCCGGCGGGGCCTCCAAAGGGCACGAACTTCTCGCGGCGAAACGCGACGGCGCCGTTGCCGCCGTCTCCGGCCTCGACGCTGAGGTTGCACTCGTCGACGAAACGCATACCGCCGAGTGCTAACGCGACTTTTGCCCTGCGTCACGCCAAGACGGCCGAAAGCAGCTCAGCGGCGGGAGCGTGTTGGGGGCCGCAGCGGCTTGGGCGGAGCGGTCGGTTCGGCGTGTTCCTCGAGCGCCGCCACCGCCTTGGACAGGGCGGCGAAGCCGAGCTTCCGAGCCGCGTCGAGCTGGAATAGCCGAGGGATCTTTTCCAGGTTGAGGCAAACGGCTTTTCCCAGGTCCAGCTCGCGTTCGACGAAGGTCTCGAAGGAGGAGTAACCCTTGGCTCGAAAGAGTTCACGGTCCCGGATTTGACCCAGGATGGTGCCCACATCCAGGAACTTCGAGTCGAGCTGCTTCTTCATTGCCCGGATTTCCCGCACCAGGCCATGAAGCTCCGAGATTTCGGCTTTGATGCGGTCCGCCTGGTCGGGCACTCGCAAGGTCGCCCGCGCGCTGCCGGGTGGGATCGGCTCGTCGTTGCGCCGGCGCGCTTCTGCAGCTTGCTTTGCGGCGTGACGGGCAACCCAGGGAGCCGTCCCGCGCGCCGCTTTTGCCGCCGCCGAATCCCCGGCGCTCGCCTTGGTTTTGGCGCTCACCTTCGCCTTAGCCCGCGCGGATGCGCTGGCTTTTTTTCGCACGCTTTTGCCCCTCGTTTTCTTCTTGGCCATGGCGGCGCCCACCCCGAGTGGGCTCACTGATCCGTCTTTTAATGTAGGACATCTGCAGCAGGGCGGCCAAGCTAATCGCCGCGGCGCCGGCGCAGGCGGTCGCGTGGTACTTCTCGGAGCATGACCGACGACGAACCCTCGCCAGTCGCTGCCGCCGCCTCGGTCCCGTCTGCCAGCGACCGCATCGCGGTCGTGGTCAACGGAAACGCCAAGAGTGTCACCGACGAAGTGATCTCCACTCTCGACCAGATCTTGCTCGGTGGGGACTTGTTCGTCTCTCGCCAGCTTGAAGACAGCGGCGACATCGCCAAGACCCTACTCTCTCGCGGCTACGGAACGGTTCTTACGGGGGGCGGCGACGGCACGTTCACCGTCATGGTGTCTGCGATCGTTCGCGAAGCCCGGGAGCAGGGCAAGGCACTGCCGAGGTTCGGGCTCCTGAAACTCGGAACCGGCAACGCCCTGGCCTGGGTGGTCGGGGCGAGCCGAGCGAAGGGGCGGGGCCTTGCGGCGGACATCCAGCGCTTGCGAGAGGACGCAGGAAGCCGGCATGTGCGTCTGGTGGAGGTTGACGGTTTCTTGACGCCTTTCGCGGGGTTTGGCGTCGATGCGGTGGTGTTGCGGGACTATACGGACGTCAAAGCGCTGCTGATGAAGACCCCACTCCGGCGCTACGCCGCCGGCCCCCTCAGCTACGCCCTGGGTTCCATCACGCGCTCCATTCCCAGTTACTTCTTTCGCCCGGAGCCCCACTGTCGGATCACGAACGAAGGGGGTGACGCGTTTCGGATGGGGGATCAGGGACAAGTCGTCGGGCCTCCAATCCCGCGCGGAGAGGTGATCTACGAGGGCCCGGCGAAGGTCGCAGGCCTCGGAAGCATCCCGTACTACGGGTTCGGTTTTCGATTCTTTCCGTTTGCCGACGAGCGAGATGACCGCATGCACCTACGCGTGTCGACCATTGGCCCCGTGCAATTCGTGGCGAATTTCCCCGGGATATGGCGAGGAGAGTTCCACGATCCCAGCGTTGTATTCGACTACTTGGTCGAAGCCGTGCGCATGGAAATGGACCCGCCAACGGAGTTTCAAATCGGTGGAGATCCCCGAGGGGTGCATGCCGAGGTCTCGGCTCGCCTGTCGCCGGAAGCCCTGCGGCTAGTAGATTTCTACGCGCCGCCAAGGCCCTAGGAACCAGACGGTTTTTGTGGGATTCGTAGTTCTGACACCCCGCACTAGGACTCGCATTCGGCCAGATCCAGGTAGGATCCGTCGCGAATGAAACTCGTTCGGGTGGTCCTCAGTGATTTGCATCTCGGCACCGGTCGGAGGCGTGGGGCATTCAATCCATTGGAAGACTTCCACCAGGATGAGCGCATCAGCGAATTCTTGGAGTATTATTCGACGGGGAAATACGCGGACTACGAAGTCGAGGTCATTCTCAACGGCGACATTTTCGACCTCATGAAGGTGGAGCTAGATGGACACTGGCCCACTGAGGTGACGGAAGAGCTAGCGCTCGAAAAGCTCGGACGCTGCTTGGAGGGCCACCCCAGGGCGGTGGCCGCGCTCAAGGGTTTTCTCGAGCGGCCGGGGAAACGCATGACGTACATCCCGGGCAACCACGATCCGGAACTCCTGCTCCCCGCAGTGCAAGATCTGCTGCGGCGCTACATCGCGCCCGGGGCGTTGGGGAGCCGACTCAGTTTCGTAACCAGCAGCGAGGTCTACTCCCTGCCCGAAGGGATCCAGATCCGTCATGGGCACCAGTTCGAGGCCATCTTCCGCATGGACTACAAGCGGCTCATGGTCGAGGGCAAAACACGAGGTGCCGTGCTCGCGCTGCCCTGGGGCACGCTGTGGTGCATGCAGGTGCTCTTTCCGGCCAAACGTCGGCGCCCACACATCGACCAAATCGTGCCATTTCGCCGGTTCTTGCTGGGTTCCATCCTCTTTGATTTTCGATTCACTTTCGGCTTCTGCGTCCGGACGGCCCTGCACTTCTTGACGAAACGGCTGAAGAACATGCCGGGGGTCTTGGCTAAGCTGCGCGCCCTCCCCGCCGTGCTGAAGGACGAGATCCTTGCGATCAGCGACTTCGATACGGTTGCGATCCGTGCACTACGGCGTTTGCGCGGGGTGCATACGTTGATCGTCGGGCATTCCCACGCGCCGAAGGTGCGCGCCCTCGAAGACGGAAAGGTGTATGTAAATACGGGCAGTTGGGTGCGAATGATCAACCTGGACGTACAGCACCTGGGCCAGGAAAACGGCCTGACCTACGCCCTCATTGAATACGATGCGGAGGGCAAGCCCGAGACCAGTTTGCTACGCTGGTTCGGCATGCACCGCGAACACGAGCCGGTTCTATATCAGTCATGATGGGTCGCGGGCGATGGCTGTGGATCACGTTGGCGGTGGGACTGCTTGCGACGCCTGCGGCCACCGAGGAGGCGCCCGCCTTCGCCCGCCTCCGCTGCCGCCCTGAAGCTGGCCCGGGCCGTGTCCTGTGCGAACTCGAAGTGGGATCTCGAGCTTCCGAGCGCCTTGCCTGGGCAGACGGGCTAGTGGTCGAAAGCCCAGCGTTTGCTGCTCCATTGCGCGCGCGGGTCGGCAAATCCCAGGCAAGCGCGGCGGAGGCGACCCGGCTGCGACTGCCCATCGCCCTGGCCGCCACTGCCGAAGGGCAGGGCAGGCTCTCGGTCACGGCGCGCTGGGTCGTGTGCACCAAGAAGCTCGGTTGCCGGTCCGGCGCCACGGCAACTTCGGCCGAGGTCCGCGTGGGTAGTGTCGCCGAGCCATGACGCGATCCTTGCGCATGGCAGAGCTCGTGGAGGAGAGCGGCGTCCCGCGCGAGACCATCCACTACTACCTGCGCGAGGGACTGCTTCCGGAACCGATCCGGAGCGGCCGCACCCGGGCGACCTACGACGCACGCCACATCGAGCGCCTCCATGCCATCCGCTATCTGCGTGAAGAAAAGTTCCTTCCTATCGCGGTGATACGCAGCATGCTTCAAGGAGGCCTAGAGGGTGGAGGCTTGGATGTGGAGACCGTTTCCACGGTGCTGGGCATCGACCCCTCCCTGCCCGGGCGCCACGAATCGAGCGCGGACCCAGCATCCGCCACCGCGGCGTTGGAGCACGGCCTGCTCGGCCCAGAGGCGACCCAGGCAACCCTTGAGACCGCTGCCGCTCAGGCGGTGCTGCGCTCCGTCCGGGAGGCGCTGGCGCTCGATCCCGCATCCCGTGACTTGAGCCTGGCCGACATGGCGGTGTGCGCGCGAGAGCTGACGAGCCTGGTTGAAGCTGAAGCCGGCACATTCTTCGAGTTCGCTCTGGAGTCCGGCAGCCTCACCGACTCGGTGACTGCGCTAGCCCGAGGTCGACCCGTGGTCGCCCGTTACATAGCTGCTTATCGAAACTTTGCGCTTCAGCGAGTGGTGACGCACTTGCTGGATGCCGCCAGCGACATGCGCTTTTCCGAAGTGCGGATGTATTCGCTCGGGCCACGCGCTCTGGAGCGTCATGCTGCTGCGACCGCGCTGCGGAATGTGCACGAGCGCGTCTGGCATCTGCTGGCGACCGCCGCGCACGAGCAATTGGGGCGGCTCTCCGCGGAGGAGTGTGGGCGACTGCGGCCCCGTACTGCCAGCGTCGTGCGACTGCTGACGCGGCCAGCCGACCTGCAAGCTGAGACGAGCCTCGGCTTCCCGCTAGGAGACATACTGCTCGCAGAGGCCCGCTTGCGGCTCGCCCTGCGGTCCACCCAGGACGGTCGCTTGGGGCGGCTCATTTTCGGGCTCGCAGAGCTGCTCCGACCGCGGCCGCGGGACGACGCGGATCCCACTGCGGCGGCGCTGGCGGCGCTGCGGCGCGGCCTGTTGCTCCAGGCGCTGCCCCGGGAGCTAGGCCTCGCGCAGCAAGCGCAGGACGACTTGCGGGCCGTCGTGGAGATCCTCGGCGGCGCCCCGGGGCGCGTGCATCCCGCGGGTCGCGTCTGCCTCGAGGCCAACGCCCGGCTCGCCCTTGCGCAGCTGTATGCGCGGCAGGCTCGCTGGGACGCCGCAGCGCGGGAGTTGGACCGAGCGGCGGCGTTTCAAGATGACGGCGCACTCGGCGCAGCCGTACGCTCTCAAGGCGAGGCATTGCTCATGGTTCAAGAGCGCGATACTTGGCCAAACGCTGCTGCGGGAGTTATCGGCAGGTAGGATGAAGCTACCGGGCCGATTGGGACCCACGACCCTCGGAGACGTTCTGGGGGCCTTGCACCGTGACGGCGCCAGTGGAGTGCTTGAGCTGATCGAATCCCAGGGCATGGTCGCGGGCCGCAGCCACCGTATCCACCTGCTTCGGGGGCTGGTGCAGCACGTGGAGTCGAGCTTGAAGGTCCCGCGGGTCGGGGAGCTCCTACGAGACCACGGGTTCTTGCCACCCACTGCTCGCTCCAAGTTCATCCGGGCGCTGATGGCGCCGGACGCGGGCCGGGCTGGAGAAATGCTGGAGCGTCACGCCGGCGTGCCGAAGGCGGCCGTGACCGCAGCCTTGCGCCACCAGCTCCAACTGAAGCTGGGGGAGCTTTTCGATCTGCCCGGGTTGAGGTTGCGGTTTCGAGTGGCCTTGCGTCCGCCTGCCTCGCCTCTCACGGAGATCCCGCTATCGCCCAGAGAATTTCTGCACGGTCGCCGTCGGGCAAGGGACGAGAAAGCTGAAGCTGGGGTAGTTCGCGACCAGAACGTGCCACGGGTGCGTGCGCTGCGAACTCTGGGCTTGAGCGCCGCGGCGACCCCGGCGGACGTCCAACGCGCATTTCGAGCACTGGCGCGCAAGCTCCACCCCGATAGCCACCCGCTGGCGACAGCGGGGGAGCGGGTCGAGCTGCTACGGCAGTTTTCCGAGCTTTCAGCAGCGTATCATCAGCTCTGCGCGTGAGCTGCGCGGCGCGCGGTTCAGGCCCGACTGCGCCAAACGCAATGGCCCACGAAGAAGGGGCCCATCTGCACGATGAACTCGGAGGTTTGGCGAGTGCGTCGCATGGTCTGCACCACATGCGAAAGCGGATGCAGTTCCTTGCCGACCAGGCCGATCACGAACTCGTTGTCGTTGGCGTCCAAGCCGTGGCACGCCAAGCGGATGTCGTGGGCCAAGTCGAGCTGCCCGTAGGCTTTGCCGATGGTGGCGTGCTCCCGCAAAATGCCGCCCTTTTCCCTGGGCTCGAGCTTTTCAAAATCGCCACTGCGCCGCAGCGGGTACCAGACGGCCCAAGGCCACTCCGGGTTCTTCGCCGTCTCGATGGGACGTGCCAATAGCCAGTATTCCAAATCCGGCTCGTAGCCCGTGCTGTAGGTTCGACCCAGCATGCTCAGTTCGGGTTTCGGGCGGAGTCCGTCGACAGCTTGCACGGCTCGGCGCGTCTTTGTCACGAAGTCGGTCGGGTCTTCACTGAACGAAACCACGGCGAGCCCATGGGGGTCGTTGACGTCTTCGTAGATGACGGCGCCGGCGCCGGCAGCGTCGAGTGCCTCGCCCAGTTGAGCCACGGCCTCTTGTGGGGTTTCACACTCGAATCCCAAGAGCTGCATGAACAGCCGCCGATTCATTTCTTGTCGCTTGCCGTCCCGCTCGGCGCCGCGTTCCAATACATCAGGAGTGAACGATGGTTCTTGTGGGGGCATGAAAGTGCGCCCACTGTTCCATTTTCTGGCGCTCGGACCAAGCCCGTCGGCCTGCAGGCCCTGCACCGGCTTGTTAAGGGATTTGTCGGGTGCAATCCGTGGGAGTCGGGTAAGCTCCGCGCCGCTGTGCGGAAAGCAAACCGAGCGACAGTTCCCATGCTGCCTGCGGGCATGCGGGATTGGCTTCCAGCCGAAGCCCGAGCGCTTTCGGCGCTTTCCCAGCGCGTGCTGGGCTGCTTCGAGTCCTTCGGCTACGACCGCGTGACGGTTCCCGCTTTCGAATTCGCTGAAGTGCTCGAGCGCGGTCTGGGTTCCCTCGATCCGGCAGAGGTGCTTCGCTTTGTTGAACCCCAGACCGGTGAGGTGGTCGCCCTCCGTCCGGACATGACGCCACAGATCGCACGGCTGTCGACCTCGAGACTTGCCGATCGACCCTGGCCTGCGCGCATTTGCTACGAAGGTTCGGTCGTGCGTTTGCGCCGTCAGCGCGCTCGCCTGCGCCGACAAATCCCCCAGGCCGGTATCGAACTGCTTGGCGCAGAAGCCGCCACTGGTGACAAGGAAGTCTTGGAGGTTGCGATCGCCGCGGTGCGCGCCGCGGGCCTCACGGACTTCGTGCTCGATCTCTCTCACGCGCGCGTGGCCGGCGCGCTACTGGACGCCGTTGCAGCCCCCCACCGAGTCGGCTTGATCGAGGCGCTCTCGTTGCGAGATCCGGCGCTCTTGTCCGCCCGTTCGCAGGCCGCGAAGATTGCAGCACCTCTGCGCGACGGGCTCTTGGCGCTGCTGGACTTGGCTGGAGGGCCGCAGGTGGCCGCAGCTGCGCGAGCGCGTCTCGCGCAGACCCCAGCCGCGGAAGGTGTAGAGGTTCTCGAGGGGCTGGTGCGGTGGGCCGAAGCCAGCGGCTTGGCGCCGCGCGTGTTCGTGGACCTGGCCGACGTGCGTCATCTCGCGTACTACACCGGCGCGCTGTTCCAGATCCTGGCAGAAGGCCCTGGCGAACCCGTGGTTTCCGGCGGGCGCTATGACGGGCTGCTCGAACGTTTCGGAGTGCCCCGGCCCGCCGCGGGTTTCGCCGTCGATCTCGACAACCTAGCGTGGGCAGTGGGCGCGCCGGCGGCTCAAGTCCCACCGCGGGTGCTTCTGCACGGCGGTGAGGCCACGCTGTCCCAGGAGGTCGCCCGTGGCGTTCGCGGGCAGGGGGTGCCCGTGGCCATCTGCGAAACGGACGGCGATGCCTATGCGCGCAGTTGGGGGTTTTCCCACCGCGCGGACCTGAGCGCGGGCACGTTGATTGATCTGCGTGGCGGGGGGCAGAGCATTCTCGGCGGTAGCGGCGCCTCGGAAGTCATTGACCAAATTGTTGCGGCTCTCAGGCCGCGAGCGCAAAGCAGCGGAGGCGAAACATGACGTGCGTGGTGGTGGTGGGTGCTCAGTGGGGGGACGAAGGAAAAGGCAAGGTCGTCGACTTCTGCACCGAGCGCGCGGAGCTCGTGGCGCGCTACGCCGGCGGACCGAACGCCGGACACACTTTGGTGGTTGGTGGGGAAAAGACCATCGTTCGACTCATCCCCAGCGGCATCTTGCGCCCGAAAACCCAGTGCATTCTGGGCGACGGCATGGTGGTCGACCCCGGAGTGTTGCTGCAGGAACTCGATACCTTGCACGCCCGAGGCGTGCCCCGGGTGTTTGAGCGGGTCGTGCTCGGCGACCGCGCTCATCTGATCCTGCCGTATCACATCCTGCTCGATGCGGCGCGCGAGGGGCGGTCGGAGAGCGCGATTGGCACGACGAAGAAGGGCATTGGTCCGACTTACGAGGACAAGGCGCGACGCACCGGCGTGCGCACGGGTGACCTCCGAGATCCCGCCCGCCTAGAGCAGCGGATTTCCCACGCGCTGCAACAGTGGGCGCCTACCATGCAAGCGCTGGGTGTCAGCGTGCCGAGTGCGCAGGAGATCCTAAGTGAACTCGAGCCCATGCGCGAGCGGTTGCTGCCACTGCTAGGGGATGCGTCGTCGGTCGTGAATGCGGCGATTGGCCGCGGCGAACAGGTGCTGCTCGAGGGTGCTCAAGGCGCGCTCCTGGATGTGGATCATGGCACCTACCCATTTGTGACCTCTAGCTCGGCCATTGCAGGCGGCGCGTGCACCGGATTGGGCGTCGGCCCCAGCCGAGTGTCCTCGGTCCTGGGAATCGCCAAGGCGTATACGACGCGGGTTGGCAGCGGCCCGTTTCCTACGGAACTCAGCGACAAGGACGGCGATCACTTGCGCAACGTGGGCGTGGAGTTTGGCTCCGTCACAGGCCGTCCACGGCGCACGGGCTGGCTCGATCTGGTGGCACTTCGCTACGCGGCGCGCATCAACGGATTGGATTCGGTGGCCATCACCAAGCTTGATGTGCTGTCCGGGCTGTCGACGCTGCGTCTCTGCGTTGCCTATCAAACCGCCCATGGCCAAACCGATGAGTTTCCGGTGGATGAACTGGCGGACGTCGTACCGGTCTACGAAGAGGTCCAGGGCTGGTCACAGGATATTTCGTCGGCGCGCTCGCTGGAAGATCTGCCCCAACCAGCACGCGACTATCTGGACAAGATCCAGCGCGCCTTAGGGATCCCGCTGTGTCTGGTCGGAGTCGGGGCCGGCCGCGCAGCAACGTTGGTGTTGCAGGACCCCTTCGAAGCTTGAGGGTCCTCCCGCTTTCGTTGGCGCATTTGGCCACGTCGTGGGCAGGTGCGCTTTGGCGCGTTGCGCGCTAGGGTTCCTGGGCATGCCAGGTCCACTGATCTTGCTCCTTGCTTCGGGACTTTCGCTTCCGGATTTGACTGCTGCCGCAGCCCAAAGCCCGCGCCCAGCAGCGTGCCAGGGGGTAAGCGGTTCAGGCCTGGCAGTTTGGGAAGCGGCGCGTCGTCCCGCGATGATCGGTCACTGCCGCTGGCTGGCACGTGGGTATGCGGAGCTTTCCAGAGCCCCAGCGCGGGCACTTTTGGCCGCAGAACGGGCAGAACGCGCGCTCCCTGGGCGAGTGGCGCCCCTCGTGCTGGCTGGGCGGGCGCTCAGCGCTCTAGGCAAACACGCCGAAGCGCACGCGCGCTTCGCCGCCGCGCTGGGTCGCGACAAGAACAGCTTGGAGGAACCCGCTGCATTGCTGGCCCATGCCCAGAGCGCGGAACGCGCCGGAAAACAAAGCGAGGCGACGGCGGCGTACCGCGCGTTGGTTCCGCGTATCGCTCTTTTGGAAACACCCTGGCATCGTCAACTCGCCGCCGTCGAGGCGGGTTTTTCGGCAATGGACGCCGGCGAGTTACCCAAAGCGATCGGCGTGCTCACTGAAGCGCGGCGACGCGAGACGGTTCCGGGGGTTTCGGACCTGGTGGCCGCTGCTTTGGCCCTCGCCTTAGATCGCCAAGGCCGCAGCGAAGAGGCGCGGGGGGTTGTGCAGGAGGTCGCCAGCGTGGAAGCGATACGCGATTTGGCGGGAGCCAAATCGGGATCCGAGGGTGAGTTCGCACCGGTGTTGGCCCAAGGGCAGCTGTGGGCGTGTGTGGGCTTGCTGGAAGCAAATCAGGACCGAGCGGCGGCGCGGGAGGCATGGAAGCACTTCCTAAAGAGCAGCGCAGGTAGCGGGCGCTATCGAGCCCACGCGCAGGCGCAACTAGACAAACTAGCCGGCGTGAAGCGTTCGAGATGAACCTTCGGGCGGTCTTGGTGGTGGCAGCGGTCGTTGGGTTTGCGAGCTCTGCATCGGCGGCTCCGAGCCTGTGGGACAGTGCGCGGGATCCTCGACTGCTCCAGGCGCACCAGGCGCTCGTTGCGGTGGAGCGAATGATGCTCCGCGCTGAGGGGAGCACCTTCGACCCCAGCATGCAGCAACGCTTCATGCGCGCGGGGCTCGCTATGCTGGAGCTGTCAGGGGCGGGGCTCTCGGATCCGAGGCTCAAGATCGTCTTGGGCGAGCTCTTGGTCGATTCCGGGGTGCGCCGCGATTCCGAAGGCCGGGAGTTGCTGCACGAGGCGCTGCGTGCAGATCCAGACTCACCGCTGGCCGGGCGCGCCTGGTTCAATATCGCGATTGCTTCGGCGCGCCTCGGCGAGCCAGCGGCAGAACGCGCGGCCTACACCTCGGCACTTCAGAGCGTGTGGGAGCCTGACTTTCGAGCAAATATCCACATGAATCGTGGCGAATCCGCCATGGTGCTTGGCGACCTCGATGCGGCGGTGCGGGACTACCGCCGCGCGATCCGACTGGCTGGACGCCCGGAACTGACAGCGCTGGCTCACTACGGTTTGGGCATTGCCCTTGAGCGGCGAGGCAACCTGCCCGCTGCGCTCAACGCGATGCAGGTAGCGCGTGCGGTGCGCGTTCCGCTGTACGGCACGGCACTCGACTTGCCGAGCGTCTTTTTCGTGCCCGAGTACGACATCCACTACTACAAGGCACTGTCTGCCATGGCCGGCGCGCGGGGCGAGCGGTCAGCCAAGAAGAAGCACGCGCATTTGTCCCGTGCGATTCTGGAGTGGGAGGCGTATCGCTCGCGGGCCGTGGCGGACAAGACCCCTTGGGTCAAACGCGCAGAACTCCATCAGGCGCGCTGCGCCCAAGAGCTGAAAAAGATCAAGCTCCCGGCGCGTAGCCCGGCGGAGCGCGAGTAGCGGTCGACAAGCGCGCAGCCGTCATGCCGCGCGGGGCAGGTCGGGGTCGCCCGGGCTGTCGAGGATCTTGCGGACGCCTTCCGCGTCGGCCACGCGTTGCAGTACTGGGTACAGCGAATGGCGTCGTTCGCCTTCGCCGAATGCACCGCTGGCTGCCAGTGCGCGGGCCTGCGGTCCATCCAGCACCAAGAACACGTCAAACAGGCCGTCGCCGGCCGGAGTATCGATGATGTGGGCGATGCGCGAGCGGTCCAAGTACAGTTCTTCGCGGCCGCGCTGGATCAAGACTCGGCGGTTGGTGACCAGGTAGCGGGTTTGCTCGACTTGGCGTCGGGGCCTCAGAAAACCGTCCCAGAACGCGAGCATTGCGGTGGCAGTGACGACGGCAGCACTGGTGAGCAGCGCTGCGCATAGGGTAACGAAGCTCAGTGAACCCACACTCAGCCCAGCGTCTGACAGACGCCGCAGGACGGGCCAAACCCCGAAGACCATGCGCGCCAAGACGGCAACCAGCATCACGAACAAGAAGGCTTTCAGCCAGTCCTCCCGGGACTGCGGCAGGTAGACCCGGGGGCTCAGCCGCGGCTTGCCGCTCCAGACCACGCGCTCACCTTGTTCCAGCCTCTGGGTCAACGGACGCGTTTCCATCGTTGCGGGCGTCACGTCGTCGCGTCGCAGCACGATGGCTGCCACCCGAGCAGGCGCGCTCAATCCGTGTAGCCGCAGGCGCAGTCGGCGCCTGAGCGCGCCCGTCGGCACGGCCCGCACCAGCTCCAAGTCGCCATAGCCGGGGCGTGCCGGATCCCAGAAAATGCGAACGAAGCTGACATGATCCCGGCCAATACTGCGCGAAAATAGCCCGCGTCTCCAAAGCACTCGGCTATCGGTCACGACGTATTCCACGGAGTCGAACCAGAATTGCGGTCCCTTGAGGCAGACAAAGGCAAGGGAGCTGCACCAAGCCGCGAAGACGATAGAAGATGTGGGCGGTATGCCCAACGTGCGCGCAATCACGACAGCGAAACAGAGCGATGTGAACGTCAGAGCGATCAACACGTATCCAGCCACGCGCAGTACCGGCGAGGGTGACACTCCGGCGGGCCGTCCGCGCCACACCACGTGCTCGCCCGTGCGCGGGTCGCGCTCTCGATCCGAGGCAGGGGGCAGCGACTCGTTCACCGACTTAAGATGGTTCCGCCTGCTGGCGCCGTCCAGGGCCGCGCACCGCGATTGCCCGGAACTGCCGAAATTCTTTAGGGATTACCAGCGAGGTGCGACAAAAACGACTTCGAATCGCTCGTTCTGCGCGCGGGAATCAGAGCGCTTCGGGTCCGCCACGGGCTGTCGCGCTTCGACATTGTGCAATTCGACCTGGCCGGCGCCTGCCGCTTTGAGGGCCTCGGTGATCTTCTTGCCGCCTGCTTCGCCGCCACGGCCGCCGGGTCCAGCGCTGTGCGCCACCACCATCACTGGGAAGGACGGGTGTGCCTTGGCGACATTGCCCAGGGTCGTGAGAAGTTCGGCGGCGTCCGCACGCACGCTGCCGTCCTTGGCCAGAACGCTCCGCATGGTCACGACGACGCCGCGGTCGTCTCGAAAGGGATATAGGCGTTTGGTGTTGGACAGCGCGCTGAGCAGTGCGTCTGCGGCGTCTGCGTCCGCCGGCCCTTGGGTTGCTTTGCTTCGGCGCACCCCGGTCAGCAGTTTCAGGCACTGGGAGCGCGCCCGCACGGCTGCGTCAATGGGAGCGATCTTCGGGGCGCCGGCAAGTTCAGCCTCGAGGGCGCCGAGTTCCTTGTCTGCTGCTGTCAAATTCGGCGCGCTGCCTAGCAATCGCGTCGCCGCGCAAAGCAGTTTGGCCTGAGATGCAAGGGCGCGGGCTGCCGCCATGCGAGCCTGTTCCCGCTCCGGAGAGGCGGGGCCGCTGGGAACGAGGGGGATGGCGTCTTGGGCGACGCGGACTCGCAGCTCCAGGCTTTCCGCTTCGGCAGCGACGCGGAGCTGCCTTTCGTCCACTTTCGCGTGTTCGCTTTCGACTTTTTCGAGCTCTAGCGAGGACTTCGCCAGGCGTGCTTCTGCCGTTGCCAGACGGGACAGGACCACGGCGTGTTCGTAGGCTGCGAGGGCGTGTTCCGCGAATACCTGGGCGGCGCCGACCTTCCCGTCGGAGTGGGCCTGTTCTGCTTGGGAGCGCAGGCGCTCGGCGCGCAGGAATACCTGCGGCGCGAGGCTCTTGGATTGCACCACGGAGGGCGAAGAGCGGGCAGCGTTCACTTGGGAAAAAATGCGAGGCGGCGGAGCTACGGCGCAAGCAATCGCTGCGGCAGCCGAAAGCGTCCAGGCAATCCGACGCTTCATTTTGCGCCTCCGTCGGGCTGCTCGAGATCTCGCAACTTCTGTTCTGCGCGTCCACGTCTGGCCACGGTGTCATCAAGCAGGGCCTTTGCGCGGGTGAGCTTTTGCTCTGTATCGCCGATGCGCTGCTGAACCTCGGCAAGCTTTTTCTCGGCGGCCGCGGCGCGACTCAAGTCTCGCGCCGTTTCGGCCCACTCAAGTCCGAGGGCGTCCAGCAAGGCGGCGTGGGTGGTGTCGCCGCCGCCGCGTGCCTCGTCGCTGCGGCGCAGGGCATCCTTCGCGCGCGCCATGGGCTCCGCGGCAGCGGAGGAAGCGCTACTGGGCGCCGGGATCTCCGCGAGTACCGCTTGGGCGCGCGCGCGGTCGTCCCCCCGGGTCGCCAGAGCAACGCTCGCGAGGCTCAAGCTCGCAGCGAGGATGAATGCGGGGCGTCGAGGCGGCACGGCGCGAACAAGCCACGAGGCACTTCTGGGGTCAAGTCTCACGGCGGAAAACCTGCATGCTTGCGGGGGGATCCCTGCCGCTGCCGTGTCCGCTTTTCGCCTTGGACGGCGCGGCGCATCGCAATACCCTCGCCGGCGAAGGATTCCGCCCATTTTTAGGAGACACGCCAGTGCAACGACGAGCCAGTTGGGACGAGTACTTCATGGCGATTGCCCGTGAAGTCAGTACGCGCGCGACGTGTTCGCGCAAGCACGTCGGCGCCGTGATTGTGCGCGACAAGATGATCCTGGCAACGGGCTACAACGGTTCGATCCGGGGGCTTTCGCACTGCGACGACGACGACCATATGATGGAATCCGGGCACTGCGTCCGCACCGTGCACGCGGAGGCCAACGCGATCGTTCAGGCCGCTCGCAACGGAGTGCGACTCGAAGGCGGGTCTATCTACGTGACCGCATCGCCATGTTGGGGCTGCTACAAAATGATCGCCAACGCTGCCTTGGGACGCATCGTATTCGGGGAGTTCTACCGCGACGAACGCATCTTCCAGTTCAGTGAAAAACTGGGAATCGAACTGTGCCATCTGCCTGCCGAGTCCGCCGAGTGAAGTCGCTGCGCGTTGCGGTGCTCGTGGGCGGGCCGAGTAGCGAGGCCCACGTCAGCCGCAGTTCTGGGCGCGCGGTGGCGAGTGCGCTTGCGGCGGGTGGGCAGCAGGCGCGTCTGGTGGAGTTGTGTGCGGACACGGCGACCCTGCTGCAGAGCGAAGCCACGGATGTGGCATTTCCGGTCACGCATGGTCCCATTGGCGAGGATGGCTGCTTGCAAGGCTTGCTCGAGGTGCTGGGGATCCCGTATGTGGGATCCGGGGTGCTTGCCAGTGCCCTTGCGGCGGACAAACCCTGCGCAAAGCGATTGTTTCGAGCGGCGGGCTTGCCGCTGGCGGAGCAGCGGCTCGTGACCCAGAACGACGACTTGGAGGCGAGCGCCGCGCGCGTTCGCAGAGAAATCGGCGGCGCTGTGGTCGTGAAACCCGCCAACGGTGGGTCCGCCATTGGCACGACGCGTATCGCGGCTTCAGACACGGACTCCGCGATGGTCGCGGCACTTCGCGCCGCCCTTCAAGTGGACGCGCGCGCGTTGGTGGAGGCCTTTGTCGTTGGCCAGGAAGTGACCTGTGGGATCCTGGAACAGGGGGAAGGGGCTGCTCAGGCGCTGCCACCCACGCTGATCGAAGCGAAGGCTGCCGACTGGTATGACTTCGAGTCGCGATACGCCCCAGGAGGAAGCGTGCACCATTGCCCCGCGCCTTTCGCCGCGCCGCTCGTCGAGCGGATCCAGAACGTCGCTCTGGCTGCGCACGTCGCGCTTGGCTGTCGCGATCTTTCGCGCGTCGATTTCGTGGTCGACGCGACTGCTTCGGCGCTCACTCTGCTTGAGGTCAACACCCTGCCCGGCATGACCAGTACTAGCTTGTTTCCGGAGGCTGCGGTTGCAGCTGGGGTCGATTTCGAGGCACTCTGCGTTGGCCTCGCGCTGCGCGCCTACGGCCGACCAGCTCGCCTGGCTCCCCAAGCCTTGCCCATGCCCGGCACCGATTGATCCATCGATTCGGCGGCACCGAAGAAACTCAAGCGCTCTGTTCTTCTTCGGTGTTCGGCGTAGCGGCCTTTTTCAGCGTTGCCCGTTCTCGCAGGCGGCGAAGCAGCTCGTCTCGGTTTGGAGGAGCCTCCACTTTGCTGTGCCGTACTCCGCTGGCCTGCGGCGGGTTGTCCGAAGGGTGCGCGTCCGCGCCATCGACCTCCGCGCTTTGAACCTCTTCGGTCATCACAAGGGCGCTCACGCTCTGCGGGACTTCCGAGAGCGGCGCGTCTTCGTCCTCTGGGGGAGGGGGCGCGGGCGGTGGAATCGAGCGCTGCGCCTTCTTTTCGGTCACCGCACGATCAATGAACGCTTTGGTCTGAGCTCCCATGCGCTTGAGCTTCACGCGGAGTCCGCCAGGTCGCTTGCCCCGCGCTTGCACTGCCTTGTGCACGACTCCCTCGGCTCGGATCGGCTTGCTGCCGTCCTGCAACACGATTTCGAACTTCACGACCTCGCCGGACGGAAGTGCTTCTTCGTCGATCAGCAGCACCGAACGGGCGTCGATGGACCAGGCCTCGGCAGCCAGATACTCCTCCACCGTCCCGTACGGGCGGCGTATTCGCAAAGAACGCGGTTCGCTCACCAAAACCTCGAACCATCATGAATACTGCGTCTGGCGACGGGCAGCAACGAGCAGCGACGGGTTTTCTGTTCCCCCGCACGCCGCGGCCCGTGTAGCGTTCGGGGGCGCGTAGGTGGCACTTTGGAGGTGGATGTGTGATGAAAGCGCTGTTGATTGGTTCCGGGGGAAGGGAACACGCTCTGGCGCTCGCTCTGCTGCGCTCCGAGTCCGTGTCCGAGGTCGTGGTGTGTCCTGGCAACGCCGGCACTGGATCTGCGCCGCAGACGGCCGGCGCGTCGAAGACGCTGCGCAACACGACCCAGGAGCCCATCGCCGCGGCCCGGTCGCTGGGGGCGGACCTGGTGGTCGTGGGACCCGAGGCGCCGCTATGCGCTGGCCTTTCCGACGAGTTGCGGCAGGCGGGTTTCGCAACCTTCGGGCCGAGTCGTGCGGCTGCGGCGCTCGAGGGCTCAAAAGCCTTCATGAAGGACTTCGCCCTCCGCCACGGCCTCCCGACGGCGCGTGCCGTGGTGCTCCGGGACGCTGGAGAGCTCGACGGCGCCCTGGCGTCGTTTCCCGCTGCGCCGGTGGTCAAAGCGGACGGGCTTTGCGCGGGCAAAGGGGTCGTGGTGGCAAACAGCCACGACGAGGCGCGCGCCGCGGCGCTTGCCATGTTGGATGGCAGCGCTTTTGGCAATGCCGGTCGCACCGTCGTGCTCGAAGAGCGTCTGCTCGGCGCGGAGGCCAGCGTGCATGCCATTAGCGACGGTCGCCGGATCTTCGTGCTGCCCGTCGCCCAAGACCACAAGCGGCTTCTGGATGGAGATTCCGGGCCCAACACAGGAGGCATGGGGACCTACGCCCCAGCTCCACTGGTGACCTCGGAGCTCGCAGAGCGGATCCGCGAAGAGATCCTCGAACCAGCTGTCGCGAACATGGCCGCCGACGGTCATCCCTTCTGCGGAGCGCTTTTTGCCGGGCTCATGATCGACGCCGGGGTGCCGAAGCTGCTGGAGTTCAACGTGCGTTTTGGGGATCCGGAAACCCAGGTGTTGCTCCCTCTATTGGACGGGGACGTGGCGCAGCTACTGCATTCTGCGGCGCAGGGCGCGTTGTCGACGGAGCACGTGCGGGTGTCCAAGCGCCATGCGGTGTGCGTCGTCTTGGCGTCCCAAGGCTATCCCGGGACTCCGAGGACGGGCGTGGCCATCTCCGGCGTCGCCGAGGCCGCAGCCCTTGACGGCGTCAGCGTGATCCACGCCGGCACGCGAATTGACGGCAATCAGCTCGTGACCAGCGGCGGGCGTGTGCTCGGCGTGACGGCGACGGGGGGCAGCTTGCGCGAGGCGCAGCAGCGAGCGTACCAAGCAGCGGAGTTGATTCAGTTCGAAGGCAAGCAACTGCGCCGCGACATTGCAGCCCGTGCCCTCGGCCCCGCTTGACGCGACGCATCACTTTCGCTACGCGACCGCTGTTGTCCAACTGAACTGGAGACAGACCATGGCGCGAGCAATCAACTTCAATGCGGGTCCGGCGGCACTCCCCCTAGCGGCTCTCGAGCGGGCGCAGCGTGAGCTCTTGGATGTGGGATCCACGGGCATGAGCATCATGGAGCACAGCCATCGGGGAAAGACCTACGAAGGCGTGCACAACGAGGCCATCGCGCTGCTTCGAGAACTCTTCGCCATCGACGACAGCTACGACGTGTTGCTGATGCAGGGCGGAGCGAGCGCGCAGTTTGCTATCGTGCCGATGAACCTGCTCAGTGCGGGCCAGACCGCCGACTACGTGCTCACCGGCGCCTGGTCCAAGAAGGCCCTCAAAGAGGCCAAGGTCGTCGGCAACGCGCAACTTGCGGGCTCGACGGAGCAAGACGGAAAGTTCGCCCGGATCCCCAAACAGTCGGAGCTGAAGCTCGATCCGAACGCGGCCTACGTGCACATCACCAGCAACAACACCATCTTCGGCACTCAGTGGCACGCCTTTCCGGACACCGGTTCTGTGCCGCTGATCGCGGACATGTCTAGTGACATCCTGTGGCGGCCCCTGGATGTATCCAAATTCGGTCTGATCTACGCGGGGGCCCAGAAGAACCTCGGGCCCAGTGGGGTCACGGTGGTGATCGTGAAGAAGTCCCTGGTCGAGGCTGGACGCAAGGACATCCCCGCGATTTTTCAGTACCGCACCCATGCGGATGCCAACTCACTCTACAATACGCCACCCACCTTCGGTATCTACCTACTGCGCAACGTGCTGGCGCATATGAAGGAAGCGGGCGGCTTGGCCGCAACGGAGAAGCGCAACCGTGACAAGGCGGCGTTGCTGTACGCAGCCATCGACGAGCGTGCAGATTTCTACCGCTGCCCCGTGGAGCGCGAGAGCCGCAGCTTGATGAACGTCGTGTTCACGTTGCCCACGCCTGAGCTTGAAGCGGAGTTCGTGCAGAAGGCCCAGGCCCAGGGCATGACGGGGTTGAAGGGCCACCGTTCCGTCGGCGGCGTGCGCGTCTCGATCTACAACGCCGCACCACGGGAGTGGATCGAGACTCTGGCGCAGTTCATGAAGACATTCGGAACCTGAGCGGCTGGCGCCACGTGCCGGTGGGTGCTCAGAATGCGGGCGCCCACCCGCCGCTGGCGATGGTGTGGCCCCGCTCGTCTTGCACGCGGGTGGAGCCCATGGACAGCAGGGGAAGCGCGGCGATGATGGCCGCGGCTCCGACGCTGGCAACGACGATGCCTGCGGTTTGGGCTCCCTGGGAGTCCTGGATCTTGCCGTAACCCCAGAGCCCCATGCCGGACAGCGCCACCGGGGCACCGATCGCGAAGGACCAGATCCCCCACTGCCGGGTGCGTTCGCTGCCGCCGTTGACGCGGAACTGCGCGGTGCCATGTCCGGGTTCGATCCGGAACGGGTTCGATGGCGTCATGCCGGGGGCAACGACGCGCGCTTGTTTGCCCACCACACGCACGGGCACGTCGCAGGGCGCTGGGCACACTCTGCGGAAGCCGTCGTCGTCGACGAGACTCGCTATCTCCAGCCAAGCGTTCGGGTAGCTGACGTGCAGGTGGACATGGGCGCTCTCGGCCCGCTGGCGCTGCTGTGCCTGGCGGAGCTCCCCGGCGGCGTCTTTTTCCGCCGGTGCTTGCACTGGGGCGGTTCCCGTGGCGCCGGGCGCGTCACCTGGGAGCAACACGGTTGGGGGCGCGTTCGGGGTGGGCGGTTGCGTGGGCGCCTCTGGCGGCTGCGTCGGCTGCGGGCTTGGCGCAGCTTCCGTCGGAGCCGGAGCGGACGCTTTGGGGGACTCCTCGCCGACCGCTTTGCTTTGGGCTGCCGCCTTCCCGGCGAGAAGGGCCACTAGGGCGACGCTCGCGCAGAGAGGCTGGCGCTGGGATCCGAAGGGGCGACGCTTCATGGCGCCAATGCTCGCCCGCGTGGCCGCGCGGTTCAAGGCTTGACCGCGCCTCAGTTCGGGGTCATGCGCGCTGGGTGGACCCTGTCGTTGACCTCGCTCCCGGGGCGGAGCACGAACCCCTGGCGCGTACCCTCGCGGACGCGGTCGAGGCGGCGGTGCGAGTGCCGGAGCGGCGCAAAGACTTCGAGCGCCTACGCGGAACCGTAGGAATTGTTCTGGACGACACCGCGAGTGCCCTGACTTTGCGCTTCGACTTCGGTCGACTCACCATCCACGAAGGACTGGTGGGGGTCCCAACCGTCACCGTTCGGGGCGATCGAGACAACATCCAAGCGTTGACGCGGCTCTCCCTCTTTGGGAAGGAAGCGACGCCGAATACCAGAGGCGAGCGCCGAGCGCAGCTGCGTCGCATCGCAGCTGCCTGGGCGGGTCGCCGCCTGAAGATCTACGGGCTTCTCAGTCACCCTAGATTCGTGTTGCGTTTTCTGGCCGCGCTCAGCCCGCCCGCCCAGTAGCACGGGGAGTTGGGCCTCATTTTGACGTCCGCAGGCAAGGAGGGTAGTTTCTCGCGTGAATGGGCGAACGCGCCCTGGAGACGCCGTGCCGCGCTACCGACTCCGCTTTCTCCTGCAAGAGATTGATCTCCCTCCGGGCGAGACTATCCTGGGCCGTAGTGCCTCGTGCCACGTAACCATCGAAGACCCATTGGTCTCTCGTCAGCACGGCTGCATCCTGGTTGAAGGGGCGCGGGCATCGATCCGGGACATGGGCTCGCGCAACGGGTTGACGGTCAACGCGCGCCAAATCTCGGGCCCCACGGAACTCAAGGACGGCGACCGGATCCGAATCGGCACCCAAGAAATGGTGTTCTGCGCCGTGCGCGCACAGTCACGGCCCGGCGTTGGCCCTGGGACGCGCCCGACGGGCTTCATGTGCCACTGCGCGCATTGTGGCCTTCCGTACCCCGCCGAACTCATTCTGTGCCCGGCGTGCGGCTCTCGGGAGCGCATGGATGAAGACACCATCAGCGGTGTTGTGGGCGAGACAGACAAGAATTGGACCCTGGAACTGCTCGTGGACGTGCTCGACAAGGCGGTCTCCTTGGAGCGCTGGGACGACGTCGAGCGCATGCTGACGCGCTCGAAGGGCAACGTCGAAGAGCGGTTGCGTTCCGGTGCCGGACTGTCGGTGGAGCACCTGGATCGCCTCGCGGAGGCAGCTGCCGCGCTCGCCAAGGAGCGACGTGAGGCTGACTGGGGCCGTTGGATCCTCGCGGTGTACTCCAATCTCAAAGCGGTGCCGGCGGAGCATGTCACGCAGCGACTGAGTAGCTTGCCGACCGGCGAACGCGCCACATTGGCCCCTGCCGCAAGTCGAGTTGTCGAGCAGGCCACACTCCGGGGCGGCCTGTCCGAAGTCGAAGCGGCGTCTCTCGCCCGGGTGCAGATGCTGACGGTACCTCCCGGCGGCGGTGGATGAACGCTTTCCGCATCCGCTATCTGCGGCACGAGCTCAACCTGACCGAAGGCGAGTTCATGATCGGCAGAAGCGCTAGCTGTCAGATCTCTCTCGACGATCCATTGGTGTCGCGTAACCACGCCAAGCTGATCCTCCACGCCGATCAGCTGGTGGTCGAGGATCTGGGCAGTCGCAACGGCATTCGTGTCAACGCCGAGAGAATCACGAAACGGACGCATCCTCTAGTCGTTGGCGATCGGATCGGCGTTGGCTCGCAGGAGCTGATCGTGCTTGGCCCGCGTTCCGCGAGCACGGACGCCCAGGTTTCGCGCGGGGCTCCAACGCATCGTTTCGACCGATTCGCCGTGGTGGGCACGCTAGCCGACAAGGCCTTGGCGATGGGCAGGGTCGAAGAAGCCGAACGGATCCTGGGCGCGCTGTTGGGGGACACCCTCAATGAGGTCCAGAACGGGCGGATCCCCGTGGGAATCGACCAAGCTGGCCACTACGCTGCGAAGCTTGCGGATGCGACCGACAAGGGCGCTTGGGTTGACTACATTGTCGCGCTGTACCACGGCTTGCTTCGTCCCATTCCGGCGGAAATCGTCGACGAGCTCTACACGACCTTGCGCAAGGTGGGCGCGATCGATCTGACGCGCTTCGGAGCCTATGTGGATGCCTTGCGCGCAGCCGCCGCAGAGCTCAGTCCGGCTGAGAAGTTCCTGGTCAGCCGCGTCGAAGGCTTGGAGCGCCTGGCCCGCGCGCGGTAGGCGCGGTGCGCGATGATCGCGGAGCGCGCCGGCTCCCCGCCTAGGGCCCGAATGCCCGCGGCGGCCGGGACAATCCGCCCATTTTTGGGGCCAGGCCTGGCCCACCTGCGCTAGGCTTACCAATTGGGCTGCGGTCCAAGAAGATGCAGGAGGACAGAAGATAGCCGTGCCAGGCGAAGGTTCCGCCCAAATCCGGTTTGCCCTCGACTATGCAGGGCGGACCCTGGACGTCGCACCCGGGGAATACACCTTGGGTCGCAGTACGTCTGCCGAGATCGTCCTGGACGACGCGCTGGTTTCACGTCGGCACGCACGGGTCATCGTGGAGCCCGCCGCGATTCGCGTGGACGACCTTGGCAGCGTCAACGGCGTCTATGTCAACGGGCAGCGCGTGAATGGGACCCGCCTGCTCGTGGCCGGCGATCGCATTGTGATCGGCAAGCAGGAGCTGGTCGTGCGCGCGCATGTGTCGGCGTCGGAAGCTCCGGAGTCTGCGGGCCGCTCCACCGCCGTGACGTTGGTCGGATTGGAACAAATCCCAGCCCGGCGTACGGACGACGATTCGGAGTCAACGCACCAAGGGGACGCGCTCGAGCTGCTCGGTGGCGTAGCGGACAAAGTCTTGGCGCTCGGACGCGGCGAAGAGGCCGAAAAAATCCTGGCTTCCTACTTGCGCAACCTGCTCGAAATAGCCAATAGCGGAAAGAGCCCCACTCCGCAGACGGCGGATAAGGCGGTTGCGTATGCGGTCAAACTGGCAGCCGCCACGAAAAAGGGAGAATGGGTCGACTACGCGTTCGAGTTGTTCATGACCCAGAAGCGACCGCTGCCAGGCCCGGTTGTGGATCAGCTGTACACGGTGCTGCGCCAAGTTTCCGACATCAACCTCGCCCTGCTCCGTTCTTATGTGGCGCTGTTGCGCGCCGTGGCCCCGGGGTTCGGTCCGGCGGATCGTTTCTTGGCGCAGCGGGTCGAAGGGCTGGAGCGGCTCGCTGCGGCGAAGTAGGTTCCGTGAACGCCAGCCAGTGACTGATGGCCTCGGCGATCGCGGAGCGCAGGCCCGCATCGTCTACTTGCTGCAAGCGGGCAGCGATGGGTTCGGGCAGGGGGACGGGCGGGCGCAGCGGCGCTGCGGCCTTTGCTTTCGGCGTCGAAGTTTTCCAGCTCGCATCTACCCGAAAGCGCAGGGATTCGACCGCCACTCGCGCGTCCTGTAGGCGCTTCAAGATCATGGGCACGTGAAACGAGAGCTCCTGCGCCCATGCGGCCGACGCGACACGCACTTCAAGCACGCCGCGACGCAGCTCCCCCACGCCGGTGTTTTCGTCGATCTTGGCGCCGACCGCCCGACGCCACACTGTGGGGTCGACACCCAGACGTGCTCGCTTGGCCGCGGTGACTCGGGCGCCCGACAGCAGCGCGCCTAGCGCGACGAGAGAACTATGCTTTTCTTTGCGCTGTCGCATTCTGTCCGTGCCTGCCGCCGGAGCGCATTGTCCGCCGCGGCCGCATGCGCTAGCCATGACAGTTCACACTCAGTAACGCAAGCCTGTCCCCATGTTGGCACCCCGTGATGCAGCATTTCCCTTCGAGGCCGTTCGGGACCTCCTGGGCATCGTGCGTGGGATGTATGCCGCTTGCGAGAAGCAGGGGGGCATGTCCCAGCGCCTGGACGCCTTGCGGCGCATAGGCGGCGAGCTGCGGCAGGCCACGGAGCTCGCGCTAGAACACGAAGTGGGTAGTCTGGGGCACGCGGCTGCTTGGCAGCGCGCGGAGCGCGCGACGCGACATTTGGGCGAACTGGTCGACTGCACGACCCCCCTCGAGCCCACGCTCACGGCGGCGGTTCGGCGCCTGACCCGCGCCGGCGCAGTCCGCCAAAGCAGCGGAAAAGCCCGCCGCGGCGGACGCTAGCCAGGAGAGAATTTTCGAGTATAGTCCGCCCCCGGACCGCGCCGAAGTGGCGGAATCGGCAGACGCGGCGGATTCAAAATCCGTTGGGGTTACTCCCGTGTGAGTTCAAGTCTCACCTTCGGCACTGGATCACACTGACGCGAAATATATCGCGTCAGTGTGCGTTCTTGTGGCGTCGACTTTAGGCCTCATGTGCCGAAGCGGTGCGTTTCTAGATCGTGGGGAGGGGCGATTGTCGGCGGAGTTTTCTGCCGGCTCAAGTCTCACCTTCGGCACTGGATCACACTGACGCGAAATATATCGCGTCAGTG
>CBDUPW010000036.1:0-40147 GCA_965369205.1 uncultured Polyangiaceae bacterium | reverse complement strand
GGACTTGAGCCGGCAGCAAACACCGCCGCCCACAAGACGGTGCTCACGATCTAGGAACGCACAGATCCGCACATTAGGCCGAGTCCTGCCACCACAGGTCCGCCCCAAAGGGCCAAACTCTGTCGCCCCCCTATGAAATTTGTGCACGAGAAAGGACTTGAACCTTCACTCCTCTCGGAACCGGAACCTAAATCCGGCGCGTCTGCCAATTCCGCCACTCGTGCGTGAGAGCGGGAAGGCTAGTCATTTTGCGGCGGATTTCAACGCCAATACAAAAGCCCCACGGCGCGCGGCTAATTCATGCAGGAGTGGTCGCCAAGTTGCCGACACAGGGCGCGGAGCATGCCCCGCTGTTGTTTCGAAGCGGTGCCCGCGGCGACTTTCGCCTTGAGCTCGGCCTTCATCGCGCGAAGCGCCGAGCGGCCGCCCGTGGGCGGCGTCGGCTCCAGACACTCGGCCTTCATCCGCTTCAGGCCGCTCTTGTCGATGGTGTACGGCGGGTTGCAGCTCGTTGCCCGCGGCGCTCGATGCGTCAGGGTGCTCGTCTTGCCTGCGCGGACATGAACAGTGCGCACGCTACGCTTGGCGCCGCGCCACAGTTCGACGTTGTGCCTGCCCGGGTCGAGACGGCGCCGCACGATCGGGGTGGAGCCGAGGTTCACGCCTGCCACTACCACTTTGTTGCAGAAGGGCACGCACATCACGTTGAGAAAACCAACGCCGTCCGCATCAGCATCTCCGTCTTGCATGTTGACTCGCCGCGCTGTCGTCGTGCCCGCGACGATGTGCACAGAAATCGTCTTTGAGACCGTGCCACGTTTCAGCAGTACCGTGTGCCGGCCAGGGTCCAGCGCGTGGCGCACGATCGGCGAGCGACCCTCCGACTTACCGTCGACGACAACGCGATCGCAGAACGGCGCACAGACGATGGTCAGAAAGCCCTTGCCGTCCGTCGCCGTGGCCTTGGGGAGCGGCTGGAACGGGTTCAATAGATCCGTATCGTCATCCGTCTGCGGCGGCTTTGGGTCTGGCACGTCCGAGTCGTCGTCTGGCTGCGGCACCTGGACGCTGGGCAGCGGGAGGAGGCCAAAGGGCGTCAGGACCGGAGGCAACTTCGGCGCCGCGTGCCCGGGCTGGGACGCCGGCGCAGACACCTGCGTCGGCACCACCGGCGATGCAGTCGCCTCTGCGGTGGTCTCGGCGCCGAAATCCAATGCCAGCCCCATGCCCAATCCGACCAAACCGGTAAATAGCGCGAAAGAGGCCGCTGCCAGCCACCACCACAACGGAGGGCGCGTGCGCTGCGCTGGCTGCGGAGCTTGGTGCACGCCGGTTTGCGCCGCCACGCTGGTGGCCTCGCGCACCGGGGAAGGCAGTGACGCCATGCGCACGGCTAGCTCGTTGCAGTCGGCGCACTCCTCCAGGTGTGCCTGCAGGCGCTGCTTGTCGGCCGCGGGCAACGCACCGATCTCCCGGCGTGCGATCAACACCTCAGCGTCCACGCAGTCGTCGGGTGTGCGCTCGGCGATCTGCTCGCGCAGCTCCGAGAGCCCAAGCATGCCGCCGCAGGCGTCACAGCAGGCGGCGTGTTCGTCGATGCCCGCTCGACGCGGCGAAGCGAACAGCTGTTCTATCTCGGGACAGTTCATGGCTTGGTCTCCCCGGCGCGCAGCGCGTCGGCTCCGTCGCGAAAACGATCACGCAGCCGCTTCAGGCCGGCGCGCAGCAGGCGCTCTGCTTGCTTGGGATTGCCCAAACGCATGCGGTGCGCGATGACTTCATGGTCGCCACCGTCCAGCCAGTACCAAAGGGCGACCATCTGATCCCGCGTCAAGAGGTCGTGGGCGCGGTCCAGCATCTGCTCGGCAGCTGCCATCCGCAGCGGATCGGTGCTGGGCGCACGCAAGCTTGCGTCGTCTCCAACCAACACTTCCACCCAGCGTCGACCGCCTGCGCGGTTGCGCGGATCGAGGTGCTCGGGCCGTGAGCGAACGTAGTCGATGGCAACGCGCGTCGCGACCGTGGTCACCCAGGCCCGAAACGCGCCGCCTTGGTTCAAAGCCCCGGACTGAGCTACCGCACGCAAGCGTCGCAGGCGGTCGGCGCGCAAGCGCTCCATGACGCGAATGACGATCTCACGTCGGTCGTCGTCGCTCTTGCACATCGGCCCGGTGATCTGCCACTTGCCGGTGATGCCCCAAACGATGGGCTCGATCTCAGCCCACAGCGCCTGCCACGCCGCAGCGTCGCCGAGGGCGGCGGCTTCTGCCAGGCGCTCGAGCTCCACCTTCACAAAATAGAGTAAACGGCCACGAGCGGCGACTCGTCACCAGGCCCCCACGCATTTTCTGAAAAATGAAGCCGAGCGCTACTTCTTCCCGTAACCCCGGGGCGAGTTCCAGCGGCGTTTGACGTGCACTTTCAGCACATCCCGGTACAGGCCAATGTGCGCGCAGTGGTCCATCTTGTCGTTGCCGTTGTAGCCCCGCACATGGAAGTTCCCGCGGGAATAGCGGCTGATCAGGTCCAGCCCCATGGGATCCGAGCCTCGCGGCGCCGTCTTGCGGGCTTTGCCGCCCATCTTCTGGATCAGGAAGTTCGCGGTCTCTGTGGTGGACGCATAGCCGGGCGGAATGATCGACGAGTGACTGACAAACAGGAACTTCTTGCCCCGCACGGATTCGCGCGTCCAATCGATGAAGGGCTTGAGTTGCGTCTCGTTCAGGGTCTTGCCGGAGTAGCCCGAGTGCAAGCCGTCGAGCAACACGACGGTGTCCACCAGCTTGTGCCCGTAAGACTGACTGATGATCTCTTGCACCGCGCCGTAGCCGGCACTCCAGGCTGAGAGCCCGACGTGGCGCACGCGAGCGCGCTTCTTCCCGGTCTTGGTGGCGACGGCCTTTTCAACGCTCTCCACCAAGCGTTCGAATGCCTTCGGGGATTGGAAGGCGGTTCCGTACGGGCCCGACCCGAGGCCAAGATCGATACCGACCAATACCGCACCATCCATGACCTGCACCCACTCTTTGCGAATGGGTTCGTGGCCATGGAAATGAAACATCACGTCGAAGCGCCCGCTGGGGGAGGTTCCACCCTTCTGGGGCATGATCATCTGCCCCATGCTCGGGGCGCGGCTCCAACGATCGTAGATGCCGTATCCGGGATCCGGCGTGTTGCAGGGATTGATGCCGCGCTCTTTCGCGCTTTTCTGGGTTTGCGTGCTGGCACCCGGCTTCTTGATGCGTGCCTCTTTGCCACTCCCACTTCGCTTGCGGCTCTTTCCGCTCTTCTCGTTCTTGCCTGGGATCTCCAATTGCTGGCCAGGCTTGATGGGGTCGCCTTCGTCTAGGCTGTTCTTGTCCCGCAGCGCCGCTACCGTCACGCCGTAGCGCTTGGCGATGGCCCAGAGGGAATGACCTTTTTCGACCTTGTGCACCTTCGCGCCGGCGGCTGCCGCTTCACGAACGGAACCGGGCCCAACCAGGCACAGAGTGGCCAGGGCGATCACGGCGGAGCGGAGGAGGGTCGAAGACAGCATCCCGAGAGGACCCAGTCTTTTCCCAGCGCGTCCGGCTTTTCAACTAAGCGGGGTCGATTTTTCGAGAACGACTAGCAAGTCTTGGGCTTAACCCTCTGAAACCATTCCCGTTTCTCTGACCGCACGGCATTTTTTGCGCGCACGGCAGACTAGGCATTCGTCACGCCCCGTCTAAGCTCCCGATGATGCACGCCAAACACACGCTCCTTGCAACCGCCATCGCCACCCTCGTCGGACTGCCTCAGCTCGCCTGCGAAGTCGCCTGCATCGAGGACGGCTCCGGCACGCGCTGCACCGCCAAGAGTCTCAAGCGCTACGACGGTGCGCGCCCAGCGGCGCAAGCCTTCAATGCGGCCCCTGGCGCGCCCATCACCATCGACGTGCTCTACGGCAACGTCTTCGTCACGCGCAGCGCGTCGCCGCAGGTCGTCGTCGAGTTCGCGCCCTTTGCCTACGCCGCCTACGACAACCAAGCCACCGCGGACCAAGAGCTGGCTCAGAACCTCCGCGTCGCTGCGGCACAGCAAGGTGGCATCACCGTGACGGTCGCACGCCAGGGCGGCAGCAACGGGCTCGGCTCCGATGTGGTCGTGCGCGTGCCCGACGCGTTTACGGGCGCCATCAACATCGTCAACCGCGCCGGCGGGCCCCTCAACCACTTCGACGTCAAGACGGACTTCGTCGGCAACGCTTCTGCCATCAGCGTGCAGAACTCCGCCAGCATGGGCAGCTGCTACATCCAGGCTGCGCCCAGCGTGAAAAACACCACGGTGCAATGCAAGAACGTGATCAGCGTCTTCGACGTGAGCGACACGGTGAACATCACCAACGACAAACGCGACCACGAGGGAGGCACGCCCGCAATCACCTTGCGCATGGCCGGCGCGTCCGCGGGCGGTGGCAAAGTCTACAGCGCTTCGGGCAGCATTGCCGCCACCTTCCCGGCCGCAGGCGGCTATACCCTGGCGGCTCGCGCGTCCCGGGGCAGCGTGAAGGAGGGCACCCTGCCGGCGGCGTGCTCCAAGCGTGAGCGCAGCGCGGGGGACAAGGACATCCTCTGCGGCGCCGGCCCCAACTACGACATCCAAGCCGGGCACGCGCCCACTGGCCCCGCCCGCGAAGCCAACGTCGACCTTTCCTTCCGCTGAGTATGATCCCGCGACACGCAGTGCGGCGCGGCGTCGGCCTTGCCGCAGCGGTCAGCGCAGCGCTGCTCCTGCTCGGGTGCAACCGCGAGACCAAAGCGCAGCACGTGGCCTTGGGACGCGCCCTGGCAACACCGGTTTCGCTGATCTGCAGCACCATCCGAAAGGAAGCGGGCGGCTGCTACGGCGACTGCAGCACGTTCCTGAACGCCGAGGATGGACGCGCTTACCGCCGAGCCGCTGAGCTGTTGACGCGGCTTCCAATTGTCGACGACCCACACACTGAAGCAGACATCGCGGGCGTGCGCGGAGCGTCCGAAGCGGTGATGCGAGCCTTCGGCACCGCATGCTCCCAGGACATCGACCGTGCGGCAGGGCTAACCGCAACGGTCACCGAATGTGCGAATGCGCGGCGGGCCAACGGCATGGTCTCCGGGGCCCTGCGCGAGCTCGTCGGCCAGCTCGCATCCGACACCAAGAGCCGCGTCGGCGTGGACCTTCCGAGTCCCGAGCGCTGTCCGCCGCA
Source organism: uncultured Polyangiaceae bacterium (assembly GCA_965369205.1). Classification (GTDB taxonomy): domain Bacteria; phylum Myxococcota_A; class Polyangia; order Polyangiales; family Polyangiaceae; genus JACKEA01. The sequence continues at coordinate 34,938 of CBDUPW010000036.1, read as the reverse complement.
GCCCTAGGCGTGGGCCCGCGTCCTTCCCAAGCGCTGGCCAGGGGTTGACAGCGTGGCGCTTCGCTGCGAAGTCCCGCCATGGAATTTCGAGAAGTTTATCGGAACCACGCGGACCGCTACCACGAGCTGGTGTCCGCGGAGGACGCCGACGACAACCTAAGGCACGCGCTGAGCGACATCTTCGGAAACGCTCCTGGCAAACTGCTCGACGTCGGCGCGGGCACAGGCCGTGTCTCACGCCTGCTGCTGGAGCAAGGCGCACACGTTGTCGCCCTCGAGCCCGAAGCCGCCATGCTGGATGTGGCCCGGGCTCAGCTTGCGGAGTACGTGCCGCATCGGCTTGAGCTGATGATTGGCGACGGGCGCGCCCTGCCCTTCGATGATGACAGCATGCAGGGCGCCGTCGCCGGTTGGGTCTTCGGACACTTTCGCTATTGGGAAGAGGCGGACTGGCGAACGCATATCGCCCAAGCACTCGCAGAGATGCAGCGCGTGGTCGTTCCCGACGGAGCCCTTGCGGTGATCGAGACTTTAGGCACCGCACAGGAAGCGGCAGCGCCGCCGAACGAGCGCCTGGGCGAGTACTACGCCTGGCTGGAACAGCAGGGGTTCGAGCGCAGACAGTTTGCAACGGACTACGAATTCACGGACGCCGCGTCTGCCGCGCGCTGCTTGGGCTTCTTCTTCGGCACAGAACTGGAAAGCAAAGTGCTAGAGCGCAAATGGGCAAGGGTTCCCGAGTGGACCGGGATGTGGACGCGACAAGAAGCGTGAACGCCATTTCGCCTTCGGCGCGTCCCCCCGCGACCTAGAAACACTCCCGCTTCGGAATGCGCACGCCGTCCTTGTCCAAGGTGTACGGCGGTGAGCAGTTCGCTCTTGGCTTCGGCGGACGCGCCGTGGGCGGACGCTTGGGTCCCGCCGGAACAACACCAGCAGTGGGGCTCGGCTCCGCCGCACTGGCCGTTGGCGTTGGCGCTGGAGTGACCACCGTTGCAGTTGCAATGGGCCCAGGGCCGGCGCTGGCGTCGGACACCGACATGGCGGTTTCCCCCGACTCCTTTGACGCGCCGGTCGCCTCTGCGGACGGTTCCGCAGACGCCGCTTCCTCAGCGGGCGCTCGCGCGTAGATGATGATGAGCGCGACCACCGCGATCAGCGCCACCACGGCGGCGGCGCCCAACACTCCGGACCAAAGAGAGCTGACGGGCAACATCTCGGCAGCGCTGGCGCCCGGAGCCGGTCGTTGTTGCGTCGGCTTGGTGTCGTCCATGGCTCCCGCCACGGAATGAACGCCGGCTTTACGCGTCGTGCGGGTACCGTCGGGGTCCGATAGCTGAGTTGTTCGGGTGCCGTCAGGATCGCCAATTAGCGGCGCCAAGTTCGAAGCCTTCGTCGCGTCCAGGGACTGCGTCGTGCGGCTGTCGTCGGCGCCGCGCAGCAACTCGGTCGTACGCGTCTCGTCTCTAGACGGCGGCGGCGGCGTCGCGCTGGGCATCGTCGTGTCGTGGTGTGCCGGAACCTGCGCCCCACCCTTGCTGGGCTCCGGTCCGGCTCGGGTTTCGGTGGCGGCTACGCCGGGCGCTGGGCGCGCTTCGGTCGGATCCGTAGCCGCGCTCTTCTGCACTGGCAACGAAGGCGCCGCACCCGGCTCCCACGCTTCCACCGCCGCGCAGGCCTTCCGGCGCCTTTCGAGGGTGCCGTGCCCGACTTGCTCGACCCAGTCCGCAACCTCCGCCCGGGATGCTGGGGTGCAGCACTCGCGCACGGCGCGCCCCATGGCCTGTGCAGTTTCGAAGCGCTCTGCCGGATCGAGCCGGAGTGCACGCAGCACGACTTCGTCCAACGCTGGCACTGGGGTGTGGGCAAATTGGCTGGGTGGTTCGTAGTCCGCGGCTGCTACGCGCCGCACAACCTCGCCCGGCTGAACGCCGTCATGGATACGCCGCCCGCTAAGCGCTTCCCACAAGGTCACGCCCGCTCCATAGACGTCCGCGCGACGATCCACGTCCAGTCGCCGGATCTGTTCATGCGCCATGTACGCCAACTTGCCTTTGATCTCTCCGGTGCGCGTGACCTGGATGCGCTGCGCCGCCAGGGCCACGCCAAAGTCGATCACGCGCACCAATCCGTCTCCGCCGATCAACAGGTTGTGCGGAGACACATCTCGATGCACGAGGTTCATCGGCGCTCCGCGTTCGTCGTTTGCTTCGTGCTCCGCGTGCAGGCCCTCCAGTGCGCTGACGATGACTGCGGAGACGATCTGCGGTGGAATCAGCTGCCCGCCTTGCGTCCAAACCCCGCCAAGCTCCGCAAAGGACAGCGCGGGCACGTACTCCATCACGACCAAAAGCTCGCCTCCAGCCGCAACCACGTCGAGGACACTGATCACGTTCGGATGCACGATGCGTGCGGTGAGACGCGCTTCGTCCAGCAACATGTCGCGGAAGTATGGGTCCTTGGCGAACTGTGGATGGTGGCGCTTGATGGCCACGATCTTGGAGAACCCCGCGTCGCCCTCGGCGCGCCCCAAGTGCACGCTGGCCATGCCCCCACGCGCAATGGCGTCAAAGAGCAGGTAGCGACCGACTTTCTCCGGCTGCGCCATCAGTGTTTGTGCTCTTCTTCTAGGTCGATGGGCACGCCCAGCAACTGGGCCAGACGACTGGCGGCGTCGAGGGCCTCGTTGCGAACCGACAGCTGGTGGACCCACAACTCGGCCACTCCGAGCGGGATCAACACGTTGAAGTTGTCACCGTAACCCTGTGTCGTGTGCCGTTGCACCCGCGTGCACGTCGCCAGGGCGAAAGGAATGCTGAACTCGCTGCGCCCGTTCCTCGAGATTTCGATGGTCTGACGCAGCACAGAAAAGACAACACGCTGCCGCTTCGCAGTCAGCCCCTGAACGGCAAACATGCCGACACCGAAGACGAGCACGAAACACATGGCTGCAAAGCCGAAGAGTGCGGTCTCGGCGCCGCTCGTGACCCACAACAGGGGGACCACCGCTGCCGTCGTGAAGCCCAGCACGACGGCGACAATGATGGACATGGCCCAGCGCGACGCGGGCGACTCGATGGTCAGGGAGCGACCGTCTTGAGCAATCACGAACACGCCGTCGTCGGCCATAGCGCCAACGCCGATCGTGAGGAGCATCGGTGCGCCGACGGGGTGTACGATCGAGCGCGCCATGATGTTGGGCGTGGGCGCACGCGCGAGCGCGTCGACAGCCGTGAGGAGCGCGGAGCGTTGCTCCGGTCGGAACGCACGGCACTGCTCGATAACCGTACGCAAGATGGCAACGCGCCAGGCTTGATCGGATATCGCGGGAAGCGCAGCGCGTTCGAACCACGCGCCGTGTGCGTCGCAGACCGCGAGCCACGCGGTAGTCGGCGCGACATGCGCTTGCCAGCGCAGGGCGGCCGCACAAGTTGGACAGGTTCCTGGCGGCTTGCTGGGCGGCGGGGTCGACGCTTGCGTTGGAGACAGCAGCTGCCGCGCCGAGGCGGAAAGCCAAAACCCGCAGCATGCTGCGCAGCTCAAAGCGTCCGGGGCGATCGCGGGCAACGGCGCGAGGGTGCTGCTCAAGCAGCTCGGGCATGGAGCGAGCGCGCTCATGACTCAGCGCGTCCGATACGTAGCCGGATCGATGGCGAGGCGTTTGAGCACCGAGTAGAGCCAAGGACGGCCAACGCCAAGGTCACGCGCGACCTGTGCGACGTTGCCTTCTCTGAGGCGCAGTGCGGTATCGAGGCGGGCGCGGAAAACCGCATCAGCTTCTCGGTCATCCGTACGACGCGACGGAGACGCTGGAAGCAGACCGTCCGGCAATTGAGCGAGCTGGACGTGGCCGAACGGACGACGTTTTTCAGCTCACGCACATTGCCCGGCCACTCTGCGCCAAGCAACGCCTCCATCGCTTCGACAGAAAACGCCGCAGCAGGCTCAAAGTGCGCGACCAGTGCCGGGATGTCTTCGGCATGCTCCCGGAGCTGCGGCACTGACAGACGCCAGGCGGCTAGGCGGTGAAACAAGTCTGCGCGAAACAGTCCAGCTTGGACCCGGGTTTCCAGGGGCGCGTTCGTGGCAGCCACAACTCGAACGTCAACGTGCACGGCGCGGTCTTCCCCAACGGCGCGCACTTCACTCGTCTCCAGAACTCGAAGCAGCTTCGCCTGCGCGTCTAGGGGCAGATCACCCACCTCGTCCAACAGCAACGTGCCCCCCGCCGCGGAGCGAAAGAGCCCGTCCCGAGCGCGATCTGATCCCGAGAACGCTCCTTTGGCATGACCGAACAGCTCCGCCTCGACCAAGTCTTTGGGAAGCGCCGCGCAGTTCACCGCCAAGAGCGGCCCGCTGCGACCGCTTGCCGCATGCAAGGCATGACTGACGCGTTCCTTTCCGACCCCGGTCTGCCCTTCGACAAGTGCGGGTTCCGAACGCTGCGCGATCTCGACAATGCGCGTGCGCAGGGCCGCTACGTTGCCAGCGCCGATGAGGCCCAGGTCGTCGTCGGTCGACACCCGGTGCGATTCCACATCCATCACCGCTAGCAGCAGCGACCGACCCAGACGAAGCGTCGCCCCATACGCAAGCAGAGTGGGCTGAGTGCAGCGCACAGCCGCGACGTAGCTACCGTTACGACTGTTCAGGTCTTCGACTTGATAGCCGCCGTCTGTGGGCGTCAGTCGCACATGCACGCGCGATGCTTGCGAATCATCAAGAACGATCGTGGCGCTCTCGTCGCGTCCAATGGTGCCGGCCCGCTCGATGCCCACGGGTATCGGCGGAAAGGCGGCGTGGTCCTCCGTGAATACAATGAGCACGCCGGGACGGGGGCGCGCAGCCTCTGCGCCAATCGCTTCATGCCGCGTCTCAGTAGCGTCCGACATTTTTGGGGCAGTGTATCAGCACCCACCAGCAGTCCGGCGACAAAGCGAAGTCTAGGTGGCCGTGCTAGACTTCGTGGATGCGCGTCTGGCTAGGGCTGCTTCCCTTGTGCATCGCGTGCACCGTGGCGGAACCCCTAGATGGCTTTTCCGGCCCCAGCGCGGGAAGCGGCGGCATTGGCGTGGCGGTCGGCGGATCCGGCGGCACCAGCGGCACCGGTGGATTCGCTACGGCAGGGAGTTCGGGGTTCCCCGCGATCGAGTGCAAGACCGCCAGCGAGTGTTCTGACGGTGACCCATGCAACGGTGCCGAAGTTTGCCTGCCCGAAGGCAAGTGCGGCCCCGGCACAGCTCCGAAGTTGGATGACGGCAATGCCTGCACCGTGGACTTTTGCGATCCCAAGAAGGGCGTCGTGCACGAAGGCAGCGCCGGGCCGACGGTCAAAGCATGCGGGGCACCTTGTCCGAAGAACTATTACGTTTCGACCGCGCTGCTATGCGACACGGTGTGCGGCGGGCCCGCCAACTGCGGCTTCTGCGTCAACGGTTGGGCGTGTGACGAGATCTGCCTGCCGACGATTCAAGTGTGTTGTCGCAACGATGCGTGCAACACGGTCTGCCCTTCCGGCTACGGCTTCGTCAAAGAAACCAAGACGGAGAAGTGCGGCTGCGGCAGCGCTGCGCCGGGGCCAACCGCGGAGTGCAAGCGCAAATAGGTTGGGCGCGACACCTGGCGGCGACAACAAGAGGGTGCACGCTGGCGGGCGCGGTTGTCCGTGTTTCAGGCGATGCGGTGAACAACTTGGACCGTTCTTGCACAACCGAGGCGTGTTCCTGCTGTATTTCGTCGGCACGGCTTGTGCTCGATCCCGCTCCAGCCATGTCGCAATGCTCGAAGTGTGGAAAAGGCATCGCCGTCATTCACGGCACCACGGCGCGCTATTGCGCAAACCCCGCCACCCCATCACTCCCCGCATCCCACTCCCGCCAAGATGGGCGTGAAGCCGCCGAAGTGGGTGCCGTTGTTGTTGGCGCCGGCCTCGTCGAGTAGCGCGATCGGTGCCGTGGGTTGAAACGCGTCTTGGGTGAGCCATTGGGCGACCGTGTTGGCGTCGAGTGGCCACTTGGCCTTGGGGGAAAACGCTCCGCTGTAGCGGGCGGTGTTGGAGAATCGAGTCGGGCCGATGCTGACGGGCGCGCCGCGGGAGGCTGGCGCGGCGGACCAAACCAGGGGCATGCCGAAGGCCATGGAGGACAGCTCCAGCACGGACGCGCTCACCGCGGTTTTCGCAGCGACTTGGCCAGCGGCGAACAGAGTGAGCGTGTTGCCGGAGCGGACGCAGGCTAAGTGCGTCCACACTTCGTTGTGCAAAGGGGGGCCAAGTAAAAACGCACTGCCTGCCTGGGGAGAGCTGTCCTTGTCGCTGACGAGCTCGCAGCGGATGTCGTTCTGGGTGCTCAGAATGCGCACGCCATTGACGGGGTTGTCTTCGTTCATGACGATCACGCCGCGTCCGTCGAAACCCGCGTGTCGCGCCAGCCATAGCTCCAGCGTGAAGTCGCCGGTACCGACGCCCAGGCCAACGGGATTCACGGCGACGCGAGCCTGGTCGTGCTGCGCCCGCATGGCGTGGCAGCGAGGGACGCAGCTTGCGGCCACGCAGAGCTGTGTTGGGCTGCAGGCGCTCCCACACTTGCCGCAGTGGGCGGGATCCGTGACGGTGTCGACCTCGCAGCCATTGCTGAAGCTGGCGTCACAATCCGCCCGCCCAGGCGCGCAGCTCAGCAGTTCGCAGCGGCCCGCGTTGCAGTTCACTGCTGCGACGAAGGGAGCTTCGCAGCGGTTGCCGCAGGCGCCGCAGTGTGTGCTGTCCGTGGCCAGAGTCACTTCGCAACCGTTGCTGGAGTCTGCGTCGCAGTTCGCCGTGCCGGGCGCACAGCCGAGGGTCGACACGCAGGCTCCACGTTCGCAACGGGATCCAGTGTCGCAGGCGGTGTCACGAGCGCCGCAGTGTGTGCTGCTCGCTCGCAGATCGGCTTCGCAGCCGTCGTCGGCTGCGTTGTTGCAGTCGGCGAAGCCAGTCTCGCAAGCAGAAATGGCGCACATCCCTTGGGCGCAGCGCGACGCGCCATGGGCAAAGGAGCAAGGCGCGCAGCTGGTTTCGGCGCAACCGGTTTCTGGGCGATCGCGCGGCACGCAGCTGCCACCGCATTCCTTCTCAGCGTTGGCGCAGCGCGCGCCACCAGCGAGCGTTTCGTCGTTTGGCGAGATCAGACTACACGCCGCCGAACCGAACACCGCGGCGGCGAAGAGGGCGGCGCGTCGCCGCCTGGATTCCGGCTTGGTCAGAAACACTGCTTCGCAACGTCCACGACCCAATCCGGCCCGTCGCAGGGCACGGTGTAGCCGTCTTTCTCCGCGTCGAGTTTGCCCCCGCACTTGAGTCCCAGCTTGCCGGCGACGGAATCGGTCCACTGCGCAGCACTCGCACCCGGAGCCTCGAACAGCACTACGCTGCGTGATGTCTTCGTGAACACCTCCGAACTGGTCCACGTTCCAGCAGTCGGTGCTTGGTCTTTTAGATGCACCAAGAACGGGGCGAGACGGAGGAACTTGCCCGGGGAAGACTGCTCCCACCAGAAAGAGATGCGCTGGCCGACGATGAAACCAGGACCGCACGCGGCGACCAACTCGGGAGTGTCGACGGTGCCGCCGCCCGATGCTTGCAACACGCCATTCACCCACAGCTCAGTGAAGGTTTTGGTGGCGCGATAGCTGACGATGAACCGACCGGCGAGCGGCAACGTGCTGTCTAGCACGGGCGCAAACTGCATGTTGCCGCAGCTGAGCTTGCCGGTGTTGATGGCGCACTCGATGCGCTTCTTGTCGCAGTCTCCGCCAATGTCGAACAGCACTCCGCTGCTGACGCCGTCCCAATGAAACCCAAGGTCGACAGCGATCCCGTCCGGGTACTGCTTCATGAAGGCGGGATCGCAGCAGAAGGGCACGCCGCCAGGAATGAGCGTGCCCTTGTTCCAGGGGCACTCACTGGTTTCCCCGCATAGGTTCATGAACTCGTTGAACTTGTCATTGCAGAATCCGCCGTTCTGAGCCTTTAGCCAGGTAAGGAAAGCGGCGTCGTTGTGCGTAGCAACGCCGTCGGCGCAGATCTGCCCGCTGGATACGGCGCTGTTGCACGCGCCACAGTGTGCTGCACTGGTCCGCAGATCGACTTCGCAGCCATCGGCTTGGTTCGTGTTGCAGTCGGCGAAGCCGGCGTTGCAAGCCGTCACTTGGCATTTGCTTGCGCTGCAACTGCCCTGCGCGTTGGCTGGCGGGCAGGTTGCGTCACAAGCGCCGCAGTGCTGTGCGCTTGTCGCTAGATCTGTTTCGCAGCCATTTTCCTCAGTTCCGTCGCAGTTGCCCCAGCCTGCGGCGCAGGTTCCAACGGCGCACTTTGCGGCCTGACACACCGGCCCGGCGTTTTGAAGCAGGCACGCATTGCCGCAGGCCCCGCAGTGGCTGACGCTAAGCTTGGTATCTACCTCGCAGCCGTCGGCGGACGACGCGTTGCAGTCAGCGAAGCCCGGCGCGCAACCCGTCATGCTGCACTGCCCGGCACTGCACGTGGACACAGCGCCGCTTATTGCGCAGCTGGCCCCACAACTGCCGCAATGCGCCATGGAGGACTCGAGATTGGTTTCGCAGCCGTCTGCGCTGCTACCGTTGCAGTCGCCCAGCCCGGCCTCGCACGTGCCAACGCGGCACTGACCGGCGACGCAGATAGCGGCGGCGCCGCTAAGCGCGCAGGCGTCGCAGCCCGTGTCCGTGCAGCCGAAGCTGGGGTTGCCCGTATTCACGCAACTGCCGTCGCAGGACTTGAAGCCGGCGCCGCACTTCTTGTCCTCCGCCAGAGAGTCATCCGCAGGAGAGAGCAGCGAGCAGGCGCACGTGAGCGCGGCGCTGAAAGTAGCGAGGGCGACGCTTCGAATCAGGCGCGCGGTCTTAGCGAACATGACTGGTTGTCTTTCTTGTTTCAGCGGGCGGGTCGAGGGCGAGCCAAATCGCCCCGGCCGCCGCCACCAGTGAGAGGCCCAAAGAAATATCCGCCACCAAATAGCGGCGCTGCATGCTGTCCACGTCGGCTTGCGCGCAGCGCGGCGCGCAGCGTTGCTCCAAGTCGCGCTGCAGGCTCAGACCGGTGAGGCCAAAGTAGCTCGCGCTGATCAGCGCACCAACGGAAACACCACCGAGCACCCAGCTTTCGCGAGGCAGCCCGTGCTGTGGCTCCGCGGGCAAGCGGCGCGTCGCAAGCGGGGAGGCTTCCGGCGGGTCCGCAAACGTCACTTCCACCAGTTGCTCTTGTGCGCTCGGGGAGATCGTCAAACGGATGCGCTGGATACGGCCGTCAGCGCTCCGAAACTCGAGCTCGTGCAGGCCCGGCTCGACAACCGTGGCAGTACCCGTCAGCGCGGGCGTAAGCACTCGGTCGCCGCTCTGTACGCGAACGCGCGTCATGGCGTTGCCGCGGGCATCTTTGGCCGCGAACACTACGCTTGGCGCCGGAGTCTGCAGGCCCTCCAGCCAGCCATTGCACTCGCTGCGGATCAGTTCGGGACATTCCGGCGCTGCGCAGGACTTCAGCGCGCTTCGTGCGTGCAGGATCTCACCGCGCAGCCTGGCGCGCTGCGCGTTGGCGTGGGAGGCGATGCACGCGCGCTTTTTCTCGCTAGCGGAGTCGTTGGCGAACGCACCAGAAGCGACCGTCACGCAGGCGAGCACCGCTGGCCATGCGTGACGGTTCACAAACACTCTTCCTTGAACACGCGCACACCGTCAGACTCGATGCGATAAGGCGGCGAGCACTTCGGCGTTGGCGACGAGGCGCTCGCTACGCCGGGTGCGGCGTCGCGGGGCGTGGCTGACGTCAGCACGGATCGTTCCGTGGGCGTTGGCGGGCGCACTCCACTGCGCTCCCTCGCGCGCGCGTTAGTCGCTGCTGGCGCGCTTGCGGCGTCGCTCCGAGCGCGGACCGTTGGAACGGCACTAAGCGATTGCGTGTGCACGGGCTGCACCGCAGCCACGGGTGTGTCCCGCGGCCCAGGTTGTGCCACTGGTGTCGGGGCCGAGCGCATGCCGCGCGCGGTCCAGAATATGAGTCCGATTGCCACGCCTGCGGCCAGCAGCAACAAGGCGCGCGCGGGCTTGATGCTGCCGGATCGCGCCGACGTTGCCAGGCCGGACTGCGAGACGCTCGTCGTTTCCGCGTCTGATATCCGCTGCGTGATGGCGGTGTTCGTACTTGGCGCTATTTGTCCTGGCGTGTTGCTACCAGCGTCGGCTTCGAGCTGATCGAGAGCGCGAGCGTAGTCCGCCACCAGTGGACTCGCTAGGTTTTCTACCCAGCTACGCAGGGCGCTGCGTGGAGCCGGAGTGGCGGCCTGTTCCAGAGCGGCGCCGAGAGCGGCCGCGCCGGGAAAACGATCTGCCGCGCGCGTCTGCATGGCCCGCCTCAAAACTTCGCCAACCGCGTGGGCGTCCGGCGGCAGCTCGTCGAGCGCGGGAGGCCCGTCGGCAAGCACTGCCGTGAGCTGCTCGGCTGAAAAAGCGTTCTCGTGCAGCCGCTGCCCACTGAGTAACTCCCACAGCAGCACGCCCACAGCGTACACATCTGTGCGGGCGTCAACGGTTTGTAGAGCGAGTTGCTCCGGCGCCATGTAACCCGGCTTGCCCTTGAGCTCGCCGGTGCGGGTGGCCTGCGCGCGGAACCGCGCTTTGGCCACTCCGAAGTCCAATACGCGTACCGAGCCGTCGATGGCGATCATGACATTCTGCGGTGAGATGTCTCGATGCACGATGGACAGTGCACGCCCTTGGTCGTCCGTGGCGTCGTGGATCGCGCGTAGCGCTTCGCACAGTTCGGTGCCCACCGCGACGACAAGTTCCGGCGCGATGGGGCCGCTGCCAGCGTTGCGCAAGAAGGACAGCGGCGCGCCGGGCACGTACTCCAGCACGAGTGTGAGCTCCCCGCCGGCAGACAGCACGTCCACCACTGGAACGATGGCGGGGTGACGTACTCGGCTGCACAGCCGCGCCTCGTCCAGCAACATCGCGACGAAGTCCGGGTCGCGCGCGTATTGCGCATGCAGCTTCTTGACCACGACCGGGCGCCGGTAACCGAGCGGTCCGATCTGAACGCCCAGATACGCGGTGGCCATTCCGCCCGAAGCGATGGCGCCACCTTGTACGAAACTCGATACGCTGCGTTGGCGCGACTTGGCTGTGCGTTCTGGCGCGCTCATCGCTTGACGTTCTTGCGGGGGCGCGGCAGGGCGTGCTTTTCCATGCGGCTGATCAGCACGCGCCGCGGGATCCCGAGCTCTCTGGCGGCGCGGGTTTGGTTGCCGGCGAACTGCTCCAAGGTCGCGATGATCCTGGTTCGCTCGACGCGGTCGAGTTCCGTGCGCAGGTCGTCGTCCGCCGAAGCATCTTTCCCGTGGCGAATGCGTTCGGGCAGGTGCCGTTCGCGCAGCATCCCCGTGTCGCACACCAGGAGCGCGCACTCCATGGCGTGCTTGAGTTCGCGCACGTTGCCCGGCCAGTCGTAGCGCGCCAGCGCACGCTCGAAAGTCGGGTGGATGCGCGGCAGGGGCTGCTCGAGCTGCGTGGCGGCTTGCTGCAAGAACTCACGCGCCAGAGGCGCAAGTTCGCTGGGTCGTTGGCGCAGGGGTGGCACATGCACGCTGACGCCGCACATGCGATGAAAAAAGTCGGGGCGAAACTCTCCGCTGTCTACCATTGCCTCGAGCGCGCGATTCGTCGCGGCGATGAAGCGCACATCGATGCTGCGCGTGCGTAGGCTGCCAATCCGATACACCTCGCGACACTCCAGCGCGCGCAGAAGTTTTGCTTGCATCGCTCCGGGCAGGTCGGCGACTTCGTCCAGGAACATGCTGCCGCCGCTGGCGGCCTCGAGTAGACCGGGTTTGGCCTGGGTTGCTCCAGTGAAGGCACCGCGCTCGTGCCCGAACAGCTCGCTCTCCAACAGGCTGTCGGGGAGCGCGGCGCAATTGATGCGCACGAAGGGGCCGTTGGCGCGGGGGGAACGCTCATGTAGCCGCTCGGCAAGTAACTCCTTGCCCACTCCAGTGTCGCCCAGAAAGGTCACGGGCACGGTGCCGCGCGCGAGGCGGTCAACGATGCGCCGCACTTGCTGCATGGGGTCGTCCGGATCGGGCTGGGATTGGTCTTCTTCGAAGCCGCGCAGCACGAGCAGCGCGTCCCCCACCTCGATCAGGGAATCCAACGCAGCGCTGTGGGGCTGATTTTCGGCCAAGCGCACACCGTCCACGAATGTGCCGTTCGCGCTGCCCAGGTCTTCAATCGTGAATTGCGGCCCAACAACCAGGCGGGCGTGCTCGCGCGATACCGAGTCGTCGTCCACCCGGAGCGAGCAACCGGTCGCGCGGCCGATCAAGATGGTCTGATCAGGTACAACTGGCGCTGCACAGTGGCCAGCATTCCAGTAAGCGTGCACGCGCGGCCCAGCGCCCCCGCCCCGCTGGCGGCGCGCCGTTGAGTGCTCGGCCACGGAGTCCCCGACCATTGCCTTAACTTACATTCTTTCCGCGCATTTGGAGCCTGGAAGCATGCGGCCGGGGGACCGCAATGAGATATCTCAGCGCTGCTGCCGCAGCGCGTCGCGCAAGTTGTGCAGATTTCGCACAACTTGCGGCCCCGAACGCCAAACATCAACTACTTACGGGCGCGCCAAGCGGCTCACCGGGCATGTGCTTCCAGGGGTTGACGGCGGGCGATCGGACGTCGCGAGGCGCGTCGCCTTCCGTCCGGTAGGCAGCAAAGCTGAAACGCGGCGTCCGGTACCTCCACACTCAGACCAAGTCGCTACTGCGTGATTGATGTCCACGAACGCAGATGCGAAATGCGAACGCACCTCTGGCGGCGGGAGCGTTCCGTACGGACGAGACGCGACTGACAGTGCAGACGCGCTCCCTGCAACTTCGCTCCAATCACTTGCGTCCCACACGGCGCAAGAATCGCGAGGTCAAACAACTTGTCGCGCCAAGTTGTGCGGAAAATGATCGACGCTGAACGCGCGCGTTATTCACTGACTCGTCGTTGACTCGACCGCCAGGCGCGATACGGTTTCGGATCATGAGCGGGGTGCGCGACGCTGGGTTGTGGGTTGCATTTGTTTCGCTGGCATTGGCAGGGTGCGGGAGTTCGGATGACGCGGGGCTGGATGGCAAGACCTGCACGCCAGGGTCCACGCAGCCGTGTTTGGGTGTTGGTCAGTGCGCCGGCGTGCAGTCATGCAAAGACTCCGGCAGCGGCTGGCAATCCTGCGAGTGCGCTGGGAGCAGCGGCGGTCATGCCGGTACTGGAGGCAACGCGGGGAGCAGCAGCGGCGGAACATCTGGAAGCGGCGGAACGTCGGGCACCAGCGGCAGTGGTGGAGCGTCCGGCACAAGCGGCAGCGGGGGAACGTCCGGCACAAGCGGCAGCGGGGGCGTTGCAGGTGCGAGTGGCAGCGGCGGATCAACGGGCGGAACGGGCGGAGTCGTTACCGGTGGCAGCGGCGGATCAACGGGCGGAACGGGCGGAACGGGCGGAGTCGTTACCGGTGGCAGTGGCGGTGCCGCTACCGGCGGCACTGGCGGAGTTGCCACAGGGGGTAGCGGCGGATCGCCGGCGGGCGGAACGGGCGGAATAGCGACGGGTGGCACCGGGGGAGTGAACCAACCTCCGTCGCAACCGGTCGTCGCGGTTGCGCCCGCGTCGCCGGAACCCGGACAAGCGCTGACTTGCGCGATCGTCAGCCCGTCTGTCGATCCGGAAAACGATCCCATTAGCTACAGCTACGCCTGGTCTCGGGATGGCAAGAACGCGCAGATTGCGTCAGCAACGGTTTCGAGCGGGGTCGCGTTGGAAGGGGAACCCTGGGCATGCAGCGCAACGCCGAATGACGGAACGCAGAATGGCCCAACTGGGGCGTCCAGTACTACAGCAGTCAAGTGCTACTCGCTTCAATTCGACAAGAGCAATGATTACGGGCGTCTGAACGCTGCCACAGGACTTGGACAGATCCTGACGAACCAAGGCATGACGATAGAGGGCTGGTACCGTTTCGACTCTGTCGGCCCGTTCACGCAAACGCTGATGCGTTCCGGCAGTGGTGGTGGGAACAACTTCGGACTGATTTCCAACCAGGACGACGGCGGGAAGATCCGCGCTTGGATCGGCATGGGCGGGTTTTCGTCAGTCTTGGCGCCCATCTTGCCCACCCTTGGCGCGTGGACGCACCTCGCCCTCACCTGGAATGGACCGGCGAAACGGCTGGACCTGTTCGTCGACGGCGCGCTGGTCGCGTCCAACACCTCGCCCCATACGCCCGCCGCGTTGGACGGTACGAACATCGAGATCGGAACGTATCCAGGGCAAGTCAGCACAATATTCGGCGGGCGGATGGACCAAATGCGCGTGTCCTCCGTTGTGCGCTACGCGGCAGCCTTTACGCCTTCTACTGTGTTCTTGCCGGACGCAGTGACTGTCGCGTTGTGGCGAGCCGACGAGGGTTCCGGCGCGCAGCTCAAGGATGCGTCCACGAACGCGAACCACATCCCGCTCTTCAACGGCCCGACGTGGAGTGCCGATTGCAAAACCCCGTTCGTAGCCCCGCCGCCCACGCAAAACCCTCCCCCGCAGTGTGCTGCGCTGTTTCTGGATGGCAGCAACGACTGGATCGACGTGCCGAACGTGCCCAGCACGACTGCGCAAACGCTAGAGGCGTGGCTATCCTGGTCGGCTTCGGCCAATCGTGATTGTCTGCTGCGTAGCAACTGCGCTGGGGTGTGTGCAAACGCGGGCAAGTTCGAGATCGAGGTGTATCCGGCGTGCAACGCTACCGGCACCCGTCGTTGGGGGTCGATACCCTTCACCAATCTGCCCACAAGTCCCTTTCACTTTGCGCTGGTCAGTGCCAGTGAGTTGAGTGCGAGCATTTACCTCGACGGCGTACCGCTTGGCACCACCGCTCTCGCACTGGACACTGGCGTGGGCGGCGTTTACCCCGGAGCGATTGGCGCGCTCGACAACACAGGCACAGTGATGGATTTTTCGCCGCTAGCGCTGTTCGGCGTGCGTTACTCGAGTGCCGCCAAATACCTCGCCGCATTCACACCCACGTACCCACTGCCCAGCACGGGGGACACAGCGTTGAACTATCTGATGTCCGACGCTGCCGGGACTACCGTGACAGATGCTTCTTCCCCGCAGCTGAACGGCACCATCTACGGAGGCGCAACCTGGGGCACGTCGTTGTGTCCGTAGTGCGTCGGCAGCTCCGCGCGCCAGCGGCGCCCACGGAAGTCCATGTCTGATACGTTCCTGCGCTACATCGTGCTGCTCGGCGAAATCCCATGCTCCCCACGGCGCGTGGGCGCCGCTGAGCTTACCTCGCGGCTGCAAACTCGTGGGATTCACGTTACGCGGCGCACGGTGCAGCGGGACTTGGAGCGCTTGTCCAGCATCTTGCCCATCGCATGCAACGACAGCTCGAAACCGTACCGCTGGGCCTGGATCGAACACGCCACTGCCAAGGGCGCGCGCAACCCACCGAACCCGGAACCCGGCGGATCCGTACTATCACGGCTGGGTCGAGCCGGTGTGAACACACTGCCGCTCGTGGTGCGATTCACAGAGCCCGCGCCGGATGTGCTCGCACAAATCCCCGCGCCTCGAAAAGTGCAGCGTGTGGACGGCTGGCTCTTGGTGGAAGCGGATGTTGCCGACACCCTCGAACTGCGCGCCTGGCTGCTCGGCTTCGGCGCCCGCGCGGAAGTGCTTGGCCCTGCGGCGTTGCGCTGGGAGTTTCGCAAGACCGTGACGGAGTTGGGGCGAATGTACGGTTAGAAGGGGGGGCGGTTTGGACGGAAATACGCCGAGCCTTCTTAGTTCCATTGGTGATGAACGCGTCCAGCACCGCCCCCGAGTCAGTGTGGGTCGCGAATCGGGGCCTATGCGACACGGTGTGCGGCGGGCCCGCCAGCTGCGGCTTCTGCGTCAACGGTTGGGCGTGTGCTCCTCCGGTCTGCTCTGCCGAGCACCCGCGCGAAGAACTGCCGACGCTCGAAGAAATCCACCGTGCGCTCAACGGCGGGATCGGTGCGCTAGCTCAGCGTGAGTTGGCGATCGTCAAGTCGGCATCGCGCCGCGCCGACAATCCATGAATTGGCCGCCTTAGGACCGTAAGATCCGATTGCACGAAGCGTTGCTCCATATCGACACTAGAAGGAGATCAGCATGCGTGAAATCGTCCATGGTTTGGGATACGCGCCAACAACTTGTACCTGGGAACTGACGCTCAGCTGCAACCTGCGCTGCGGCCACTGCGGATCGCGAGCAGGCAAGCCCCGCAAAGACGAGCTCCCCCGCGAGCGCTTGCTTGGCATTGCGCGGGAACTCAGCGAACTGGGTTGCCGCACGCTGACGCTCTCCGGTGGTGAGCCGACTTTGTCCAAGGACTGGGAAGCGGTGGGCGCAGAAGCCTCCGCCCACGGCGTAGCCGTGAACATGATCACCAACGGACTTCGCGCCGACCGCGAGCTCGCTCGCCGCGCTAAGGACGCCGGCTTGGTCAGCGTTGCGGTGAGCCTCGACGGACTGGAAGCCAGCCACGATCACATCCGGCAGCATCGAGGCCTGTTCCGGCGTGTGATGGCGTTCATAGACGATTGCGCGGCTGTGGGACTTCCCGTGGGCGTGGTGACGACGATCCAGAAGCGGAATCTGCGCGAGCTCGACGCGATGTCCGAGCTTCTGTCCGGCCGCGTCTACGTTTGGCAACTGCAGATTGGTGCGGCCATGGGCAATCTGGCCGATGAAAGGGGCGAGCAAATCTTGCCTCGCGACCTTTTGTATTTGACGCCCATGCTGGCGCGCATGGTGGCCCAGTCGCCGCTGAATATTCGCATCGCCAATAACATTGGCTACTACGGTCCGCACGAGGCCACGCTGCGCAAGCACCGCTCTTCACCAGTCGAGTGCTGGGTGGGTTGCTACGCGGGCTGTCGCCATCTCGGCATCGAGTCCGACGGCGGCGTGAAAGGTTGCCTATCGCTTCAGGCCACCAGCAAAACCGAAGGCAACCTGACTTGCGAAGCGCTGAGTGATGTTTGGCATCGCGAAGGCGCGTTTGCCTACAACCGAAGCTTCGCGCTCGACGATCTCACTGGCTTCTGTCGCACATGCGAGCACGCCAGCGTCTGTCGCGGCGGTTGTTTCACCATGCGCACCTGCGAAGGTGGCAGTGAGAACCCATACTGTTACCACCGCGTCGCCACCCTCGACGCGCGGGCGTCCGCAGCGAAGACACCACGACGCTACGCACCCCTGGCGCTCGCGCCGGCCGCGCTATTGGCCGCATTCGGGATCAGCTGTGCCAACGACAAACCGGCGAATCCCCCACCGATGGCGCCCACCACCGAGCCCAATCCCTTCCCCGGCGAGCCTCCCGTGGTCGCCGAGTACGCAGCGCCCGCGCCGGATCCCGAGCCGGCCCCGACCTACACCCACAGCCCCGTTCCCGCCTACCAGGTGCCGCCGCCAGTAGAACCTCCCAACGTGGCGGAATACGCAGTGGAAGCTCCCGAGGATCCACCAATGACCACCAAATACGGCGTTCCCCCACCGGACTGAGCGCGCCACCCAGGGCCACACCGACTAAGTAGGTAGGCACACAGCTCTTCCGAGATGCCGTGTTACTCAGTGCTCGACGACCCGAGTGGGATCCTGGGGTCGTTTCTGCGCCGCGTAGAGCAAACACCAGCCCGTAACCACCACGGAGATCCCAATCCAGAGTACGCCCCACACAACGCCGGGGATGCAGGTCATCTGAGCAAGGTGGTCCGCGTCGGAACCGATGCCGGGTCGCTTCAGCACGTCGTCGACGATGTCGATCACGGCATATAAGCAACTCGTCACGCCGATCACCTGCAACACGAGCTGATTGATCTCGTGCGAAAGCTTGTAGCCCATGAATATGAGGAACGCTGAGAACACGAAACCGAACGCGAAACCGAACAGCGTTCGGACGTACAGCAGGGTCACCGCCAACATGAACAAGCCAATGCCCATGCCCATCAGGCGGTGACGTTTCGTTCGGGATGCGACGACCAAGATCGCCGCGCCCCACAGCATGCTCCCCAGATAGCCGGCGCTCGAGACGAAGAAGCGTATTCCGCCGGCCGTGTAGCAGCGGCCACCTTGCTGCGCGTTGATTTCGATCTTGACGACGCTGCCCCCCGTCAACACCGCGGCCAAGCCGTGGCTGATCTCGTGGAGCAGCACCACGAAGATCTTCAGAGGCGTCACTACGAACGTGCCCCACAACGCCACGACGACGCCGAAGATCACCAGAAGCGAGAGCACTTTCTTGAGATCTAGGTTGGCGAACAAGCGCCCGATCTTTCCGCCACGCGGACTCATACAAACCAGAGCATAGCGCGATGTTCGGCGCACCCGTAGCGCCCGCGTCCGAGCAAGCGGTATCCTGATGGGGTGGCACACCGAACTATTCTGGATATCGCGCTCGCGCTCTCTGGGTGCTCATCGACTCCGGCCGAGAAACCTGGCAGTGAAAGCCGCGCGTGCAGAGCATCCGTTCTTTGGTGGAATTGCGGCGCTAGTGGCGGCGCCGCTTGCGGCGCTGGCCCGAACTGCCAACATCGTGAGCCTCGCGCCGCGTACTCGTCATGCCCACCGCTCCACCCGACCCGAATGCACACAAGCCGCCACCGGGTGTCAATACCGACCAAAGTGCGTGAAGGCATGGCGGCGACGAGGCGGGTGCTGAGGTCGTCGGGCGAGCGGGGACCGCGCCAAGCTCGCCTGCGCCGCGAGCGACCACATGCTGCTGTGGGCAGACTTGCCTCTCTGATATCAATAGGCGCCATGCCCTTTCGAGACAGAGACCTCGCGCTTCGTTCCCAAGTAGAGGATCTTGAGCAAGAACTCGAGTCGCTGCGTCGGGAAAACGACGAACTGAAAACGGCCACGGCGACCGAAGCCACCCCCCAACGCGAGTGGGCAGGCCCTGGCGCCGCGGCGGGTCTGATCGTCGCCAGCATCGTTGCCGCGCTGGCAATCCTATTCACGGCCGGCGGGGAACTCGCAATCGTATTCCTACCGCTATCGACGCTGCTGATCACCGCCGCCGCCTTGATTTTCGTCGTGTCCCGGCTGCTATTCGTCGCGTCACCCAATGAGGTACTGGTGATCTCCGGCCGACAAAGCCGCCGCGCCGACGGCGCCACGCGGGGCTTTCGAACGGTCCGCGGCGGCCGCACGATGAAGCTGCCTTTCATCGAAAATGTCGAGCGCTTGAGCCTCATCAACATGTCGCTCAAAGTCGCGATACGCGACGCTTATTCGAAAAGTGGCGCCGTCAACGTGACCGCCCACGCCGTCGTACGCATTGCCGGCACCGAGCCATTGCTCACTAACGCCGTAGAACGTTTTCTCGGTCAAAGCCGACAGCAAGTCACCGAGGTTGCAGAGCAGACCCTAGAGGGCGTCCTGCGCAACGTAGTGTCACAGCTGACTCTGGACGAGCTGTCCGAGGACGGGCTCAACGTTGCAAATGTCGTCATCGAGGAGGCAGACGAGGACTTCCGCACCCTGGGTCTGGAGCTCGATGTGTTCAAGATCCACCAAGTGACGGCTGCGCCGAATTGACCAGACGCCGCTGCTAGCCCGCCTACCTGATCTTTGGCTAGGCCACGCTGCGGCGGCGCTCAGCGCCGCACCTGATCTCGACTGAGTTGCGTTTCACAACGGGCAGCGCCGTGGTAGATGCAGCGCATGTCGGCTCCCACGAAGTTCCTAGCTATCCTTGTTGTCACCAGCACTGGCTGCGCACCCGGCGCAGCTTCGGAAGCGGTTCGCGCCGAGGCACCCACTGCAAGTCAAGCGATGGGGGAAGAGAAGCCTCCCAGCTGCTCGTCCGTCGCAGCCAAGGCAACGCCGCTGATCGTGGATCTGGACAGCCAGGGGCGCGTCGACCTGGAAGTCGCCATGAAGAGCGGGCTACCCGTCGTTCAGTACGGCTGCGACGGCTTGCGGATCCTCAAAGACTGCACTGCCTTGGGAGACTACAAGTTCGCCGGAGTGAGCCTGAAGGAAGACGTCCTGCAACTCACGAGCAAGGACGAGGTCCACGCGAACCTCCCGATCAGCGGCGCGAGCTTGGCAGGTAGCCTGGAGCGAGGCACTTCCCTGGACTTGGCGATGGCCTTCGTCGGCAAGCAAACCGCGCTGGTCAACAGCGCACATCGAAAGTCCCTCCAAGGCGCGTGCGACGGTGCCACCCACGTCGTGCGCAGCGCGACGGTCGGCGCTTTTGCCCTGCAACGAGGTAGCGGCGCAAAGGTCGCCGCCGCTGCGGACATCTTCATTGCTTCCGCGAGCGCCAAGAGTGCAAGCAGCAAGCAAACGACGATTCGCGATGGCGTCGTGGACGAGTGTCGCAAAGCAGACCCCGATGCTGAGAGCCCTCCGGCTCAGTGCCGCAGTGCGATCCGGGTCGAGCTACTGCCCGTTGTCGACGGGCTGGGCGAAAAGGAAGTCGAGGTCTTCGGACTGTCGAACCCGTGCCCGAAGGGCCACGTACTCAGCGGCGGCAAGTGCGCACCGCAAGACCAGGCAGAAAGCTATCTCTGCCCCATTGGCGACGCCACCGTGTGTCGCGAGCAATGTGGCAGAGGCAGCGCCGAAAGCTGCTTCAACCTCGGCATGGTGCTGACGAGAGTCGCAGACTCCTGCAAGGGCAAACAGAATTGCCGCGCGGTAAAGGCTGTGCCCAAAGGGGCGCCGGAATACGGCAGCTACCAAGAAGGGGCCGACGCCTTCGAGAAGGCTTGCGACGGCGGCATCGGGCCAGCCTGCTTCTACCTTGCCAGCTACTTCGAGGGCGGCCTCTACGGCAAGGACAAGGATGCGGCAAAGGCTCGCAGCTACATGGAGCGCGGCTGCACCCAAGGCGACGGCTTCACCTGCTCCCAGCTAGGTCGTTCCCTCAGGGACGCAAACGAGAAGGACCCCGATTCCTTCAAGTTCGCGAACCGCGCTTGTGATCTGGGCGACAAGCCAGGATGTTTCCAAGCAATCAGCCAGCTGATGAAGGGCGAAGGCGTCGCCAAGGATCCGGCGAAGGCAGCCGCCATCCTGAAGCGCACATGTGACGCGGGCGAAGGCAAGCGTTGTGCAGAGCTTGGTCTGCTGATGCTCGGAGACAAGCTTGTCGACAACAATAAAGAAGCCGCGCTCGAGTACATCGCACGAGGCTGCGAACTGGGGCGGAAAGACGCCTGTGCCCTCGCCGCCCAAGCCTACGGCGGCAAGATGGGCGTGCCTGCCGACAAGGAAAAGGCAAAGTCGTTCATGAAACGCTCCTGCGACGGCGACAGCACGGGGGAAAAAGCCTGCTCCAAACTGAAGAAGCTGTTGGGCCTCTAGGCTGCCTTCAGATTCGTTGAGGTCGGGTCACTGCTGCCCGGCGCGCCACTTCTGCAACGTTAGAATGGCCGTGCAATGGCTACCTGCACCCGCCGCGGCGTCGCGCCAAGAGCAGCGCGGCCAGTGCGAGTAGCCACAGGCCCGATGGACCGCCTCTGCCGCGTGGCGACAGCCGACAGCCGCCGTCGTCCCCGCCACTGAGACGCGTCTTTTGAGACTTGGCGCCACCGCCGGCGGAACTAATCGGGTCTTCCGGATCGTGCCAAGACGCCCCGGCCTCGCCGCCCGCGCCCGCATTGCCGCCTGCGCCCGCATTGCCGCCTGCGCCCGCATTGCCGCCTGCGCCGGTGTTGCCGCTACCGCCTGCTGCCGGGTTCTTGCCATCGCTACACGAGGCGCCGCTGGCGCTCAGCACGCACTTGGTGCCAGCCGGGCAGGCTTTGGCGTTCTCGGGCAGGCCCGCGCTATTGCAGTGCGCGATGGTGCCATCGGGCAGACACGTATCGTGGGCTTTGGGCACTTCCTTGGCGCTGGCGACGCAGAACGCGCTGACGCAGCGTGCGCTCTTCACACCCGCGGTGGAGCAGTACGCGGCGTAGGCGCTGCAGTCCCCCGGCTCCGATGGAGCGCCGTTGTTGCAGTCCATGATCTTGGCGTCGTCGAGACAGACCTTGGTCTTGCCCTTGGCCGGGCAGAACACACTCACGCAACGCGCACCCAGCGAGTCCTCGACGCACTTGGCACCAAAAGCGCCGCAGCTGCCACTGCTGATACCGCCATCTTTGCAGGTACCGATCTTGTCACTGTCCAAGCACACCTGCTTGGAGCCTGTGGCTGGACAGAACACGCTGACGCAGCGCACGCCCTTGGAGTCTTTGACGCAGTTGGCACCGTAGGCCGCGCAGTCGCCCTTGCCGCAGCTGCTGACGATCTTGCTGCCCTCGCAATGTGTGGGCTGGCAGCTGCAGGGGCCGCCGCCCGGTCCGCCGCCCCACCATTCCCAATGCCAGGCCTCGCTCGGCACGGTGCGTTTGAAACCGTACTTCGCGCCGTTGGCGTTGAGCCAATTGAGTACCCCAGACGACGACGTGTTCAGATCGAGGGCGTGGCCGCTCTGGTGATTGCTGTAGCCGGGTTTAGCGGCCAAGTTGCAGTTGTTGCAGTTGCAGTTCACGTAGCAGCTGTAGAGGTATTGCTGCTCCGACATGGTACGGAAGCCGCTCACGACTCTCAGGGTCACGCCGGCCTTCGCCGCTGCCTGGGCCATGACGTAGTAGGCGTTGGCGGTATCCTTTTCGACCTTCTTTCCGTCGACGGTCACGACCGTGATCGGGAGCGAAGCACCCTTGTTGTAGCCCGTGTCCTTCGATTCGCTGCAGGAGATACTAGACAGCGCTTCGCCTACCGTTGCCACGGGAGGCTCGCAGCTCTCGTGCTCGTCGGCGTCGGAGTCGATCATCTCCACGTTGCAGGCAACGCTGAACAGCGCAAGCACCAGACACCCAAGGGACAGCCCGCCTGCTTTGGCTTTGCGCGCCATCGCGCTCAGTGCTGCAAAGGGCACGCGACGTCGAACGCCCAGCAGCGCCAAACCCAGGAGCAGCAGCGCCGCAGACCCCGGCGCGCGGCGGGTGCCGCGCGTCGTCACGCTGCAACCGCCGTCCTCGGTCGCGTCCAAGCGCGTCTGTTGCGAAGCTGACCCGCTGCCGCCGAAACCTCCGGGCCCACCGGCCTCGCCGGCGTAGCCCGCCGCGCCCGCGTAGCCCGCCGCGCCCGCGTAGCCCGCTGCGCCCGCTGCGCCCGCATTGCCCGCGCCGCTCGTGCCGCCGTTGCCTCCCGTGCCGCTGCCTCCAGCGCCGCTGCCACCCGTGCCGCTGCCGCTGGTGCACGCAGCGCCGGTCGCGGTTGCCACGCACTTCGTGCCAGCGGGGCATTTCTTGGCGTTCTGTGGCAGCCCCACGCTGTTGCAGTGCGCCAACGTGCCGTCGGGCATGCAGATGTCGTGCGCCTTGGGCACCTCTTTCGGGTTCTTGACGCAGAAGGCGCTCACGCAGCGCGCCGCACTCACGCCGGCGGTTGAACAGTACGCCGCGTAGGCACTGCAGTCGCCCGGCTCCGACGGCTGACCGTCGTTGCAGTCGATGATCTTCGCGTCGTCGAGGCACGCCTTGGTCTTGCCCTTTGCCGGACAGAACACGCTGACACAGCGAATACCCAGGGAGTCGTTGACGCAGTTGGCGCCGTAGGCGGCGCAATCTCCCTTGCCGCAAGCGCTGACGATCTTGCTGCCTTCGCAGTGCGTTGGCTCGCAGCCCTTCGTGCACGGTCCTGTCGCCGTGAGGATTTGGATGTCCGCGCCGTAGTAGAAGCGCAAGATCTGTTTGTAGTCGTAGCCCTTGCTGTTCTCCAGACAGCGCGCGCCCCACTGCCCCATGCAGCCGCGGTTCTGACCGTTGCCCGCGGGGCCGATCCAGCCCAGGCTGGTCTGCTTGACACTCGTGCCGGTCTTGCCGGCGTTGTAGGTGATGTACTTTGTGGTCGAGCCACCAGAGTCGACGCAGCTCGGCGCCTTGACTCCACTGTCGCCCGCCACATAGAAGCCGTAGGTCAGCGTGTTGGCGTAGGACAGGTACATGCCTGCCGTCTCTTTGACGGCTTGATAGTGCTTTGCCTGCGGTGCCGCGCCGCAGGAGTACACCTGACAACCCTGGCTGTCGCAGATGCTGCCGCTGGTCGCCATGTTGTAGTAGAGGACCGAACGCGCGGCGATTGCCTGGGCCTTGAGCGCCTGCAGGTTCGCGCCGCCGTTCTCGCAGGCGATCACGTGGGGCAGGTAGTCGTCCTCGGTCGCCTTGGCGCCCTTGCCAATGACTTGCGCGGTGCAGTAGGCGCTCGCGAGGGGCGCGCTCACCGCTTCTTGCAGCACGCCAACGCTTTCATCGCCGGGCTCTGCGGGGCCGCAGGCGAAGACGATGAGGGACAACAACGCGACAGGAAGGAGGCGGGACCACATGCGCTCCTTCCAGTGCAACCCGCAGTCCATGGGACGAACCCACGAAAATCCCGCGAAAACTCGAGATTAGTGATCCAGCGCCGGACAGCCCCACGACCAAAAATCAACCGAATACAAGGACTTAGCTCCGTGACACTGTCACGGACGTCGCGCTGACGCCCTGGCGGTGCTTTGCGTGGCCCGGGTTGGCGCCGTTGGGGGGCAACGCAGGTGGCTGCGTCACGCTGCGCCGGCCGGGGATCGCAGGGCGCGAAAGACGTCAGTAGACACGCAGTCGGCGTTCCGACGCCGTTGCCACACCCCAACGGCCGAATCGCGGCAGGGGTGCCACACGACTCTGGGATCCTTCTGCAAAGAACTGCGCAGATCGTCCGGTAGCGAGTCTGGCCCGCTCCTTGCTGACGGGCAGTGCATGTTCACGGTTTCGCGGATTTGGATTGCATTGGGTCTCTTGTCGCTGGGCTGCTCGAGCGGGCCGTCCGGTGGCGGCGTGAGCTGCGTGGACGGCGGCACGTGTCCATCGGGGTACGCATGCAACGCGCAGGGCTACTGTGAAGCAATCCCGAGCAGCGGCGGGGCGCAGTCCTCGGGCGGATCCGGAGCGGGCGGTTTCGGTGCGTTCGGGGCCAGCGGCGGCAGCGCCGGAGCAGCCGCGAGCGGCGGCGGTGTGGCGGGTGCCAGCGGAAGCGGCGGCGATGCCGCGAGCGGAGGAGCCGGCGCACTCGGTGGCTCGGGCGCCACCGGCGGCAGTGGCGCGACCGGCGGCAGTGGCGCGACCGGCGGCTTTGGCGCAACCGGCGGCTTCGGTGCAACCGGCGGCAGTGGCGCAACCGGTGGCTTCGGTGCAACCGGTGGCAGTGGCGCAACCGGTGGCAGCGGTGGCGCGACCGGGACGAATAACTGTTGCACCACGAGCAGCCTCCCCGGGTGCAACAGCGCAGCGGTGCAAGCCTGCGTGTGCGCTCAAGATGCGTACTGTTGTGACACCGAGTGGGACTCGACGTGCGTGAGCGAAGTCACGAGCTTGTCCTGTGGGACCTGCTCGGGCAGCGGTGGCTCCGGCGGCTCCGGCGGAAGCGGCGGCTCCGGCGGAAGCGGCGGATCGACAGGCGGCAAGTGCGGCACCGTCACCTGTGGCTCGGCGGCGGCATGCTGCACTTGCAATAGTCAGAAGATCTGTATCGCTCTGCCGCCCGGCGTCACCTGTGCGTCGTTCTGTCCGGCATGACGGCGCATTGCGTGGATGTTAGCTCCACACGCTAGCCTCGCGCGCGACTGCGTCACCGGTGCGCACCATCGTCGTGAAGGACGAGAACACGCTAGCCTCGCGCGACTGCGTCACGACTTCACGCTCGGATCTGAGACGCGACCGAGGAACAACACCAAGCCCGAAGCGTGATCGCGGATCAGGAACAGGAACGGGCGGTCCGCTACTAGCTCAAACGCCGGTTTGGCTGGCATGCCCGCGCCTCGAGGCATGACAACCGCGGTGGCTGCTGCGGCTTCCGTGCCCTTCTCGTCCACTTTGACGAAAGCCTTGTGAAACACTTCGCCAATGAACAAGCGGTCATCAGGGCGTGGCGGATTGGCGATGCCGGTGAAATCGGCCTTGGTGCGATCGAGGGGAAGCAACATGCCGAGTTCGAGCAGCACAGGTCTGAGCTTGAGAGAGTTGGGCGGCTCGATCTCGAACTTGGGCAGCGCGATGCTCGCTTCCTGAGTCCTGAGGGCAGAGAGCCAGCCCCCTAGGGCGGCGCTGGTCAGGTTTTTTTCCAGCGCTGCCAGCCCCTGGGTGGCTTTCGGCACCACGAACAGCATGGACGCGTCCTTGCCCTGGTAGGGCACTTCCACCACTTGAACGTCCCCCACGTCAGCGCAGCGCATCGACGCCTGACGATGCATCATCGCGACGTCCTTCTTCGCGCCCGATGTGAGACTGAATGGGCGCTGGGAGGTCGCGGTCTTCTTGAATGGCTCGAGCCAGTCCGCCAGAAAATAGATGGCGTTGACGAGTACAAGACGCGTGTCACGGTCGACGCCCCTGGGGGCAATCAGGTCTCGAATGCGCTTTTCCGTCTGGCCCTCGACCCAACCGTTGATGTGCTTGCGCACCCCTTCGGCATTTGCCACGAAATCCACGCTTTCGAGCGCGGCACCAAAATGCTTCTTGGTGGAGTCGAGATAGCCCTGCTCGAACTTGCACGTCTTGTCGCCGAAGAGTCGATTGGCGATGCGCAGCGTCAACGGACGCTCCTGGGCCGTGAGCGCTGCCTGCAGCTGACCAGCCTGGGCCATTGCGTCCTCGGGAGTGGCCGACAAATGCATCGCTTTGCCCATCTGCCGCTGAGTTTCCGCGCGCGCTCCGCCGTAGGTCATTGCGAGCGCAAGGCTGATGCTTGCTGGCGAGATCGCGAAGTTCCCCGTCTTCGCGCTGTGCCGATACAGATCGAAACCGAATTCGTTGCTTGCGCCGGACAGGGCCTTCGGCACAGGGGGAGCTGGCGCTTTGGAGCCGTCAGAGGTTTGAGGCACAGCAGACACTACGGGAGACGCGGCGGCGGTGGAGGCGGGTGGCTTGGCGACACTGGTCGGCGGTTCGCCGTTGGGCCGCGCGGCACGCTCACAACTCACAAGGCACAGTCCTAGGCTCGCGGCGAGCAACGTTCGTTTCATGTAGATGGACTACGACGCAGCGCGCCGCTCGATCTACAGGAATCGCCGTTAGAGGCGCGCCGCGCTACGCCGGCGGTTGGTAGATGCTGTCGCAGCCGAACTTGACGTCGATCTGCGCCGCAGAGTCCGATTGCACGGCAGTGCAGGTTGCGGGGCAGAGCAAGATCTTCGTGGGCGCTGCGTTGTTGTCGAAATACCAACCGCCGCTGCCGCCGCCCTTGCAGGCGCTGATGTCGTTGACCCGGAGGATGGCCTGCGCAGGCGGATTGCCGCCGGGCAGATAGTCCACGTTGACCTTGGTGGGGTCGAGGGTTTGACCGCCGCCAGGATCCGGCACGGTGTAGTCGCAGCTCACCTTGGAGCCTTGCACCACCGCGGTCTTGATGGCGTTGAACACAGGCTGCCAGTTGTCGACGCAGATCACGCCCTTGGCGCCACCGGTCTGGGTGACCAAGGCGTCATAGACGAGTCCGACGGCAGCACCGGTGCCGAAGGGCCCGATGCAACCGAAGAACGGCGTAGTTCCGTAGGCAAAAATGCTGTGGAACTTCCACTTCGCGAACATGCCGGGCGGGGTCAGCGCTGCCAAAGAGTTCGTGAACTTCTGCGCGGAATCATTGGGCCCGTCCGTCGCATCGTCGTCTGTAACCACGACGAAGTGCTTGAAGGAATTGGGACGCAGGAAGTCCGAGTACTTGGAGTAGTTGTTGATGATCTTGTTGAGAGCGTCGTTGCTGCCGACGCCATCGTTGACGAGACGGAAGCGCGGCCCGTCCCCGCAGCTGCCGCCAGACAGCGGAGGTGGCACGCAGATGGCGTTGCCCCCGCCGGTGGAGGCGATCATGATCACGCGGTAGTCGATGGCAGTGGCGGCGATCTGATTGGCAAAGTCGTTGATCTTGCTTTGCACGTAGGAGGTCTCTTGGTTCATGCTGCCGGACTGGTCGACGGCCCAGATGATGTCCGCAGGCAGGGGCTCAGGTGGACCGGCTGTCGCTTTTGTCTCCGCGCACGATGCGTCACCACCACCGCTGGCCCCCGTCCCGGAGTCCAAGTTGATGCCCGCGCCACTGCCGCCGATGTTGATGCCCCCGCCGCTGCCCGCAGTGCCGCCGCCGCTGCCACCACCGCCTGCGTTGGCGCCACCCCCCGTCGCCTTGTTGTCCGCGCCCGCGCTGTCGGCGCTGCACGCCGCAGCTAAGGCACCCACTGCGATCGTTCCAAGACTCAAGATCTTCCAATAAGTGCGCTGCATCTTGCCCTCCCGAAAGGCGTTCGGCCCGTGGGCCGAAGTGCACTGTGACCCCTGGAGGCGCCGTCGTCAACGCAGCGCGGACGAAAACCCCCGCGGGTCAGGGACGCGCGGCCATTTGATGCAGCGCGCTGCGACTAGAACTGCCGCCCGAGGGTCAAAAGACCGCTGTGCTCGTTCACCCTAGCGCCCACGCGCACATCCGTAGTGGGCTTGAGGGCGAAGTATGTCGCGGCGCCAGCACTGAGCAACGCGATCACGAGAGAGACATCCGCTGCGATTTGCTCGCGGCGCACTTCACTCACGGCGTCATCAGCGCAGTGCCCCTTGCAGGCCTCCAGGTCGTTGCGCTTTCCGTGGCTGCGCAGTGCGAAGAACGTGAAGCTGCCGGCAGCGACGGCGCTGGTAATGCCGAAAGCATAGACGGGCACCATATCTCGCTCTGCCTTCGGCGCTTCGTGCTGCGGCGTCGCGTCGAAACGCACGCGCTTTTCCTTCTCGCCTTCGAGCACCAATAGGCTCTTGGGCAGGCGCCTTTGGTCCGGCAGCACAACGACGATCTCGCGTTGGCCCGGATCGACATCAAGCGCCGCACCCTGCGCGGGCAGCGGAGCGGAGGCACCGTCCACGATCAACTCACGGGGTACGATGCGGTTGTCTCCGTCAATCACCTCGACGACAATGGTGGGCGTACGGCGCTCGACGTCCGCAAGCCAAGTGGTGCAGTCGCGGACCAGCTCGCCGGGGCACGCGGCCTGGGCGCAGGCCAATAGCTCCGCCTTCGCGGCAACCAGCGCACGCTTCTTGAGCAAGCGCTGGGCGTCCACGTAGGCGTCGAGACAGCGCTCTTTGCTGGGCGCCGCTGGAGCCGCGGCGGGCTGAGCACGAGCCACGGGCGCGGCGAGCACGCAAGATGACAGCATGAAAGCGAGGATTGCCCGCACAGCCGGCAGCCTAGCAGAGCGGGGCCGCTCAGGGCTTACAGCTCACTTCGATTTCATGCACATGTGCGTTGACGCTGCTGGTGCGGGACTGGACCTTCTCGCCGCGGCCCAGCGCTTCTACCTGGTCTGCCTTCAGCACCAGCGCATGCTCATGGGTGCCGCCCCGCAGCGGTGCCTTCGCCGACTTCCCGGCGAGCAGCTTGTCTGCGGGCAGCTCGGCGGTGTGGCCGTGATTGCCCGCGATGGTCACCTCAGCACCTTTCGGGCAGACGCTCTCCACCTTCTTCTCGCAGGCGAGCGCGAGAGGAAGAACCAGTAGTGTCGTTGGGATCCAATTGCGTGCGCGCATGTTTACCTCTTTCAACCGTGCCTCGTACTCAAGCCGAAACTCATGCTAGCGAAGGCCGTGCCAATGACGCGAAGCGCGTTTGACGGAGTTGGATACGCAGGCGGTGCGTTCCTTGGGTAGGGCCTCGGAAAGTTTTGCAGCTGGCTCAACAATCGTCGGGCACCATTTGCCCGCCGCCCGACTTGACCTCCACTTGCCAGGCTGGGCTCGATGAATACTGCGTGTACGTCAACGTGACGGGACCGTCGTGTTTGAAGCCCGCCGCGCGCGCCTTTTCGAATACCTGCTCTACCTTGCACTTGGGCGGGCCAATGAGCTTCTGGTAGCAGGGCGCAGTGTTCAAGACGGCTGAGGTCAGATACTCGCCAGCCATGGAAATGCTCACCATGCACGAACCCGTTTGTTTGCCAGCGGATGCAGTCGGCGAGCGCAGGGTCATCGATACGTTGTGCTTGGATTCCGTGAGATCCACGTGCCCGTCCGCAGTCACACCGATCGCCATGAAGCTCACGACCTCCGCGTCGGAGAAGTACAGTTTGCTCTCCTTTTTTCCGAGCTCAAAGCTCGGGTCGATGGCGAAGCGCTTCTGATTCCAGCCGCCGGCGGTGGTGCGGTATTTCATCAGTCCGTTGTCGCTCGGCGACGCAGGCAAGCCGGACGCACCTGGCGGCGGCGCTCCCGGCACGGGAGCTTGCGAGTCAGAGATGGCAAGCCCGCGCTGACCGAGCACAAACACGAACACCACGAAGGCGCTGCCGCCCAGCACAACAACGGAAAGCACGACCAAGATCGGCCACAAACGCACGCCCGAAGTGGGCGGTGGCAGCGCAGCGCCTCCAATCGTCGTGCCCACTCCCGGCGCCGTGGGCGCCACCGCAGAAACGCGGCCCGAACCGAGATCCGCACGCGGCGATTGGTGCGTCACCGAAGGCGAGCTGAAGCGCGGCGTATGCTGCGCACCGGACGGTGGCAACGACGCGTAGCGCGAGAGCGATACATACGCGGATTCGTCGAAATTGCGCGCCACCTCGTGCAGCGCGCGGGCCAGCTCGTCAGCGCTTTGAAAGCGCGCCGCCGGGTCTTTGGCCAGCGCGCGCAGGATCACATCCGCGTACGCCGCGGGCATGTCCGGGCGCAGAGAAAGCGGAGAGGGCGGCGGTGTGTCCACATGATGACGCAAGAGCTCGAACAGCGAGTCCGCTTCGAAGGGACGCCGGGCCGTTGCGGCTTCGAAGAGGATCACGCCCAGTGAGTAGATGTCCGAACGCTGGTCCACGGCGCGCCCCAGCGCCTGCTCCGGCGACATATAGTGCGGCGTGCCGAGCAGCGCGCCCGTCTGCGTTGCGACTTCCATAGCGCTGAGCTCTGGTCGCAGTTTCGCAATGCCAAAGTCGAGCACTTTGGGCCGCCCTGCCGCTGTGACGTACACGTTGTCCGGCTTCAGATCGCGATGCACGATGCCGTGCTCGTGGGCGGCGGTCAGCGCGCTGGCCACATCGATGACGAGGCTCGCCAAGGTGCCCAGGGCCAACGCGCCGTGATCGATGAAACTGGAAAGCGGCGCACCTTCCAAGAACTCCATCACGATATAGGGGCGACCGTCGGGCAGCGTCGAGAGATCCAGAACGTTCACGATGCCTTCGTGCCGGATCAGGTTCACAGCGCGGGCCTCGGCGAAGAAGCGGTCGACCAATACGCGATTCTCCGCGCCGCCGGGGGGCAGCACCTTGATCGCCACGCGGCTTCCGATGTCGGGCTGCACGCCGAGGTACACCTCGCCCATGCCGCCCTTGCCGATCATGCGCGCGACGCGATAGCGACCGACTAGCTGTCCGAGCAGACGGTTTTCGCTGCCGTCGACGCACTGCGCCCCGTCCTGGGTGCAGAACCCGGGCGCCTCTTGGCTACTGCCGCACTCTGGGCAAACGAACATGTCCCACGGGGGAGCTTCTCACTCCTGACGCCAAGAGCAAAGCGCTCGGGGCCCGGCACGCCGGCGCGCTCCGGGAGGGAGCCGCCTTCAAGGATTGACGACGAAGCTGCGATCGCCGTTCTCGAAGAAACCGACGATCTGCCGGGCGGCAGCTAGGCCCGCGTTTTCGTTGGCTTCGCCTGTCTGCGCGCCCATTTTCACCGGGCTGACGAAGACGCGCTTGGCGAACTTTTCTTTGATCGCGTTGAGGGTCGCCTCCGTGGGCGCGATGTCGCTCACGTAGCGGAAGTCTTCACGCTCAGCGAGCACCTGCAGCAGCTCCGCCTCGTGAATGATCTCCTTGCGCGCCGTGTTCACCAGGGTGGCGCCCTTGGGCATGCGCATCAGCTTGTCTTTGCCGATACTGGCGGTGGTCTCGGGCGTGGCCGGAATGTGCAGCGAGACGTAGCGCGACTTCTCGTACAGCTCCTCCACGGTCTTCGCCGGGGTCACGCCCGCGGCTTTCATCGTGGCCGCATCGACGAAGGGATCGAAAGCGAGGATGTTCATCCCGAATCCCTTGGCAATGCGCGCGACGCAGCGGCCGACCGCACCGAACGCGTGGATGCCCAGCGTCTTGCCCATGAGTTCCGACCCCGAGCTGCCGTCAAACTGATTGCGAGCCATGTACACCATCATGGATAGCGCCAACTCCCCTACGGCATTCGCATTCTGCCCCGGCGTGTTCATGACAGCGACGTTGCGTTCCTTGGCCGTCTTGGTGTCGACGTTGTCGTAGCCGGCGCCTGCGCGCACCACCAAGCTGAGCTTTTCCGCGGCCGAGAGCACCTCGGTGTCGATCTTGTCGCTGCGAATGATGATGGCGTCGGCGTTCTTCGCCGCTTCAATCAACGGGCCCTTGCCCGAATACTTCTCGAGCACGCTGGTCTCGTACTTGGCTTCTTTCAAAATGGCGACGATCTGGTCGCGAGCGGCAGGCGAAAAGGGCTTCTCAGTGGCAATCAAGACGTGCTTTGACACGGGCAATCTCCTCGGGTGTTGCGCCCTGACTAGCGCAGGCCGGCAGGGCGCGCAAAGGCGCAGGCCGGCAGCGCCCGCAAACGCCGGCGGGCGGCGCGCGCAAACGCAACCCTTGCGCAATGCACATGCCAGCGCTCCCGCATTTTTGGTTTGGGTCGGGGCGCAGGGCGGCGCTGGGCCGCTATTCCCACGCGGGGCCACGGGGGGCGGAGTCACGCGATTGCGAAGTGCATGCAGCGCGGAATGGCGTCACCGCCTCCGAGCTGCCCTGATCTCGGAGCTTGGGTACGTGCTAGACGAGGTCCTTCTGGTCTTGAGATGCTGTTTCAGCGGCACGCTCCACCCCGAAGGAACCATGCGCCGAAAGTCCGCCATCGTTACAGCCTTCGCCATTGCGTGCGCCCTCTCCTGCGGCCAAACGACGCGCGACCAGGCTGAGAGCGACGCGCCGAGCGTGTCATGCGGTGAGGAGAGTTGTTCACCGCCAACCGAGTATTGCTGTGCACAGTACGGGACTACGGAAGCCGGTGGATGCCGCCCGGCCTTTGAGGCTGACGACTGCACCGGGAGCAGCTCGGTTGCGATGCTGTGCGACGGCCCCGAAGACTGTCCCGGTACACTGTGTTGTGGTCTCAACGGTTCTGGTCTTCCGATCCTGGGGGCGATCCAGTGCGCAACGGTCTGCCCGATGGACGGCGCGCACACACTGCTGTGTCAGCCCAACGCGGCCGAGGTGTGCCCGAAGGGGTTCGCCTGCGAAGTGTCACCGCTTCTGCCCGCCTACCATGTGTGCACACCGATTTGACGCCTGGGGCTCAATCTCTTCGGGGGCGGAGTCCGTCTGATCGCGCCATGCCTCGACGGTTTGCTGAACGAACGCTTTCACCTGCTGCAGCGGCGCAAGCCAGCTCAGACGGGCTTCGGCACTTTGAACTTCTTGCGCGCCGCGCTGCAGCGCGTTTGAGCGGCGCAGCCGTGCAAGTGGTCGTTGACGATGCCCGCCGCTTGCATGAACGCATACGTGGTGGTCGGACCCACGAAGCTCCAGCCCCGGCGCTTGAGTTCCTTGCTCAGAACGGCGGACTCTGGAGTCTTGCTCAACTTGTTCAGAGTCGAACGCGTCAGCTTCTTGGGGCGCGAATTGGCCGGCGGTTCGAACTGCCAGACGAAGGCGGCGAGGGAACCGAACTCGCGCTGCAGCTCACGCGCGCGCTTGGCGTTGTTGATGGTGGACTCGATCTTCCCCCGGTGCCGCACGATGCCGGTGTCCTTCACAAGCTTGTCGACGGAGCGGCTCGTAAATCGCACCACGCGCTCGACTTCAAAATTGGCGAACGCCGCCCGGAAGTTTTCGCGCTTGTTCAAGATCGTGAGCCAGCTGAGACCGGACTGAAAGCCTTCCAGGCATAGCTTTTCGAAGATCCAGCGGTCATCTCGGGTTGGCTGGCCCCACTCGTCGTCGTGGTACGCAGCGTAGGACTCGCTCGATGCCCAGAAGCAGCGAGCTATCCCGTCAGATCCTCGAACGATGCCGTCAGACATGGCGGCCGCCGGTGTAGCACGCAACGCGGCAAATGAAAGCCCGGCACCCGCGACGCAGAAGGCGCAGCTCCGTCCTGCTTAGAACGACTGCAGATAGGTTGAAAGCGATCCCGCTTGGGCGCACAGCCCACGATTAGTCGCGACACACAGATCGGTCTTGATACGGGCTTCGTTCGGCCACGGCCATATCGGGGTGGTCGTACCGTAGCGCACCGAGGGCCGCTACGCTTTCGCCGGCGGGCTGAACCGTCAACGGGCGGTTCATGTCGCCGATCACGAGTGTGGAATCACCCGGGGCAGTTGCTCGGCGTGCCGATCTCGCCTTCCAACACGGGCTTGATATTCGGATCTGCGCAGCTGATCGCGAACTCGTGATCCGTAAACTTTGCTTCTTCCAAACAGACGTACTTCTTCACTGTTTCGCCCTTCTGAAGCGCAGCGAAGTCTGCGGGGGTGAGCGTAATGTGGTGGTCGTGGTCAATACCCGTGGTGGTGTACTTCTTCGTCACGCCGGCTACGATGTCGGACAGAGGGATAGAAAGATCGTGGGGATCGGTGCCGTAGTTGGAGCCCTTTACCAGCAGCGTATCGCCACATGCGCCGGCGGCGCCCCCGGAGCCAGCTCCGCCTCCTGCGCCAGCGGCGCCCGAACCCGCCGCGCCTCCGGCACCGCCGGCTATCGACATTGCCGAGGAATCCGCCGCCACCATCGGGCTCGACGACGACTCCCTCCGACTCGATGTGGGTGACGACAGCCGCGTCTTCCCCCCTGGCGGACGGGTGGTGATC
>CBDUPW010000035.1:0-40418 GCA_965369205.1 uncultured Polyangiaceae bacterium | reverse complement strand
GCTGCGGGCCCCGGTGCCAGCGTTGGCGCAGCGCGCCTTTCGCCACTACGCGAGTTGGCGTAAGGCCCGAGTGAGGGATGGCAGATGAGCTTGAGCATACAATTGAAGACAATCACGCGTTGGACGAGTTGCCTTTCGGCGCTGTTGACGTTGGCGAGCCTTGGCTGTGGCAGCGACGACGCTGCGGCGCCCGGAAGCGGCGGCACCGCGGGAACCGGCGGCAGTGCGGGCGCAGCAGGCAGCGCCGGATCTGCAGGCACCGCAGGCTTCGCGGGAGCGGGCAGCTGGACTGAGTCTGTAGGCGCGGAGGCGACGGGCACGGACGGTATGGTCGTCAGCTCAAGCCCTACGGCCGCGCGCGTGGGCGCGGACATCTTGAAGCGCGGCGGCAACGCCGTCGACGCTGCCATTGCCGTGCAGTTTGCGCTCAATGTTGCGGAACCGATGATGTCTGGCATTGGCGGCGGGTGCTTCATGGTCGTGTACGACAAGAAGACCGGCCAAGTCCGCGTCGTCAGTGCGCGGGAACGCGCGCCTGGGGGCGCGACGCCAGACATGTTTCTAGACTCCCTCGGCAAGCCGCTGCCCTTTTCTCAGCGCGTCACGAGCGGCAAGTCGATTGGTGTGCCCGGCACGGCAAAAGCCATGCAGCTCGCGCATGACGAGTGGGCGACGTTGCCCTGGAAAGAACTGATCGCGCCGGCGATCGCATTGGCTCGTGACGGTACTGTCGTCGGCGGGCGGCTTGCGCAATCCATTTCTGGAAGTTTCAGCAAGTTGGATCCAGCCGCACGCGCTGTATTCGCGCCGTCGGGCACGCCGTTGACCGCCGCCGACACCATCGTGCAGTCCGACTTGGCGAACACGCTGACGCTGATCGCCGACAATGGCATCGACGCGCTGTACTCCGGTCCCGTCGCCGGCGCGCTTGCGGGTGTTTCGCAGCTGAACGGTGGCAGCATGACCGTGCTGGACTTGGTCGAATATGCCAAGGACGGCGCCGAGATCGTGGCGCCGATCGAAGCCAGCGTGGGCGCATTCACCGTCCGCTCTGCACCGCCCCCAAGCTCCGGCGGGATCGTTGCCGCACAAGTCTTGGGCATGCTGGACCTGCTCGACCTCGGCAAACACGCCAAAGACTCAACGGAGAAGTACCATCTGCAGATCGAAGCGAGCCGACTGGCCTACGCCGATCGCTTCGCGCACATCGGCGATCCGCGTTTCGTAAACGTGCCGCAGAGCGCGTTGATCAGTCCAAAGTACATTGCGGCGCGGGCCGCGCTGATCAATCTGGGCGCCGCCAATCCGAACCCGACGGCAGGAGATCCACTCAGCGTCGGCAGTGCCGCGCCCATGTACCTGCCCGACGCGCCCGTGCACGGACACACCACGCACTTCACTGTCGCCGATCGCTTTGGCAACGTGGTGTCGTTTACGTCGACTATCGAGCAGGTGTTCGGCAGCGGCCACATGGTGCCAGGCTACGGCTTCATGCTGAACAACGAACTGACCGACTTCAGCGCGGTGCCTGGTGGACCAAACCAGGTCGAACCCAAAAAAGCCCCGATCAGCAGCATGACGCCAATGATCGTATTTAAAGACGGCGCGCCTGCTTTCACCCTGGGGGCAGCCGGTGGTCTGACCATCATCACGTCGGTGTTTCAGACCTTCAACAATCTGACCACCTACAACATGAGCGTGAAGGCCGCCGTCGAGGAGCCACGCACCTTCGGCGCGCTCCATCCTGATGTTGCTTGGGAGAACGGCGTGCCGCAGGCCGCGCGGACGGGCCTTGCCGCACTCGGCCACAGCGTCGACTCGGGGCCCAGTGTGCTGTCGAACCTGCAAGCCATGAGCATCGACGCTTCCGGCTACCACGGAGCTGCAGACTCCAGCGCGCCGGACGGCGTTGCGATCGGCGTGAGCCTCGCCAAGTAGGGCGCAGGCTACGACAAGCGCTTTCGCCAACGGAGAAGTTGGCGTAAGGCGCTCGCATGCGAAGTCTCGCGATAGCGCTGTGCGCGCCCCTGGCGGCCCTGTCGCTCGTGGCGTGTAAGAAGAGCACTCCCGAAGGCGGCGTGCCGAGTGCGAGCGTCAGCGTCGCCGCCACACCGAGCGCCGCCCCGCCCCAACCCAAAGCGCCG
The DNA here is from genome assembly GCA_965369205.1 of uncultured Polyangiaceae bacterium. Classification (GTDB taxonomy): domain Bacteria; phylum Myxococcota_A; class Polyangia; order Polyangiales; family Polyangiaceae; genus JACKEA01. The sequence continues at coordinate 38,274 of CBDUPW010000035.1, read as the reverse complement.
GAACCCAAACGCCCATACAACGTGCTGTTCCTCATGGTCGACAGCCTGCGCGCGGACATGCCTTGGACCGGCTACGAACGCCCCATCGCGCCGTGGATGACGGAGTTCGCCAAGAAGTCCGTGCTCTATCCCCGCGCCTATTCGTTCTCGAGCTACACCGCGAAGAGCGTGGTGCCGGCCTTGTGCGGGGAGTACCCAAGCGCGCTCAAGCGTGACGGCTACTTCTTCACGAAGTGGCTCGAGAGCAATCTGTTCATCGGCGAACGCGCTCAGAAAGCGGGGCACCGAACTCTGGCGGGCAACGGCCACGGTTACTTCTTGCCCAACATGGGGCTGAGCCAAGGCTTCGATGACTATCGACTGTTGCCAGGCACGTTCCTCGATGTGACAGGCGTCGCCGACATCAACAGCGACCGCCTAAACGCTCTGGCCAAAGAGATGCTGTCGGATCCGAAGAACGTCTCTCAAAAGGACGGCAAACGCTTCTTCGCCTACTTCCACTTCCTGGACCCGCACTACACGTACATCAAACACCCAGAGAGCCCGGACTTCGGCGACAAGCGCCGCGACCTGTATGACAACGAAGTCCACTTCACCGACAAACACGTCGGCGACCTTGTCGACTGGGCGCTGAAGCAACCTTGGGGCAAGAATACCGCCGTCGTCATCACCGCAGACCACGGTGAAGGATTCGGTGAGCGGAACCACTTCCGCCACGCCTACGAGGTTTGGGAAAGCCTGGTGCGGGTTCCCCTCTTCATCTACGTGCCGGAAGCCAAGCCGCGACGCATCGAAGTTTCCCGCGGGCACATCGATCTCGCGCCAACCATGGCCGATCTGATGGGGCTCAAGGCCGACCCGCCCTATCGCGGCGTGAGTCTCTTGCCGGAGGTATTCGGCGCGGAAGCGAAGCCCAAACCCGTGATCGTGGACTTGCCCCGCTGTGACTTGATGGACCGACGGCGCGCCTTGATCGATGGCGACTACAAGCTCATCGCGTTTGGCGACGACAAGTCGTTCTTCCTCTTCAACGTGGTCAAGGACTTCAAAGAAGAGAAGGACCTCTCTGCCGACGAACCGGAAAAACTCGCCGAAATGAAGGCGCTGTACGAAAAGCTATCCAAAGAGATCCCGACCGTGCCCGTCGTCGGCGGCGTGCCGCTGAAAGGCGTGCATCCTTCGCAGCGGTACTGAGGTGCGCGCTGAGCGCGGCAAGCTAGGACTGCTTGTGCTCGGTGAGCGCCGCCAGGATCCGTCGCGCCGACTATGCCTCCGCGGCCAAGGCGCCATGCACGATCTTTCCACCAATGATTGTGCAGCGGACGCGGGCCGCGTCCAAGTCCTGGCTAGTGTGTAACGCGGATCCGAGCACTACCAAGTCGGCACGTTTGCCCACTTCCAGAGTGCCCGCTTCGTCCAAGCAACCGGAGACCTCGGCCGCAGTGCGCGTATAGCTGATCAGCGCTTGCTGTAGCGTGATGCACTGCTCGGGATCATGCATCTCGCCTCGGGACGTGCGGCGAAACACCGCGGAACGGATCCCGTCCAAGGGGTCGAAGCCAGCCACCGGGAAGTCGGAACTGCCAGCCACGCGCACTCCTCTTTCGAGCAGCGCAGCGAGGGGCTTGAGCTTCAGACCCGGGATCGTCGGTGCACTGGCCATAGCCGGCAGGTGCAGGAAGCGCGGCTGCACGACGGCCGCTGCGCCCACGCCCGCCATGCGCGCCATGAGCTCGTCGTCCAAGAACGTCGCGTGCTCAATGTGCGGCACGCCGGCTTCGCCCACCCGCGCCCCGCACGCTTCGTAAGCGGAGAGCGCCACATCGATCGCCGCGTTGCCAATGGCGTGGATCGCGAGGGCGAAACCGCGTTCCGCGGCGGCCTGAACGATCTCTCGCGCTTCCTGGTGATGGTAGATCTGGACGCCCGAGCGGATCTTCTTGCCGAGCTGCGGGGATGTGGACAACGCCGCGCGCACCGGATCGAGGGATCGCTGTTTGATGCCCATGGCAAACGCCGACAGAGTGACTCCGGCAGTCTGCCACCAGCCCAGGCACATGGAGCAACCCGGAGCACCATCGAAGACCAGTTTGAGCGCCCCCGTGATCAAGTTGCCTTCTGCTTCGCCGGTCACGGAACCTTCAAGGGCATCCCATGGGGTCTCCAGATAGCCGGTCACGGAAACCGGCATCATCACCGTGGGAACGACGAGCAATCCGCGTCGATCCGCCTCACGATATAGCGCGGCGAGATCTGCGGGCACGGTCGCGTCCACGACGCGTGTGATGCCCACCTGCACAAGGCTGCGATTGTGCTCTCCGAGACGCTCCAAGTAGCCATCGGGGCCGCGCACGATCGTGTTCTCCCGCGCGAGAGATTCCACCCGACTCATGCCGCGTTCGATCAGGATGCCGTCCGGTAACCCCTTGCGGCCCCGAGAGATTTGACCCCCCGGCGGATCCGGCGTGTGGCGCGTGATGCCGGCAAGCTCCAGGGCGCGGCTGTTGGCGGCCGCGCGGTGGCAGCTGTAGTGCATGGCCATCAGCGGGCGATCGGGCACGGCATCGTCGAGCTCTTGGCGCGTGGGCGCGCGACGCTCTGCCAGGAGTAGCTCGTCCCAGTCCGACGCGATCACCCAGTCGCCGTCGAGAGACTCTGCCGCGGCTTCGCGGAGCGCGCTCTGTAAGCTCGCAATGTCTGTGACGCGGGGCGGCACGAGCCGCAACTTGCCGCCATAGAGCGCAACGATGGACTGATGGTGGTGCGCGTCAATGAAGCCTGGCAACACCGTGGCTCCGGCTGCGTCCCATTGCGCCGCATCCGGACCGGCAGCAGCTTCGACGTCGGCGCGCCGTCCGACAGCGAGCAGCTTGCCGTCGCGCCAGGCAATCGCCCCGGCGCGGCTGAGCGCTTCGTCCATGACGTGCACGTCCGCATTGAACAGCACGCATGTCTTGCTCATGCAGGGTGGAGTAGCCTCGGGGCCACACCGACGCAAGAGTCGCCCGCGGGCGCCGCACGCTCAGCGCGGCGGAGGAATGTGGCCGGTGCGCGGGTCGCGGGCGTCGACGTCGTTGGATAAGATGCACGCGTGCGCATTGCCTAGAGTACACGCGCGCTCGATGAGTTCGAAGCCCACCGCCTTGCTCATCACACCACGCCCCAGGCTGAACGCCTCGAGACAGGCTGCCGCGTCGCCGCGCGTACAGCGCTGCTGGCAGGCGGATAGTTCGTGGCACACCGCGGCGGATTGTGGCTCCGGCGCGGCGGGTTCCGTTTCGTCATCACACAGCCCTTCGATGTCGTCGCACGCAAAGGGAGCGTCGTTCGCAGGCTCCGGATCGGAGGCATCACTCGGCTGCGCAGGCCCGACCTGCGACGAAGCGCACGCAGCGATGCCCACGGCCGAAAGGAGAGTCAGCCATCGCATGGTGCGGATGGAACACGGCTTCTACCGACGACCTTGGGTGTTTCTTCTGCGGCAGGAGCAACTCCTCTGCTGCTGGAGTGCGGCGACTAGGCCACGGGCAGCACGAAGTCGTAGTTGGCCTGCAAGCGGTCGGGCTTCGTCAGAGTCTTCATGATCAGCGACCTGCGAATGAACGGGTCGCCGGCGTTGTAGGGGTCGTCGGGGAAGTAGAGTTGGGTCGTGATTGGCTGGTGACCGTGAGCCGAGAGCTTTACGTGCACGTGGGCGGGGCGATAGGTGTCGCCGTTGAGGTAGCGGCCTGGAAGGATCGTTTGCACAGAGTACCCGCCGGATGCGTCGGTCACCAACCTGCCACGCAATCGGAGCGGAGTGGCGCCGCGGCCGAAGGTTCCGTCGTTGTCGTAGCGGCCCTCAGCGTCGGCCTGCCACACGTCCATCAGCACCTCACCCAGGGGCGTCTTGCAGTCTTGCGACAGCACGCGACCGCTGATCACAAGCGGCACGCCGCGGATCCCTTGGTCGACTAGGGCGCGGCGCATGGGCGCCCCTCTGCGATAGTACGGGCCCTCGATGTTCGGCTCGGTTACGAGGCACAGATTGGCGCTCGGCGCGGAAAGCGCAGAGCCTTGCGGAGCGGCTTGGACGTCGCCGGGACCTGCGGCGGATTGGGCCGATTGGGTGGGGCGCGCTTGCCCGCTCTCGGAGCCGCGACAGCCGATCAGCGGCAAGGGCAACGCGCCGATGAATGTGGCGGAAAGAAACGCGCGGCGCGGCAGTTGTGACGTCATCTTCGGTCGTCCTACGCTTGGTAGACGTGCCAACAGGATAGCGCATTCCTTCTTTGATGGCTGGGCTGCAGGCCCAGAGAAGATTTGCCGCGTTCAGCGCTCTCAGCCGACTTTTGTGGCGCGTGCGACGGCGCGAAGCGGTGCGTGTCCCGCGACGGCGGATCGGTACGGCGACGTGCGGCGTTCGTTGGACTGTGCGACCTGCGCCGGAAGCGGTGACGCCACTCTCGAGGGCGGTGCACTCACCCGAAGCGCGCCCCGCGCACGGAGCGCGCGCTCGACGCAGCCGATGAGCACAGTGTGGTCCGCAGGCTTGAGCAAGACGCGCTGGACGTTCGAAGGTAGAAAACGGCGCTGCGCCAAATCGGGTCGGGAAGTGACGACAAGCGCGGCGGCCTCGGGCTGGTGCCGCTGGAACCAAGACAGGAAGCGCACGGCAGGAATTCCGGACACGGATGCTTCAGTAAGCAAGACGTCCACAGCGTTGCATTCGGCGATGCGAATGGCGCGCTCCCAACTGCTGACCCAGGACACTTGCCACTCCGCGTGCGTCGCCATGATCGCACGATGAGCGCCTGCAAGCGCGCGCGCCTCGTCGTCGACCCAGAGTATTTTCGCGGGATTTGCTGCGGCTCTTTGCATGGCGGCGCACAGGCAACCACCCACGAGGCGTCCTGGCCAACTTCTTGCGCTCGCAGCGCTTCATTTCGCCGGGCGTGCCGCCCCTTCCGCACCCAGCTGTCCTGCCTGGCGCGTCTTGCAACGGCCTGGCACGGGCGCTCGCGCCATCACGCCGATGACAGCGCGCGCTGGGTTCTTACTGAAGCGATAGTGTACCCGCACCTGGCGCTACATGCCTAAAACGCCTTCAGCCCCGTCATCAACCGCTTGCTGATCACGATGCGTTGGATCTGCCCGGTGCCTTCGAAGATGTCGTAGACCTTGATGTCGCGGAACCATTTCTCCAAGAGTGCGTGGTCCTCGCTCAGGGTGCCGTGGGCGCCGCAGATTTCGATGGCGTCGTAGCAGGCGCGGATGGCGGCTTGGCCGGCGAGGGCTTTGCTCATAGAGGCTTCTTTGGCGTTGGGGATCGAGTGGTCCGCCATCCACACGGCCTTCCAAGTCAGGATGCGCGCGGCTTCTAGCTGGCGACCGACGCGCGCGAGTCGTTCGGCGATGGCCGCGTAGCGCGGGATGGGTCGAGACAGCACGTAGTTGTCTTTGACGAAGTCGCAAGCGTACTCGTAGGCAGCGCGGCCGATGCCGATGGCCATCGCTCCCACCAGGGGGCGGGTATTGTCGAAGGTCTTCATGGCGGTCATGAAACCTTCTTTGGTCTGGTACTTCTCTTCACCGCCCAGGAGGTTCTCGATGGGCACGCGACAATCCTCGAGCACGAGCTCCGCGGTCTCGCTGGCGCGCAGGCCCATCTTCTCTTCGATCTTGCCCACGAAGAACCCCGGCGTGCCTTGCTCCACCACAAATGCGCGGTGTCCGGCGCGGCCTTGCGTGGGATCCACGGTCGCAAAGATCACGACCCAGGACGCGCGGCCACCGTTCGTGATGTAGCACTTGCGCCCGTTGAGCACGTAGGCGTCGCCGTCTTTGCGACAACTGGTTCGGATGGCGGCAACGTCACTGCCCGCGCCGGGCTCGGTCAAGCCATAGGCGCCCCAGCGCAGGTCTTTGCTCATGTCGCGGAAGATGCCGAAGAAGCGCTCCTTCTGCTCCGGAGTGCCCGTCGCGCGCAGCGGAGGACCACCGAGCCCCGCGCCCGGCATGCACAACATGATGCTGGCGTCGGCCCAAGCCAGTTCTTCCGCGCCAATCGCCGCGGTGCGGTTGGCTTGGCTAGGCTTCTTTGGGTCACGCTGTTTCGGGCCCTCTTGGAAGTCCTCCATCGGGTTAGCGTCACCCTTCATTGCTTGGCTCATCGCATAGAAGGTGCGCAAGAACTCCGTATCGATCTCCTTTTCGCGATCCCACTTGAGGCTCTGCGGGCGAATGACGCTCTTGCCCATTTCGGCCAAGGCGTCTTTGAGCATGCGCTGCTGTCCGTTGAGTTCTAGTTCGTACATCTCACGCTCCTCAGGTGAAAACGCTCTGGGTTTCGGGCGTGGGCAACACCACCGCGGGGTCCAGCGCTTGGTCCGTGAGCAAGAGCGCCGCCAGCTGGTCCATCTGCGCCGTCGTCATGCCGGAAAGCGCCATCTGCCGCGCGTCGCGCATCATTTTTTCTACGATCACGTCGCGCATGAAGCCCGCGCCTCCGTGCAATTGAACCGCGTCGTCCGTGGTGCGCATGGCGACCTCGTGGGCGTGTGCCACGGCTTGCGCGGTCGCGAGCAAGCACAGTTTCTCGTCCTTTTCGGCGTCGAAAGACCAAGCCGCGCGCCGTACGAGTTCCCGCGCGCTCTCGATGTCCATGTGGCGATCCGCCAAGTTGAACGCGACGGCTTGGAAGTGCCCGATGGGCTTGCCGAAGGCCTTGCGCATGTCGCAATACTCGCGGGTCAGATCGAAGGCAGCGCGCGCCAATCCGACCTGACGCGCTGCGATGGTGAGAGAGTACTTCGCGAAGAAGCGGATCGTGGCCGCAGCAAAGTCGCCACTGCCCAGCAGGCGCTCTGTTTTGCCCACGGCTACCCGGTCCAGCTTCACCTGGCCGAAGTTCGCACAGGCCAGCCCGAGGGTTTCGTGTCGGCCGGTGACTTCGAGGCCCTTCGCGCCCTGTTTGACGATGAAGGCGCCGATGCCGTTCCAACCTTGGGCGGCATCGACCTGAGCAAAGACGACGAACTGATCCGCCACCGCAGCGTTGCTGACGAAGCTCTTTGCACCGCTTAGCTCGAAGCCGTCGCCCGCAGGCTTGGCCACGGTAACAAAGCCGGGGCGGTCGCGATTGGGTTGCGCCTCGCTCCACGCGACGGCGCCAAACGCCGCTGCCTCCAGTAGCGGCCCCAAGAGCGCCGCCTGCTGTGCGTCGCTACCCAGCTCCAGCGCCGCCAGCGCAAACGGACCGAAGGACGGCAAGCCGGAGGGCGCGGCTGCATCTCCGTAGGCCAGCTCTTCGTTGATCATCACCGCGGTCAACAGACCGAGACCCTGACCACCCAGGCTCTCGGGCACCCCGGCCGCGCCCAGCGCCATTTCCTGGATCGCGCTGCGAACCTCTGCACACACCTCCCGCGCCGCTTCGAACTTGCGCGCTCTGGGCAAAAGCGCGCTCTTGGCGAAATCCGCGACGGTTCCGAGAATCAGCTGCTGATCCTCGCTCGGCTCAAAGGAAATCATGGCTTTTCTCCGGGTTTCCGATTGTATAGCGTCACTATACAATGTAGGCAACAAGATTCGGCCTGCGGGCCGGACGTTGTAGCTCGGTGTAGCGACCCGGGCCGCACGCCGAGCGACGAGCCGCCAAGGGTCCAACCGCCTGCGCCAGATACGCCCACATGCATAGCAGAGAGCGCCGAGCGGATCCTGGCGGCGTCCCACATCGGCGGCGCCCCTGGAGACTCCGGACGGCCGGCGCTTCTATGACGCCAACGCGAGTTTCAACTTGCGACCGAGTGTCGCGGCTCACTTCGACCTGTGGCCTTTTGGGCACGTGGCGACTTGCTGAAGCGCGTGACCAAAGCCCACTCCAAAGCAGCAGTTGATCCTCACAGCCTCGCTCTGCGCCCGTGCCAGCGACTCTCGTGTTCGCGCGTCGGAGGCGCACATTCGATTCCGACGACCTTTGCGCTAAGCTCGCAGCATGCTTCCTGGGGCTGTGCGCCCCCGCCAGCGAATCCGAACACGTGCATCGAGTTTGGCGAGATCGAGGGGGTAGACTTCTTCGATGACCCTGCCTCCCCGGGAATCGGGGGGCAGGTGCACGTGGTCCTGCTTCATGTTCAGGACTTGCCCGGGGCGACCGACAATTATTCGTTTCTCCACTACAACTTCAGTGTCTCTGGAATCCACAAGCTCTAAGCTGCCGCGTGCCGCGCACGGTGTGGCGGCTTGCGTCTTTCTAGCCGTTTCGGCCTGCGGCGGCCGCGTAGAGAGCTCCGACGTGAATGACGGCGGTGGACCGAGTGTGGCTCTCACACATGTGTGTTCCGCTGCCTGCGCCAGTCTGGATTGCGATACCCCAACATGCGTCGGAGACTGCGAAGATGTGCTGGCGGACGAGTGCATTCGGGACTCACGTTTGCGCATGCAATGCTACCAACAAGCATACGCCCTGAGGTGCGCTGGGGGCCTACTGATCGCGGAGTCGAACGAGGCGTGCCGCCCATTCGACGAAGCGCTGGTAGCCTGCTACTGCGCTGCCGGAGTCGCGCAATGTCTGTGAGGTTCGTGTTCGGCGTGGCTGTGGTGGGCGCTCTTGCGCCCTCTGCTCACGCGAGTGAACCGAGCCACGGGTCGCGAGTTTGGGTCGCTCCAAGCATGTCGGTTGGACCGACCGCACACGAGGCGAATCAGGAAGACGGACACTACCAAAGGCGCGAGAAGCTGTGGCTATTTGGTGTTGGTTTCGAGGCAGGCGTGCAGTGGCAGCCATCGCTCCAAACGTCACTCGCAGTTCATTTCGAAGAAACGTCGCACTTGCAATCTGGGCAGCCTCTGGTCAGTCAGGGACTGAGCCTGCCGGCGAGGCTGCGCTTCCTGGGCCTGGGTAGCTCGCAAACCCGATTCTATCTTGCCGTGGGCCTGGGGTTCGCGACGATGTGGGACAGATCACAGCGGTCGGACGCGACGTCGGACGGAGGCGCCCTGAGAAGTGCCGGCGGCCTGTTGGAATTGGGGCTAACGTTACGACATGCCCTGTCCGAAAGCGTCGCGATCGAAGTGGGCGTGTTCCCGAAACTCCAAGCGACCACCGCTCTCAACGGCGCTAGGGACTTCGCGGACAGCGCGCACCAGCGCTACACGCTTCCGCTTGTCGTCAGCTTCCCCCTGCGCTTGTAGCGCCGGGAAGGGACCGCCGGGCGCCCGCCTCCGAGAACGAAAAGCGGCGAGATCCTGAACATCGATTCACGGGCCGAGCGGCCTAGGCAGCCGCGTGGCCCAGAAAAGTCTGCCCGTTCCTGCCAAACCGCGGGAAAACACGCTTCGAGCTTGCGCGGACCCCGACTGCGATCTAGGGTCCGCGCCCCCCTATGAAAGCGGCAGTAATTCGAACGGGCGGTAAGCAATACCGCGTGGCTGAAGGCGACGTCATTCAGGTCGAGAAGATCGAAGGTGACAAGGGTGCCAAGGTCGAGTTCGACGAGGTCCTCCTCGTCGGTGGTGACAGCATCAAAGTGGGCAAGCCCACGGTGAGCGGTGCGAAGGTCTCTGGCGAGATCGTCGGACAGGAGCGCGGAGACAAGATCGTCGTGTTCAAGTTCAAGCGGCGCAAGCGCCACCATCGCAAGGCGGGCCACCGTCAGAATCTGACGCAGGTAAAGATCACCGGGATTACGGGCTGAGACAATGGCACACAAAAAAGGTGGCGGCTCCACACGCAACGGCCGCGGTTCGAACGCACAACATCGCGGCGTCAAAGTCTACGGCGGCGAAGCCGTGCGCGCCGGCGGTATCCTGGTTCGTCAGGTCGGCGAAAGCATCAGCCCCGGGCGCAATGTCGGGAAGGGCAAAGACTTCACGCTGTTCTCTCTCGTCGACGGCACCGTCGCCTACGAGTGGGCAACACGCACCAAGAAGCGCGTCAGTGTGTACCCCGAAGGCCAAGCGCCCAAGGCCATCTGATCCTCGCCGCGGAGCTCGGACTCCGCGATGACTCGATACAAGCTACTCGTCACGGATCTGGACGGCACGCTGCTCGCGTCGGACGGGATTGCTCACGCGCGTGATGCCACGGCGCTGCGCGAGCTGATCGATCGCGGCGTTGCCGTCAGCCTGTGCACCGGACGCATGTATTCCGGCACACGCCACGTGGCGCTAGAGGTTGGCCTGGAAGGCCCCGTGGGCTGCTTGGACGGCAGCCACGTCGTGGACACGCGCTCCGACCGCGAGATGGCCGTGCATGCCCTCAGTGAGCTCGCCACCGAGACGCTGCTTTCCACCTTGAGCTTCCACGGCGCGACGCCCTTCGTCTTCGCAGGTGACTCCATCTTCCACGACGAAAGCGGCGACCAGTACCGCGACTTCGTGCAGATCTGGTCCGAGCGCATGGAGCGCACCTCCAGTGAAAATCCCACGCCCTGGCGCGGCTCCAAAGTCGCAGCTGTGGTCTCCCTGGGACAAGAACACCACGTACGCGAGGCCGCTTCGAAGTTGGAGGATCAGGCGGAGCACGTGCAGGTGGCGCTGTTCCCGGTGAGTCACCCGGCGTACCGCGGCAGCTGGGGCATGGTCGTGCGGCGCGCCGGCGTGACCAAAGCCACGGCGCTGAAGGAACTCTGCAAGCACTACGGCATCACGCTGGACGAGGTCGTTGCCGTCGGCGACTGGCTGAACGACGTGCCCATGCTGAAGGCGGCTGGGCGGTCCTTTGCCATGGGGCAAGCGCCCAGCGCGGTCAAAAGCGTTGCCACGGACGTACTTGAGTCCGACACCTGGTCGGGCGGTGGCATTGAAGAAGCGGCGCGGCGGGCTGGCCTGTTGTGAACTCCCGGGGTAGGCACTAGCGACATGAGTGCGGACAGCGAAGAGGCACCGAAGCGCCCCGTCTACCTCGTCATCGCGCTGATAGCGATGTGGCTGACTGGAATGAACGCCGCCGCGGAGGGTTGGTTCGCCATCGAGGTGATCCAGAATCCACTCGTTTCCGCGCCCTCCAGCGTTGCCGCCGCAGATCTGGACAGCGTGGTGCAGTTTGCGCTGATTGCCGCCATTGCAGACAACGCCCGCTACGCTCTGCCTCTCGGGATCGCCGAGTTGATCCTCGGCAGCATGCTGGTGCTGATCGCCGCCAAGGCGCTGTTCGGGCGCCGCGCATCTCCGTCCTTTGCCTTACAAGTCATTTTCGCAAACCTGATCGTGATCATCGTCGGCTACGCCTTGCGCCAGCCCGTCCGCGAGCGCGTGGTGCAGGAAGTCATGCAGAGCGGGCTGGAAGAGCGACCCGCACAGATAGCGCCGGCAGACTTCCAAGCGCTGATCCACACCAAGTGGTGGTGGACATTCCGCGTGCACTTGGGACTGCGTCTTGCCGCACTTTCCTTGGCCGCTCTGGCGCTTTCCCGTCGCTCCGCCCGGGAGCTTCTGGAGCCAGACGGAAACGAACCCAGCACCGAAGAAGAAGGCTAAACTCGCCCCGTGGCGAAAATCCACGTGCTCAGCGCCGACCTGGCGAACCAAATCGCCGCCGGCGAAGTCGTCGAGCGCCCCGCGAGTGCCGTCAAAGAGTTAGTCGAAAACGCTTTGGACGCGGGAGCCACTCGCGTTGAAGTGGAAATCGAGGGTGGCGGCATCACGCGCATCTGCGTTAGCGACGACGGCCAAGGCATGGGCAGCGAGGACGCCCAGCTGTGTTTGCAGCGGCATGCAACCAGCAAGATCCGGGCGCTTTCCGATCTGGAAACCGTCGCCAGCTACGGTTTCCGCGGCGAAGCACTACCAAGCATCGCGTCGGTCAGTCGCTTCCAAGTGATCACGCGCTCGCGAGACGAAGACGCCGGCACGCGCGTGCTCCTCGAAGGGGGCGGCGACGCTTCTACTACTCCGACCGGGCGCCCTGTGGGCACAACCGTCGAGGTGCGGGATCTCTTCTTTAATGTGCCCGCACGCCGCAAGTTCTTGCGCTCTAGCGGCACAGAGTCCGGCCATGTGACGGAGGTCTTCGACTGCGCAGCGCTGGCGAACCCTGAGGTTACGTTCATCTTGACCCGGGACGGTCGCAAGCTGCGCGAGTACCTGCGCTCGCCATCCCGGGAAGAGCGCGCGGCACAGGTGCTTGGTGAAGACAACCTGGCGCATTGCCGTGGAGAGCGCGGGCCGCTGCGGTTGGAGGCATTCTTATCGCGGCCCGAGCGGGCGCGCAGTGGCGCTGCGGGCTTGAAGTTGCTGGTCAACGGACGCCCGGTTAAAGACCGCGCGCTGGCGGTCACGGTCGCGCAGGCCTACGGCAGCGTTCTCGAACGCGGCCGCTATCCACGAGGCGTCGTGTATCTGGAGCTGCCGCCCCAGCTAGTGGACGTGAACGTGCATCCGCAGAAAGCGGAGATCCGCTTCGCGGACACCCGCGCTGCTATGGACGCAACGTACTCCATCCTGACGAAGGCGCTGTCGACAGCGTTCTCGATCCCGGAGGCATCGCGTGCTCGCTGGGGCAGCGGCGGACGTGGCAAACGCCACGAGCCCGCAGTGCCGCCCACCACTGCGGTGGTAGAGCCCGCGCAGCGGGAAACCCAAACCAGCGACGCCTACCAGGCGAAGTCCGATCCCTGGGGGCTCGCAGCGCGGGTGGCCGCAGCAGAAGCGCCGCCCACCACGTTCGTGCGCGATTCCGCCGCGAGCCCGATCCGGCCCGCTCCAGAGATGCAATGGGCCAGCTTGCGCTTCGTGGCTCAGGTACGTCAGACGTATCTGATCTGCGAAGCGGAAGACGGACTGTACGTCCTAGACCAACATGCCGCGGCGGAGCGCGTCGCCTTCGATCGCTTGCGCAAGGCGTATCGGGATCGCTCGGTGGCCTCGCAGTCTTTACTCTTCCCTCTGGCCATCGAAGTGACCGCCGCCGAAGCCGACTTCGTGATCGAACATGCGGACGCCATGCTGGGCGTGGGTCTCGATCTGCGGCCACGCGGCCCAGAGACCGTGAGCATCCACGCAGTCCCGCGCCTACTCCAGCGCGCCAGCCCGGAGCGCCTCGTGCGCGACTTGCTTTCCGAGATGATGCGAACCGGCGGCCGCGGGTTTTCTGACGCCGTGGATCTCACTCTAGCCACCATGGCGTGCCACGGGTCCATTCGTGCCGGCGACGTCATCTCGGCGGAAGAAGCAAAGTCGTTGCTGCGCTCCCTGGACGAAGCGGACTTCGCCGGACACTGCCCCCACGGTCGCCCCGTCGTGACCGCCATGAGCTGGGCGGAGCTCGATCGTAAAGTCGGACGTCGCTAGGGCGTCGATTCCCGCGAAACTACGCCCCTGGCCCAACCGCTTGTGTTCGTTTGTGTTTGGGGTGGAAGCACCTTCAGTGCGAAGTTGGTGACCATGGCCCGTTCCGAGAACTCGCTCTTGGTGGTGGTCGGGCCGACCGCTTCGGGCAAGACGCAGCTCGCACTGGACCTGGCGCAGCGTCTGCAAGGCGAGATCGTCAGCGCCGACAGCGTCCAGGTGTATCGCCATTTCGACATCGGCAGTGGCAAACCCAGCGCCGACGAGCGCGCCCGGGCCACGCATCACTTGGTCGACATCGTTGAACCCAACGAACGCATGGACGCAGCGGCGTGGGTCGCCCGCGCCGACGCCGCCATCGCGGACATTCGCGCTCGCGGCCGTGTGCCCATTGTGTGTGGTGGCACGTTCCTCTGGGTCAAGGCGCTCTTGCGCGGACTCTCCCCCGCGCCCCGCGGAAATGAGACCCTGCGAGCGGCGCACCGCGCAATCGCCGAAGCCGAAGGCAGGTCGGCCTTGCACGCTCGACTCGCGCAGGTCGATGCCGCCAGCGCCGAACGCCTCAATCCGAATGACTTCGTCCGGGTGAGCCGCGCCCTTGAGGTATTCGAGCTGTCTGGCAAGCCCATGAGTCAATGGCAAGCCGAACACGGTTTTAGAGACGCGCGCTACGCCGCCCGCCTCATCGGCGTCGCGCGCTCACCGGAAGAATCGGACCAACGCATTCGTTCGCGGGCAGCGGCCATGTTTGAAGCCGGCTGGGTCGAAGAAGTGCGCAGCCTGACCGCGCGCGGCTTTGGCGACACCAAGCCCATGGCAGCGGTGGGCTACAAACAAGTCCTCGCAGCCGTCAACGCGGAAACTCCGCCCAATCCCGAAGCGCTGTTGGACGAAGTGGTCCGCGCGACGCGTGTCTTCGCCCGCAGACAGCGCACCTGGCTGCGGGACGAAGACGTCCAGTGGCTCAGCGAGGGTGCGGCGCTGGAACGCACCTAGGCGCAGCAAGAGTCAGCCCAGCAGGCGTCCAGACGAGCCGCAGCCCCCGTCCGGACAACGACAACTACTTTCGTCGCTGTTTTCGAGGTTTTGTGCGGCGGATCTCCGGCATGCCCTTTGCGTAGGTGAAGGGCATGCGTGTTTTCAAAGCAGCGTGGGTGTTCGGTGTTTCGGTTGTTGTCGCTGGTTGCGCGGCCACCGAAGCGCCGACCGATGTGGGCGATGTGGGCGACACTTCCGGAGAGTCGCTCAAGGTCGGCTGCAACTTGGCGCGGGCGGACATCCTCGCAAGCGTGCAGGGCGGACGTCGGACCGCTATCGAGCGCGGCTTCACTTGGTACGACGCACAGGTTTCGTACAACCAGAGTAGCCAGTACGACGGCTACCGCACGGACTGCTCCGGGTTCGTGTCCATGTGCTGGCAACTCGGCTCCTCCTACACCACCGCCAATTTCATCGGCGACACCGCCGATTGGACCAGCTTGGCAAGCTTCGACGACCTCGTTCCCGCCGACGCCATGGTGTACCGCACGGGCGGCAAGGGGCACATCGTGATGTTCGTGGGCTGGAACGACAGCTCCAAGACCGAAGCCTGCGTGCTGGAACAGGCGAGCACCGCCGAGGACATGCAGTTCCGCGCACGCACGACCTCTTCACTGCTATCGGGCGGTTATCACGCGATCCGGGCAACCAAATTCGGCGCCAGCACAACAAGCGGCGGCAACGGCCAGTGCTTCTGCGACGCGGAATGTGTGCAAAACGGCGATTGCTGCACCAGCTGTCCTGGCGGGACCTCCGGCACGGGCGGCGGAACCAGCGGTAGCGGTGGTGCGGGCGCCGGAGGCAGCGGCGGCGCGGGCGCCGGAGGCAGCGGCGGCGCGGGTCAGTGCTTCTGCGACGCCGAGTGCGTTCAAGCGGGTGACTGTTGCCCCAGCTGCCCAGGTGGCAGCGGCGGAAGTGCCGGCGGCGGCGGAAGCGCTGGCGGCGGCGGAAGCTCTGGCGGCGGCGGACAGTGCTATTGCGACCTGGCCTGCTGGTTCAACGGCGACTGTTGCTCCGTGTGTCCGTAGAACTGCGCGTCGCCGGCCCCCAGATTAACCACCAGTCGGATCCGGGCAACTCACACCGGTGCGAACCGATCAAGAGTGCGTGCCAGGGGGGAACGCTAAGAGAAAAAGTGATATGTATGCTAAGTATTTTTTCCGTTCGATCCCCCCCTTGGACGCCGCGTTTCCGGAACTGGTTTTCCGCGGCGGGCGTGTTCGAGGCAACGGCACGGGAGCTACAACGTCCGCATCGACGGCTCCGGCCAATGCTTCGCGCGGCTTTGAGCGCGGCTGCTGAAACACCAAAAGGCGTGTAAGTACGCGCCGACTACCGCGTTTTCACTCCCATGGCGGCTTCGGTTCGTCCAAGACGTCGCGGGCTCGTGGTTGCGGGCTTCGCGTGCGTGCTCACGCTATGCGCGATTGGAAGCGCGGGCATGCTGCTGTACCTCTGGCGCATGTCTGCGCTATGCGCGGAAACGCCGGGATGCCGCTCGCACGCGGGCATCGTGCTCGTGCCGGGATACGGGATCACGGTGCTTGCCATCGCGCTGTCCACGCTCCTTGCCGCCGGGACCGAACACCCGGCGCGCCGCTACGCATGGTACGGAAACGTGCTCGCCATCGTGATGCTGCTGATCGGGCACCTGGCAATCGCAGCGTAACTCCTGGACGGTGTGGCCCGTGCCCGCTGCTACGCAGGCTCTGCGTCGGGTTGTGCGTCGGGGTGCGCGGCCGCCCAGGCCGGCAATTGTTTGAGGGACGCTTCCGCGCGCAGCAGGGTGGGCAGCGCGGACAGGTCCATACCAAAGCGTCGTGCATTGTAGAGTTGCGGCGCGAGGAACAGGTCCGCAGCGGTGGCGCTGTCCCCCACCAGGAATTTGCCAGACAATGGCGCCGCGGCGGACTCGAGGGCAACCAAGCCGCGCGCGATGAACGCGGTGGCCCACGCCTTCTTGTCGGCACCGAGCCGCTCGATTTCATTTAACACGTGGAGGTTCTGGGCGGGTTGGATGCCCGCGTTGACCGTCTCCACCAGCTGACGCACGCGCGCACGGAGCAGGGCATCCTTGGGGTAGAGCGCCGGGGTCGGATGCGTCTCTTCCAAGTACTCGATGATGGCCACGGATTGCGTGAGGCGCACGCTGCTGCCCGCGTGCTCCAGCTCCAGGATGGGGACCTGGCGCAACGGACTCTTTTGATCAAAACCCGCTGCATGCTGCTCGGCGTTGAGCAAATGCACTGGAACCACCTCGTAGCTGAGGCCCTTGATGCCAAGCGCCAGCCGGACCCTCCAGGAACAACTGGACCGCCAAAATGAATAGAGCTTCATCGCTGCCTCCGCATGCATGCGTAGGACATCAAGCTCCGCTTTGCTAGGTGCTGGTTAGAGCTTCAGAGACGCATCCAAGAGATCGAAGAACGTCTCGGGCGTGAACTCACGTCCGCTGAACGCTGCGGGGGCGGCGTCGGGAGCGATGGCGGGGCGCGCGGTGACCTCGGCGGAAATGGGCTTGGGCGGCGCGACGGCGTGGGGCTCGGGCGGGATGGACGGCGGGCGGTCCTGGACGTCGATCTCGATCACGCCGGAGACGGACTCTTCTAGGTCGACGGTGGCGCCAAGCTGCTCGGTGGTCGGAACATCGATCGGCGAAGGAGTCGTGCCGAGCAGATCATCCACGTCGTCGATGGGCGCGATGTCTCGGGGCACCGCGGGCGCCGAAAAACCCTGCACCGGGGGCGCCTCCTGGGGACCGGATTCCGGCGGCGGCGTCTTGAGGGGGATTTCGCGGCCCTCTTGATCGATCTGGTCGGCTGCACCCGCCAGGGCTTCACTCATGCTGGCCGCTGCCTTGGGTCGGCGCGACGAAGCGGGAGGTTCGTCGACCTGGAATGCCTCGTCGGGCTCGTCCACCGTGAGCTCAACGGGCAGTGGCTCTTCGGTGATGTCCACGATCTCCGCGTCGAGCAGCTCGAGATCCTCAATGGACTCGCCGCCCATTTCGATCTCAGGCGCATCGTCGTCGATGGTTTCGGCAGCGACACTGGGCGCGGCAACGGCCGGCGCGGCAAATGCCGGCTCGACGACTTCGGGCTCGGCCATTTCGACGACGTCGTCGATGGGTGCTTCTTCCGCGACCGCGGCCGCCGCAGCTTGTAGCCGGGCAGGGCGAGGCAACGCAGCGTTCCGCTGAATGCGGGCCAGCAGTCCCTGGAGTTTGTCGATGCTTGCGCTCATACGTTCCCCGCCTGCAGCCGCACGATGACGTCGCCCCAGGCGACTCCTTCGCTCAGCCAGCCGCGGGCCTTGCTTGCAGTGCTAGCACTGAGCGCGGCGAAACGCGCGACGGAGTCTTCGCGGGTCAAAAAGACGATGCGCACGTCGCGACCCGCTCCACGCTGCATGGCCCCTTCGAGCACGGCTGCGACCAACGCGTCTCCCGCAGCGCCCAGCGGACTGCCTTCGACGGTAAAGATCAAGGCACGGCCCCAGCGCTCGATGCCTAGATTGCCCAGGCCGAGCAACGCCAAATCGCCGCCGAAGTGATCGACTACGCCTTCGATGGACGCGCCTTTGATGCCGTCTCCCAGGCGCCCGGTGACGCGCCGGCCCACTTCGGTGCCCATACGTCGGCCGAAATCCGTCACAGACTCCGCGCCAGCGGCCGTGCACAGCTCCAATAGAGCGTCAGGTGGCACGAGCACACGCGCACCCTCCAGGTCGATGTGTCCAGCCGCTAGATTGAACTTTACGGCGTGTGAGGGGTCGAAACGCATCGTGCTCATAGCGACTTCCGAGCCAGGCTGCCAGTATAGGGTCCCCGTGCGCTTCCCTGTCAAATACCCGGGGTCTTTCCGCGGTCGAATCCGACGGGCGCTGCTTTTTTGTGGTCTTTGGCTGAGCGGCGCAGTGCTGCTCATATCTCCAGTCGCCTCAGGGCAAACCAAACGGATACCGGGGATCCTTTTCGGGGGCGGCAGTGAGCAAAAGCCGGCCCCGGTGGTGACGGATCCCTGGCTCCCTGTCGGTGCGCGGGTCGGACCACTTGTTCCGCGACCGGAAGCCGTTGGCCGTGCGTGTTCGACGCGCACCCCGGTCTGCGTGCACTGGGACGCCTCGGCAGCAGAGAGCGCACCGCAGGCGCTTTTCGCTCTGGAAACCGCGTATTCGAAGCTGGTGCATGCCTTGGGGCTTCCGGCGCCACGCACGGATTTCGGAGAAGGCGGCAGTGATGCCCTCGACTTCTACATCACTCCTGACGCATCGCTGACGGGCGACGTCCACCGCGCGCACACTGGGCACGCGCTCTTTGATAGCGCAGCCGCCTACTGCACAGGTCCGGGCACGCAGCTGTGGGATCGCCAGGCGACACTGTGCGTGGCCGAAGCGATCGCGTGGCGTCTCAATGCCGCGACGTCGCCGCACATCAAACGCGCGTACGCGACGCACGTGTGGAACACCATCGGGTATCCAACCGCCTTGGACCTGGAACAGCTCGACGACCTGCAAGCTAACCCGCAACTGGGGATCGCGACGCGAGAGCTGGGGCCAGTCTCAGAAGCCTCCGGCCTTTGGTTCGAGTACTTGGAGCAGCGGCTCGGCCGAGGCGTACCCCTTGGGGTTTCCACGGCGATGTTGGCGCAATCAGCCACGCAGACTCCCGCGCGCAGCTTTGAATGGCACGCCGAACCCGATATCTTCGATGTGTTGCGGCGCACTCTCGACGACAAGCCGCGCAAGATTGCGGATCTATTCTTGGGCTTCGGCGTCGCGCGCGCGTTCTTGGGCAGCCGCGACGACGGCACGCATATGCCAACTTTGGGCTGGGCTGGGCGCTTTGGCGCCGCGCGGGTGGATTGGTCCATCAAATTCTCCTCGTTGCCCAGGCGCGTCGGAGTCTTGCGTCCGCTTTCGCCCACGGGCAGCGTGTACATGTGGCTCTCCCTCGATCACGTGCCCAAGGGGAAAACCCTGGGATTTCAGGCGGAGTGGGAGCCTCCCGCGGCGTTTCACTGGGCGCTGGTGCGCGTGGACAAAGACGGGCGGGAGCTTGGACGCATGCTCGCGCCGTTCACGGAGCGTGGCACCGAGGTGGAGCAAACCTTGGTGCAGCTCGAGGGCGCCGTGGGGGTGCTGGTCGTGGGCACGAGCCTTGGCGGCGTCGACCCGACGCACCCCTTCGATCCGGACGTGGCACCCCATGAGCCCCACGGCTGCACCGTCTACCTGGCAGCTATTTGAGATCGCCGCCGTCCCCGTGGCACCCAGAGATGGAGGGTCCAGTGAGGCGCTGGGACGCGTGCGTTGCTTCAGTCCGACGCGTTCTCTTGGAAACCGATCGGCGCTTCGAGCCACAGCGGTGCGGCACGCGGAGGAAAGCGAACGGCACGGGCGGCAGCGGTGGCGCACTCGTCCAGCGCCGGCAGGCCGGAAGTCCCAGATAGCCGCAGGTCGGTCACACTTCCGTCGGTATCCACACTGAGCATCATGCGCACCCACAAGGGTTTGCTGGGCGGCAGCGCGATGCGTTTCTGCTCGGCACAAGATTGCGCGCGTTCGCCGATCGCGCGAAGGGCATCTTCGTCTGTGTTGATTTTGGCCGGCACCGGAGCGGTGTCCGCTGCGGCATCTGAGCTCTTCACGAGGGGGTTGGGAGTCGATAGGGGCGGCGCCGCCGCATCTACAGGCGTACCCTGAACCGTGCCCGTGCCCGTGCCCGTGCTCGCGGGAGCGATCGACCCCGCGTCGGGTCTCGGCGACGTCGCGGTGCGATCCGCGGGCAAGGGATCCGGAGTCGGATTCATCGCAGGGGGTGGACACGCCACGCACACTAGGCCCAACAGTGCAAAACGTAGCCTCATGCGCGCCTCCGGCGACGCCAGACCATCAACAGCGGCAGGCTCATCGCCGCCCACATAGGAGTCGAACCTCTGCCCTGGGTGCTGCAACCACCGCGGGCAGAAGGGTTTGCGTCCACGGCCCAAGGATCCACCGCGACGGCAAGTTCTTCCTGGGCGATGATCTGTCCGTCAAAGCGTAATTCGAGGCGCATGCGCTCTCCGCCGCTCCCTGCGGGTGCCGCTACGGAGAAACGCCACAATCCTGGAGCGACACGACTCAAGGGTGCGATCACGCTTCCGCGATCGACATGCAGCGTAAGCCGCGATGCCTCGAAGCCGTCCACCAATGCGCCGCCCTTCTTGCGTACCGCCGCCAGGCAACCCACTTCCCACTCGGGATCAGGACGCGCCAGCGCACTGCCCAGGACCAACCAGCTTTCTTCGGCGATGGGTGCACCGCCAAGCGCCGTTGGGTCGGCGTCAAGGGCCTCAAGGGAGCGCTGCACGTTCAGTACGCCTGGCCCGAGCTGCTGCTTGTTCGGCACGTTGCCGCCCGCGCGGCGGGCGCCCGCCTGCAGCAGCGCGAGCAAACGCCGCTGGGTCAGAGTCGGGTCCTTCTGTAGCAGCAGCGCGATTGCTCCAGCGGCCATGGGAGCCGCCATACTGGTGCCACTGGTCACCGCATGGAAGTCGTCCACGACCAGACAACTGGCCTGCTCGCCGCAGGTAGCGGTTCCGGCGAACAATCCCTTGCCGCCGCTGAGTTCGGGATCCACCAATGCCGACATCGCACCAATCACAAACGCTCCTGGCGCCGCGATATCCGGCTTGATTTGTCCCAGCGCATTTGGGCCGACGCCGCTGAAGAACGCCGCAGAGTCGTCCTTGGGCTCCAGGGACCCGAAGCTCTCGATGCGCACTCCCAGGCCATTGCGATCTACCCATGAAGAACGGTTCAAAGTTGCCCCGACCGCGATCAAGTCCGCTCCTGTAGCCGGGATCCCGATGGTGCCTTCTTTCAGCGCTCTGGGAAAGAGAGCGCCGGTGCCGTTTGCTCCGGGCGTCAAGTCGCCCTCGCTCTGCACCCAAAGCGACGCACTGCCGTGCCCCTCCAACCGAACGGCAAAGGTCTCGCCCGAAGGCCACGATCCGTCCAGCACCACAACGGCGCCCGGCACGCCGGAGGGGATGGGGCTTGAGTCCCCGCTCTCCTGATTGAGCACCGTCGCGGTGAGTCCGCCACGCTCGACAGAACCACTGTCGCCCGGCGCAAGCACGGGCACCACTTCGCCATCGGAATCGTCCAATCCCACCCGGAGCGCGTCCCCCGGACGCGAAGCGATCCATACGAACACGCTGCCGCGCGTGGTGCCTCCGGCAACAGGAGGCGTAAGGATCGGCACGCGTGCTTCGGAGGCGCGCGGCACATGGACTTCGGTGTGGATCCCGAAAGGCCCGGGATAGCTCTTGGAGATGTTCGTGTACACGCCCGCGCTATTGCCTGCCGCCACGACGATGGCACGGCCCGGCTCGCTGTCACCAACGAAGGTGCCCAGAGAGCGCTCGAGGGCAGCGCTGCCGTCATGACCACCGAAGTCGCTGCCAAGGCTCAGATTGACCACGGCGGGCATCTCAAGGGCGTCGGCGCGATCAAAAATGAAGCGAGTCGCAAGCACCACATCTGGATCGAAGATGCTCCCACTGTCCGATCGCGTCACTCGCACGATCACCAACGTCGCGTCCGGTGCAACGCCGCTGTACTTGGGCGGATTCGTCGACCGGCCGTTGCCCGCCGCCAGCGAAGCCACGTGCGTTCCGTGTCCAAATGCATCTCGCGGCAGGAACTTCGAGTCCGCAGCGATCATGTCATCAAGCTCCGCCGCGCTGTACACCGCGCACGGCGATTCCGCGGAGTCGCAGGCGAAACTCCGCTCTAGCTCCGGGTGCTTGCCCGTCGGGCTGCGTGACAAGTCGAGCACCCAAGCGACGCGGGTCTTGCCATCCACGTCCCGAAAATCTGGGTGGCGCGGGTCGAATCCCGTGTCCACGATGCCCACGACGACGCCCTTGCCACTGAGCCCACTCAGGTTGCGCGCCACGCCCGCCTTGATCCAGTTATTCGCCAGGTTGAGCAGCGGGCGTCTGGGTGGCGCGAAGTGCGCGATGACACCACTAGGCAGTGCCGCCACCTCGGCCGGCGTGCCTGAAAACGCAGCGAAACCAGACGCAAGCGGCACAGCGCGGAACGACGCCGGCGCGTTTTCGAGCAGGATCCGCAGCCGGCCATCCGGAGCGACGCTGCTGGGAGCTGCCGGCGCGCCGCGCTGAGCGCGGGGCGAATCGACCCAAAGCTCCGCCATGCGTCGCGCGTCGACGTCGCCCTCAGCGCGGGGCGAATGCGCAAACGCGGCCACGCCCACCAAGAGCGCTGCGCACCAACTAGGTCGAAACTGGATGGCGCCCATGAGTCAATCTTCGGCGATCAGCCGGGCAATGAGAAGCTCAGTGCGCTGGAAGCTCGCTTCGTCGTAGCCAACGACGGTCTCACGCACGATGCCGCGCTTGTCCAAGACGAACAGCGACGGTAGTGCCAACGCCCGGTACGCCTCGGTGGTCTTGCCGCTGGGATCGGCCAGCACGGTGTACTTGATATCGAGCTGCCCTGCGGTTGCGCTCGCCAGGTCGAAGTGGTCTGTGGTCACGCTCACGAGTTCAAGGCCCTGCGCCTGGTATTGGTCCCGCCAACGGTTGAGCTTCGGAACCAAGAACTGGCACACGGCACACCACGACGCCCAAAACTCGAGCACCACGACCTTGCCGCGCAGCTCACGCAAAGATTGGATGCTCTGCCCTTGCACCGTCCGCACATCGGTCAAGCGCGGCGGAGGCTGCCCAACGTAACGCAGGCGCATCACGTCCGAGTCGTCTGCCGGTGCGGGTCCGAGCACCACCGCCAACATTCGCACGCCGCGGGGCGCTTCTACGGCGACGCTGACGCGAGTACCGGCGGGCAAACGAGTGACCACCCGCGCGACGTCTTCGGGGCCCGCGATCCCTTCGCCGTTGATACGAATGATGCGATGCCCGGCTTGGATCCCTGCTTGAGCGGCAGGGGAACCACGTAGGACGTCGCGCACCAATGCTCCGGCTTGTTCAGACGGTGCGCTCACCATCTCGACTCCGAGCCATCCGCGGTTTTCGTCGCCGCGAATGGTCACCAGCTCCTGGGGAGGTAACGGCTCGGGCCCGACACTGGCAGGCGCCTCGCTCGGTGCTGGCCGCGGCGCAGGTACGGGCTGGGCGGCCGCGCACGCACTCAACAGCACAACACCGATGCAATGCGCGCTTCTCACGCTGTCGTGGTACCATGCGCGGCCGTTGCACGCATCGACACAGCTATGGGCTCTGGGCTGGCTCTGCGTTGCCTGTGCGGGGACGGCCCCAGAGACGGATTGGGCCGGCGCATCGGGTGCGCCCCGCAACCTGAGCCAGCCGACCAAGCAAGCTCCGCCGCAGCCTTGGGCCGGGTTTCGCGACGCAATGGCCCGGCCCGTTGCAGCGCCGGGTGCACGGCGGAGCCACGGCCACGCGGACGGACGCTACACCCTGGAAGTGCGGGTGGGACCCGACAGCGCGCAGCGCGCCTATGAGTCCTGGACTGCCGGCTCGCAGATGCCCATCGAGGCGTCCCTTTTGGCGACCCACCACGACCAGCGCCGCGGCCGTGCAGGGCCGATCTACGCAATGCGAAAGCGCCCGGGGGCCTGGGACTTTGCCGTGCTGGACGAGGCTGGACTGCGCCAGAAAGCGCCCGTTGAGCTTTGCGCCCGCTGCCACGCGGAAGCCCACTCCGATCAGATCTTTGGGCCGCCAAAGCACGAGGGGCCGGCCCCCGGGGAATGAATCGCTTTCGTCTCCCGTTTTGAAACCAAACGGGCCACCTCAGGCGTACAAAAAGCCAAAACCCGCTGGGGGTAAGCCCAACGGGTTTGACGAAAACTTTGAGGAAGCTAAGAGAAAATAAGTAAATTCAAGTAGTTAGGATTAAGTCTAAGCCAAGCCGCTAACAGCACCCCATCCCCGGGGCATTTAAGTCTGAAAGTTCAAGCCCGGACGCGAGCCCGGAGAAGCAGTGGGAGCTTAAGCAGACGGCGTGCCAGCTATTCAAATGCGGCCAATTGACTTGTGATTACGTGTCGTTACGACTTCGCCAAAGAATTCTGCTTCGGTTTCGTCGCTCTGAGCCCTGGCGTTCGTGTCATACCCCGCTGGGCACTCGGTAAGTAATGCAGGATGCCGGCCCAAGGCCCGGATCCCTGTGGAAAACCCGTGGATCAACAGGGGATAAGCCGCGCCAGGTGGGTTCACTGCACCTGAGCGCGCAGCGCGGAATCCATCGCCGAAAGCGGCGCCGGCTGACCGGTGTACAGCTCAAACTGTCGGCAGGCTTGGTGCAGCAGCATCCGGCCCCCATCCACGACAGTGGCACCCGCCGCCTCTGCCGCCGCGATGACCACGGTGCGCAGGGGCTTGTACACGATGTCCATCACGATGGGCGCCGCCGAAAACGCGCCGTCGGGGATCGGACTAGCGCCCGCCACATCCGCCATCGGCGCTGAGGTCGCCTGAACCACGATGTCCGCGCCCGCGAAGGTCGCCCCTTCGAGCGCCGCAGCGCGCACGGCCTGCGCCTTGGCTGGCATCTGCGCAGCGATATTCTGCGCCAACGCCTGCGCGCGCGCCGCGGTACGATTCGCGATCGTCACCCGTGCGCCGGCGGCCACGAGACCAAACGCCACGGCGCGCGCAGCACCCCCCGCGCCGACCACGACAATGCTCTTTCCACCAAGGGGCGTCACTTCTTCCAGCGCGCGCACTGCGCCGTCCGCGTCGGTGTTGTAGCCAGTCAGCACACCAGCATCGTTCACCACCGTATTGACGGCGCCAATCTGCCGCGCGCGTTCGTCGATGACATCCAAGTGCTCCAAGATCTCCAGCTTGAACGGCATGGAAACCCCGAGCCCTCGAATGCCCAAAGCGCGCATGCCCGCAAGCGCTCCTTGCACGTCTTCGATTCCGAAAGGCACGTATACGTAGGCGAGACCCAGCGCGCGGTATCCAGCTTCGTGCATCGCGCGCCCCAGCCCCACGGGGAACTTAGACAGCGAACCGCAGAGAGTGACCGTTCCGGAGCTCATGAACGCCGAGGGTACACCCGCCCTGCGCCGGATCGACCGGCACTAGGGTTCCTCGAGGACGGCGACGAACCGAGCAGGACGGCAAGGGCGCCCCACAAACCAGAATGCCCCGCGCGGCCCTGACTCTGGTGTGAAGGCTGGTTTGGGGTCGGGGCACTTGGCGGCGCGGGGCCGCTAATCCCAGCCAGGGCCCCTCACCGCGCCGGGACCGTCGCGACAGAAAGCCCCGATAGCCAGTATTTGCCGGGATCGCGCGGGGATCCTCCCCGCGGGTCCGGGCGTCTGGGCAGCGTCAGATGGCCGTTGTGGAAACCCCTGGCCGTGCTATGAAGGCGGCCCTCATTTTACTGCACCCGTAGCTCAGCTGGATAGAGCATCGGTCTACGGAACCGAGGGTCGCACGTTCGAATCGTGCCGGGTGCGCAAAGAGCGCTGCACAGCCAGTGCAGACGGACGATGACGAGTCACGAAGAGTGGATGCGAGCGGCGCTCCGCGAAGCGGACCTGGCCGCCGAGGCCGGGGATGTGCCCGTGGGCGCCATCGTCGTCAGCGCCGAGGGCCACGAGATCGCCCGCGGTCGCAATCGGCGCGAGGTGGACCAAGACCCGACGGCACATGCGGAGGTCGTCGCGCTGCGCAACGCTGCCCTCGCGACGGGGCACTGGCGACTCGAGGGCAGCACCGTGTACGTAACCCTGGAACCCTGCCCCATGTGCGCCGGCGCGTTGATCAACGCGCGGGTCGGGCACGTGGTGTACGGCGCCGCTGATCCCAAGGCCGGCGCACTGCAGTCCTTGTACAACCTGGGCAACGATCTGCGCCTGAACCATCGCTTCGACTCCACGCCTGGAGTCTTGGACGCAGAATGCGTCGACCGACTGCGCACCTTCTTTGCGAAATTGCGCGCAGCGGGTGAGAAGTAGACCCTCCGCTAGGGTGGCGCCCTCCCTAGGTCGTCACTTTTCGGCGGGTGCCTCGAAAGGTCGCGCCCGCCGTCTTTTCCGGAACGCTACGGCGAGTTGGCGCGACGCGATCGGCCCTTCTCATTTTGGCGTGATCGGATCCATGCGGTCAGCGAAATTGACCGTCAGTGCGTTCTTGGGTGAACTCGACTCGACCGGGGTGTCTCGCTTTGGCCGCGCGCTCCACCAAGCACGCGCCTGCGCCTCGCTCCAGGGCTCCACACCGCAATGCAGCAGGCTCTGGCGCATCGCGGCGGCACTCCGTGGTCGCTTGTCAGCATCCTTTTCGAGGCACGACAAGAGCAGATCCTCGAGTGCGGCGTTGAGCGGTGTGCCGAGCCGCGTCGATGGGCGCTCAGGCTGCTCGTGCAGGTGCGCCGCGCATACTTCCATTGCGGTCTCGGCACTGAACACCGTCGCCCCCGTCAGCAGGAAGTATCCGACCGCACCCAGCGCGTATAGATCGCTGCTCGGTCCCGCAGCCTCAGGGCGTTTGATGGTCTCCGGCGCCATGTACAGCGGCGTGCCGATCAAGGTGTTGACCATGCTGAGCTTTTCGTCGCCAGGCGAGGCGGCCGCGTCGGATTCTTTGACCAGGCCGAAGTCAACGACCTTGGCCGTGTCCAGAACGCCCCCGCGTTCGCAGAGCACGATGTTGGCGGGTTTGATGTCCCGGTGCACGAGGCCGATGCCATGGGCTTCGGATAGGGAGCCACATACCTGGGTCAGGATGTGCACCACGCGGGATTCAGGCTGCGCGCCATCTTGTGCAACCAACTGCTCCAGATCCACGCCGTCGAGCAACTCCATGGCGTAGTAGAAAAGCCCCTCTGGCGTGTGCCCGTAGTCGAAGATGGCCACGGTGTTCGGATGCGTCAGTTTGGCCGTGAGGCGAACTTCGCGCTCAAAGCGGGCCAGCGCGGCCTGACCCGAGCGCTCCGGCAAGAGTAGTTTCACCGCCGTCGGGCGTCGCAACAGGGCGTGGCGAGCGCGATACACCTCGCCCATACCGCCTTGGCCGATCTTGCTGACCAGCTCGTATTGGCCGAGGCGCTGCGCTTTGGCCACCTCCTGGCGCAGCCCATAGATGACTTTGGAAGCCAGGGTGGCAATCGCCACGATCACACTGCCCCAGAGAAAGACGTTCACTGGCGCGAAGACGTACGCGACGGCGATCGTACTCTCCAAGGCCGATCCGATGAAGACGGACAGCACCAACGCCGGGATCCAGCACAGCGTGGTGACCAGCAGGGTCTGGCGCCAGCTGCTCGGCACCAGCACACTGCGCAACACGAGGATGGACATCAGAACGAGCATCATCAGCAGATCGGGCCGAGTGTTGCCGGTGAGGATCGAATAATGCGCCATCGCGCCATAGCAGCTGCAAATGGCTACGTTGGCTGTGGCGTCCCAAAACACGATGGCGCGCGCGCTTGGGCTCCCGGAGCGCAATGTCAGCCACAGCAGCACCGAGCCCGCCAGAGCGCCTACATGCCAGCCGGCCCAGGGCACCAACAGCGCGTCCTTCAGGGTGTAGTCCGGCACCAACGCCACGCTGAGCACCGTGCCGCCCACGAGGAAGAACGCCGAGATGAACGACGTGACCCGGCCGAACGCGCTGAGTCGCCGCTGCAGGAACTCGCGCCCCTCCTCCGTGTCGAGCGCAATCACCATCGCGCCGAAACTGGACCCCTGAGCGCCCGCCATGGTCGCGCAGTATACTCACCTTGGCTCGCGCAGCGCGCCCTCGCAGCGGCTGCGATGACGGCTATCCAGTATCCCCCGGGCCCGAATTCAGTTCATGGGCGCTGGGGTCGGCGTTTCTTCGTAGGGGTCGGCTTCGGGCTCCGGGGAGTCTTCGTTGGGAACCCGAGGCGAATAGGGCACCTTGAACGTCACTTCTTCCTGCAACGCATCGGCCAATTCCGCGTCGGTGACGCGGCGGATCTTCACGCCAATGCGCATCAGTTTGCGCAAGTAGCCCATCCATCCCGGGGTGACGCGACCGTCCGCACCGAAGTAATGGCGCTTGGGACTGGGCAACACGCTGGCCAAGTACAGCGACTGACCGAGACTGAGTTGGTGCGGAGCAGCGTTGAAGTAGTGAGCGGCAGCAGCTCCGATGCCGTAGATACCGGGGCCGAACTCGATCACGTTCAGGTACAGCTCCATGATCTCATCCTTAGTCAGCTGCTGCTCAAGCAACTGCGTAAGAACGGCTTCTTGAAGCTTGCGTGACAGCGTCTTGTCCCGGGGCAGATACAAGTTCTTGGCGAGCTGCATGCTGATAGTGCTTGCGCCACGGAGAAAACGCCCGGCCTTGAGGTTTTCGCGAATCGAGTTGCGAATCGCCTCTTGATCGAAACCACCGTGCGCGTAGAAGCGGCCGTCTTCGCAGATGAGCACGGCGGTATCCATGTGCTTCGAGATCACATGACGCGGGGCCCAAGTCGGCGTGCCCGGTCCGCTCTGGATCTGCACCAGCCTGCCCTCAGCGCCACGCACCTCGCGGGTCCATGACGCCTTGAAGCGCTGCGGAGACACATCCGGCGGTGTGCTGGTGATGCGGCACTCATTGCCGATGTTCCAACGGGTGAGAACATCCTCAAGTTTGTCGGTGTCGAGCTGCAGTCGCCCAGTAAGGGAAAAGGTGCCAGAAGCTTTCATGCCGGCGAGCAGCGGCGCCAAACCTTCGGGCAGCGAGTCGAGCATGGTCTGGCACGACGCAAGCGGGACGCCACCTTCGAGCACGACCTGCGCGCGCTCGCCCCGGTCCGTTGACTGTCGTTTGATGAAGCCTTTGGCCTCGGAGCGCAGCTTGCCGAGTTGCAGCTCGCCTTCTTCGATGTCCAGACGTGATCCGTCTAGGGACGCAGAGCCACGAGCGCGAAACCCCACTTCCAATTTGCGCACTGGTGCGAGTGCGAGCCACTTCTGGAAGATGTCCACGTTGGCGAGTTTCCCGTTGCCGAAACCTTGCACCTGTTTCGCATCCGCATCGATGCGGATCGTGGTGTTCAGCTCAAGGGTGGCTTCGTCAACGTTCTTGATGCCCAGATCGCCGCTCTCCATGCCGAGGGCCTTGAGGGGCACAGGGCCGCCAGCGACAGACAGTTCTACGTCACCTTTGGCGAGGGGCAGTTTCAGCGCGATGCTGAGGGGCTGGGTGGCCTCGGCGCTGGGCGCGACACGCAAGGAAGCCGTCTTGCCGTCGTGCTTGACGCTGACCCGCGCAGGGCCGAGGGCAAGCCGCTGGCCGCGGTGCTGCAAGCGCAGGCGAACTCCGTCGAGATCGACCTCCCCTTGCGCGGGCAACGCTCCAACGATGGCGTTGGCCAGCTGGGAAAAGACGCGCTGAACGCGCGCGCCACGCTGCGGGTCGAGTGGTACGTAGCGCGCGAGTGCCGGCTGTTTCTTGTCGCCCGTCTTGTCCGCTGCTTTCTCCGGCTTTGGTTCCGATGCGTCTGTGGCGGCGCCACCCAGCGCTTTTGCTTTCTCGGTATCGAGCGCGACGCTGACGCCGTCGGCACCCAAACGCCGCAGCTTGCGATCCGAGTCCAACTCCAGTCGCGCACCGGAGACGGACAGCCCGATGCCTTCGTAGACCACGCGCAACAAGTCCGCTGCGATCTCCTCGCCCTCGGCGCCACGCGAGTAGCGCACGCCCCACGCCTTTTGCACTTCGCCGTCATTCGTCGCGCCACTCCACACGACGTCGAGGCCCTCCACGCGGACCCCGCGGCGCTCGCCGCCGCTGCCTCCGGAACGGACACGCTTTGCACGATAGGTCGTCACTTCTTCGCGAACTTGTTCCAGCGTGCCCGTGATCTGCACCTTGCCGCCGCGCACGGTCACATCCTGGGCGTTCAGCATCGCTCCGACGCGCACCTCGACGGCTTGCAGCTCGACCACCACAGACGGCACGTCGGGAAGCGTGATGCGCACATTGCGCAGCCATACCCGGCCGCTGCCCGGCCGCACGGAGCCAATGTCGAGCACCAGCCCGCGCGCTGCGGCGACGGACTGCGCTTTCGCGCGCACGGTGGGACCGAACGCGACCACACCACCGAGGGCCGCTGTGAGCGCCGCGACGCCCGCGATTTTGTACCCGCGCTTCATCCGCGCGGACCAGCCTAGCGCCGCTGCCAAAACTGGGCCCATTGTCTGGCGAAAACGCCGCCGGACCTGGTTTTCTTCCGTGGTTTTCCGGGGGTTGGTTGCACGAAGCGGACTAGGGCGCGGGCGCAGCGTCTTCAATTTCGAGCAGGGCCTGGCCCATTTCCACGTCGGCGCCGTCTTCGACCAGGATCCGCAGCACGCGCGCCTGCGCGGGCAGGCCGGGGCCACCATAGGCGATGCGGTTGAAGGTCTTCATCACCTCGAGCAGTGCAACCGGGTGGCCCTCGCTCAGCACCTGGCCGACCGTGACGAAAGGCGGCTTGCCCGGTGCTGGCCGACAATAGCAGCGCCCGCTCGAAGGCGCCGTAAAAGTCAAACCACCTGCGGTTTCTTGCGCGGTCTGCTCCACGGCTCGGGCGCCAGCGCTGGCGCTCGGGTCGAGCTCGAAGAGAGTGTCGCCAAAGCCCACGGCGCGTCGCGCCTCGGGCGGAGTGTCAGAGACGACAAGTCCGTGCGCTTCGGCGTCGGAGCGCACGTGGTGCAAGACACCGAGCACTTCGAGTTCGCCAATGTGAGCGTGCCGGTGCACGACGCTGCCAGAGGCTGGGCCACTGCGAAATAGTCCAGGTTGCGGCGCAAGCACGAGCAGCCGCTGCCCGTCGACGCGAGTTTGCGCGATCAAGATCTTGCCGAAGACCCGGCCGCCGGTGCCCTGAGACATCAGCGTACGCCCTCCACCAACACGGAAAGATCGTGCAGGCTCCAGATCCGGGAGTTCTTGATGCGCCGGGTGCCCGCGCTCTGGTAGGCCGCCTCGAGCAACATAGCCAGATATCCGCGCAGCTCTCCAAGTTCGACGATTTCGTCGGTGTCCATCTGACGCGCGGACACGTAGGGGTCCATGTCCGCTTCGATGCGCTGTTCCACTTGCAGCATCTCGTCTTCGAGCTTTTTCCGCTCGGCGGGGTCCTGCGTGATGATTTCGAAGTTGTCGTCGAGCTTGGTGTTGTACGCGGCGATGGCCAGGGTGCGTCCCTCCATCACCGAAAGGCGCGACAGGCTCGTGGAGAGTTGCACGACGGGGTCGTAGGGCAGCCCGTTCATGGCGTAGTAGCCCACACCAGATGCCTTGCGCAGCAGCACCGTGAACATGGGCGTGTCGTTGGTCGAGTTCGTGTAGATCAAGCTCGAGCCGTAGGCGAGCAGGCCGTGGGCTTCCGCTTCGGCGCCGATGTCGAAGCCGGAGATGTCCTGCAGCCACAGGATCGGAATGCCGTCCGCGTTGCAGCTTCTCGAGAACTCGCTGATCTTCGCGATGCCGCCCCGGTACAGAATGCCAGACGGCCGACGCCTGCCGGGGTGCTCGGGATCGCCGACCAGGCCCTGGCGATTGATGATGATGCCCGCGTACAGGCCACCGATGCGCCCGATGCCGCAGATCATCTCTTCGCCGATGGAGGGCATGACTTCCCAGAACAGGCTCTGGTCGCAGAGCCGCGCGACGATTTCCAACGCGTCGTAGGCTTCGCGATGATCGGGCGGCAAAAGCCCGGCTATTTCGTGGCCGGGCAGGGAGGGTTCCACACTGCGTGCGTCTCCGCGGTAGTAGTCCGCCGCAGAAGACGGCAGTTTCGCAACTTCGCGTTTGATGTTCTCGAGCAAAACTTCGTCGTCGGGCACGCGCACATCCGCGCAGCCGCTCACGTGCACGTGTACCTCGGGCCCGCCGATGCCAAGGCTGGTCATCTTCTGGCTTTTTGCGCCCTTGATCAGCGCGGCGCCGGCAATGACCATGTACGCCTGCTCGGTCATGTACACGCGGTCGCTGATGATCGGCATGTAACCGCCGCCGGCGATGCAGTCGCCAAACACCCCGGCGATCTGGGGCACGCCCTGGGCGGACAGCAGGCTGTTCATCTTGAAGATGTGCCCGGCGCCGCGCATGCCTGGAAAGGCTTTGGATTGCTCGGGTAGAAACAACCCGCTCGAGTCGACCAAGTAGACGACGGGGATGCGCAGCCGCAGCGCCATGTTTTGCGCGCGCTGGATCTTCTCCGGCGTGCGTGGCCACCAAGAGCCACTTGCCACCGTGTTGTCGTTGGCGATCACCATGCACCAGCGCTTTTCGATACGCACGAAGGCGGTCACCACTCCGGCCCCAGGCGACTTCAGTCCCCCCTGGAACTCGATGCCGTGATTGACGAACGTGCCAACGTCGAACACCCGCGACCCGGGATCTTTGAGCCGCTCGATGCGCTCCCGCGCGGTGAGCTTTCCCTTTTGGTGCACACGGTCTTGGTACTTCTTGCCCCAACCTTCGAAGACCTCCGCGCGTCGCTCGCGCAGGGTCGTTTCGCGCGCGTTCAGGGTCTCCGTGTGCTCAATGAACGTCTCGTCGTCGAGCACCTCAGAGCGCGGCTTGCCGATGGGAACGAGGGGGACATGGGCCATGCTCGTGCCTGTATACCTAATCCTGCGCCCAAAGCGGAGGGGACACGGCGGGCCGGGCGAAGCCTCGGTTTCGATAGGCGCGTCGGGTCGGCCTTTAACCGGTGCTCGCCGACGGCCAGCCGGGGATCGCGCTGCTGTCGTACTTCCCACTCTGGAACGCCGCGCTCTGCAACACCGCCAGATGCAGCGGGATTGTGGTGCGGACGCCCTCGCACACGATGCCTGAGAGCGCAGCCACCATGGCGTCGATCGTGCTCTTCCGGTCTGCTCCTTGTGTGATCACTTTGCAGATCAGGCTGTCGTAGTGCGGGGGCACGACGTAGCCGCTCTGAATGTGTGTATCGACACGTAACTCGGGCCCCGTCGCCGGGGTTTCCCAGCGCGTGATGGTGCCGGGGCTGGGGCGGAAGTCTGCTTCGGGGTCTTCGGCGTTGAGGCGGCATTCCAGCGCGTGTCCTTGCAGCACGACGTCGGTCTGCTTGATTCCGAGGGGATGGCCGGCTGCCACCAGCAGTTGCTCACGCACTAGGTCGATCCCCGAACGCATTTCGCTGACGGTATGTTCCACTTGCAGGCGCGTGTTCATCTCCATGAAACGCAGCGTATTCGTTTCGTCCAAGAGGAACTCCATCGTGCCGGCACCGACATAGCCGATGGACGCCGTGGCAGCCGTAGCCAGCCCGAGAACGCGCGCACGTTCCGCCTCGGAGAGGGCGGGAGAGGGCGACTCTTCGATCAGCTTCTGGTGTTTGCGTTGCACCGTGCAGTCGCGTTCACCCAAGTGCACCACGTTGCCGTACTTGTCCGCCAGCAGCTGAATTTCGATATGCCGCCCTTTTTCGATCAGTTTCTCGACGTAGACCCGGCTGTCGCCAAAGGCGCCCTGGGCCTCTTGCTGCGCGCTGTGAAACGCTTCGGCGAGTTCTTCGCGGTGGCGCGCGATGCGCATGCCGCGGCCGCCGCCGCCGCTCTCCGCTTTGATCAACATGGGAAAGCCGACGTGATCAGCAATGGACTCGAGCTCGGCCAAGTCCCGAAGCACGCCGTCGCTGCCCGGAATCAAGTCGAGCCCCGCGGCCGCCATGGCGCACTTCGCCGGCGTCTTCTTGCCCATCAGGTGCATGACGTGCGCCGGCGGCCCGATGAACGTCACCCCGTGGGCCTCGCACAACGCCGCAAAGCGCGGATTCTCCGACAAGAAGCCCCAGCCCGGGTGCAGCGCCGTGCAGCCGCTTTGTTTCGCAGCTTGCAGCACTCGCTCGGGGTCAAGATAGCTTTGTGCCGCGCGCGCCGGGCCGAGGCACACATGCTCACGGCTCTGAACGTACTGCGCTTTCCGGTCGGCCTCGGAGACCGCGAGCACCGGGACGATGCCCAACGCCTCGCAGGCACGCGCGACGCGCACCGCCACTTCGCCGCGATTGGCGATGAACACGCGCTTGAATAGCGGAGGAATCGACGCCATGAACAGTGAAGCTAGCACAGGCCGCCTCACCTCTCGCTCGGAAGTCGGGGACGCCGCGGCGCGGAGCGCCGTAGCGTCCCGATGCCTCTGACCTCGGCACCGCCCACCCGCCCCAGACTCTGATTCCGGATTCCTTCGCTGGCTCTGACACCGGACGAGGCCACTCGCACTTTCGCGCGTCGGCGACGGCCGGGAAAGACCGGCGGGCCAAAGTTGCGCGTCACTCCCAGTACACGGCCACGCGGCCCATGACGGTCCGCGGCCATCCGGGCGTGTAGTGGATGCCTTCCACTGCAGCGGGTTCGTACGAGAGGCGGCTCGTCGTCGCGAAGCTGACCTCGCGCCAGGTGGTGCCGAATAGATTTTCAACGCTGAGCGCGGCTTCAATCGGGCCCTGCCGCACGCCGGCTTCGGCGTCGACCAGCGAGTATCCCTCGGCCACGAGTGACTCCGCTTCGTTGGCGGCGCGATCGCTGATCGACTTGAGGCGCACACTGCCGAAGGGCGTCGTACTGCCGAACTTGCGGCGCGCGGCCACGCCCGCGCTAAACGTGCGCACGGGTGCCAAAGCCACCGGGCTGCCGCGGTCTGGCCCAAAGCGATACTCCGCGCGACTCACCGTGAAGTCGGCATCTGCGTACAAGAAGTCGAACAAGCGGCCACGGGCGCCGACCTCGATGCCGTAGCGTCGGGTGGCGCCGGAGGCTTCGGTGGTGCCTTCGTCACCGATCCAGACTTGTTCCGAATCCAGATCCAGCAAGAACGCTGCAACGTTGAACGCAACGTTCTTTACGGGCTCCACTTTGGCGCCCACCTCGTAGCCAAGCGCGGGCGTGAGCAGTTGCACCCGCCCTTGATCCAGCACCGCGCCACGCGCGTCGTTCGAGTGAAAGCCACGCCCGTAGTGCGCGAACAGGTGAACGTCTGGAACCGGCGTCACCACAGCGCCTAGCTTCGGGAGCACCATGCTGCTGCCGGCGCTCCCGCTGCCACGGGTGCCCAAGGTCGCCGTGTCTTCGATGTTGTCGTCCACGGCCACCTCCAGGCGCTGCAGGCGCACGCCGGTGAGGAAGCGAAGTTGTGGCAAAAGACGCGTGTCGACCTCCGCGTACCCCGCCGTGGAGGTTTCCGCGATATCCGCGTCGACCCGAGCGCCCAGCCGTTCCCGCCGCACTTGATCATACAAGCCAGTCTCGATGTCGTCTCGACGCAGCTCCAGCCCCAGCGTGCCGACGAAGGTCACGGGCCCGAGATGCACGTGTTTGCGGGCGCGGGTGTGCAAGCCGAGGACAGTGCGCGAGTCCTTTTGCTCGATGCCGTCACCGCGCAGTGGGTCGCGGTCGAAAAACGTGAAGTTCGAGAACAAGTTAAAGCGGTAGCGGATGGCGTAGAGATCTGCGTGCAGATCCGCGTCGTGGGCAGCCACGCGATAACCGAGTTGGGCGTGTTGGCGTTGGGTCGCACCGCCCTCGCTGTCGTCGACTGAACCAAAACGGTCGAGGCACGGCCTTCCGAAGGACTCCGGCGCTGGACTGCCCGCTTCACCTTCTCCACACACGGCGCGGGCAGGGATTTGCCCCGAGCCGCGCCACGCGGCGCTCAACGAGCCAACACTGAGCGTCAGCGCTGAGCCGCCCCCCAGATCGCGCGTTACCTTGCTGAACAGGTTGAGACGGCGCAGTGCTTCGGGCTGATCGAAGGGGCCGTCTTGCTGCCTGTACTCAGCGGCCACCACGGCGCGCCAGTCGTCGCCAAGCGCGGGCGAGCTGGCCACCAACCCTCGATGCACGCCGAACTGCCCCAGCGTGTAGCTCGCGAAGCTCTCGGGCAGCACTTCTGCGGTGCGCAGCTCCAAGGCGCCCGCCGTTGCGAAGTCACCGAAACGCGCATAGTTCGGACCCTTGTAGACCTCCATGCCCGCCACGAGCTCCGGGATCACGAAGGAAAGATCGGCGTAGCCTTGTCCGTGACCGTGGCTCGGCATGTTGACGGGCACCCCGTCGACGAACAGGGCGACGTCCGTGCCATGATCGGCGTCAAACCCTCGAATGAAGATCTGCGCGGCTTTGCCGCCGCCGGCATGTTGCGCCACCACGACGCCGGGGGCGGCTTCGAGAAGCGCCGCCGCACCTTTGCGCGGGCGCAGCGCCAGATCCCACCGGCCCAAGCGCAAGCGCGACGCGGCTTCGGTCCCAGCACGCTCTTGCCGCACTTCGACTTCAATCGGGTGCGTATGCCCAGGCGCCGGCGCCTCGTCCGCGGTGGCCTCTTCATGCATGGGCGCAACCTTCATCGCCTGCGCGGGCGTCGCTGGGCGAGCCGCGTGTCCCTGCGGGCGCGCCGCGCCGTGTCCGTGCGGGGGCGCCGCGCCGTGATCGTCGTCGTGCGCATGCGCATGTGGATGCGCGTGCTCGTGACCACCAGTTTCGGCAGGTTCGCGCGGCGCAGCTTGCGCGGCCACGACCTGTGGCACGAGCAGCACCGCACTTAGAAGCAGGAGGAAGCGCCGGACAGACCGCATTTCGATGTGGACTACGCCGTAGCCCTTCTTTTCGATCGACAAAAAGCAAAAAGCCCTGAAACACTAGGTTTCAGGGCTTTTTGGGGGAATTAACCCGGCAGCGTCCTACTCTCCCACACGGTTACCCGTGCAGTACCATCGGCTCCGAGAAGCTTAACTTCCGAGTTCGGGATGGGATCGGGTGTGGCCTCCTCGATATCGCCACCGGAAATTTTGGGCGTCCAAACAGCGTTTTGTTGCTGCTCTGCGTTGACACACCGCCCCATGACGATGTGTGTTTTTGCAGAAAACTGCTGGTGCGAACGCTTGCGCGTTCAATTACCAAGCAATGCGCATTCTGTGATGCGCTCGGTCCGTTCGACGAGGTCTCGATTGCTCGAGTTCGTCAGCCCGACTCCGGGCTTGAACTACAATTGTGCCTTAGAGAGATGATCAAGCCGCACGGCCTATTAGTACTGGTTAGCTCCACGTCTTGCGACGTTTCCACACCCAGCCTATTACCTTGTAGTCTCCAAGGGGCCTTTAGTGCCTTGCGGCAGGGGACACCTAGTCTTGAGGCCAGCTTCCCGCTTATATGCTTTCAGCGGTTATCTGTTCCGCACATGGCTACCCGGCTATGCCAGTGGCCTGACAACCGGATCACCAGAGGCACGTCCACCCAGGTCCTCTCGTACTATGGGCAGCTCCTCTCAAGTGTCCTGCGCCCGCGGAAGATAGGGACCAAACTGTCTCACGACGTTTTAAACCCAGCTCGCGTACCGCTTTAATTGGCGAACAGCCAAACCCTTGGGACCTGCTCCAGCCCCAGGATGCGATGAGCCGACATCGAGGTGCCAAACCGCGCCGCCGATATGAACTCTCAGGCGCGATCAGCCTGTTATCCCCAGAGTACCTTTTATCCGATGAGCGATGGCCCTTCCATGCGGGACCACCGGATCACTAACACCTGCTTTCGCAACTGATCGACCTGTCGGTCTCACAGTAAAGCTCCCTTATGCGTTTGCACTCTACGGCTGGTTTCCAATCAGCCTGAGGGAACCTTCGCACGCCTCCGTTACATTTTTGGAGGCGACCGCCCCAGTCAAACTGCCCACCAGGCAGTGTCCCTCACCCAGATCATGGGTGCAGGTTAGATTTCCAGATTATCCAGGGTGGTATTTCAACGGTGGCTCTGCCGAACCCAGAAGCCCGGCTTCAAAGCCTCCCACCTATCCTACGCAGAACAACCCGAAAATCACTGCCAAGTTGCAGTAAAGGTTCATGGGGTCTTTCCGTCTTTCCGCGGGTAGAGGGCATCTTCACCCCCAATGCAATTTCGCTGAGTCCCTGGTCGAGACAGTGCGGATGTTGTTATGCCATTCGTGCAGGTCGGAACTTACCCGACAAGGAATTTCGCTACCTTAG
>CBDUPW010000034.1:0-40702 GCA_965369205.1 uncultured Polyangiaceae bacterium | reverse complement strand
GGGAGTACTGCACGATCCAGCGCATCGCGAGGGCCACGCGGCGCTCCGGGCGCACTTCAACGGGCACCTGATAGGTGGCACCGCCAACCCGACGGCTCTTGACCTCTAGCTTCGGCTTCACGTTGTCGAGCGCTTTGCGGAACACTTCCAACGGGTCTTCCTTGAAGCGCGACTGAATGATGTCAAAGGCACCATAGACAATGCCTTCGGCGACGGACTTCTTGCCGTCTTGCATGATTGAGTTAGTGAACTTCGCGACCAGCTTGTCCTTGTGGACGGGGTCGGGAATGATCTTGCGCTTGGGAACTTCGCGGCGGCGGGGCATCGTGTGATCTCTTTCTTACTCTTTGGGCCGCTTGACGCCGTACTTCGAGCGCTTGCGGTTGCGGTTCGCTTTGTTTGTGCTGCTCGGTCCGATGGCGCCGGAGGCGTCCAGCGTGCCACGCACCACGTGGTAACGAACACCAGGGAGGTCTTTCACACGGCCGCCGCGAATGAGCACAACGCTGTGCTCTTGCAAGTTGTGACCTTCACCGGGAATGTAGCTGGTGACTTCCATTCCGTTCGTGAGGCGCACGCGACAGACCTTGCGCAATGCAGAGTTCGGCTTCTTTGGAGTGGTGGTGTAAACACGCACACACACGCCGCGCTTTTGCGGGCAGGAGCGCAAGGCCGGCGAAGCCGTCTTGTCTTTGATCTCCTTGCGACCGCGTCGAATGAGCTGATTAATCGTGGGCATCGTTACTCGTTATGAGTTCAGGGCTTCCCCAAAAAGCGGGGGAGCGGAGGGTAGCCGTGGGGCACAGGAAGTCAAGAGCCCTGAGCTATGGGCCCAGGCGCCGGTTTTCCTGGGGAAACGGGTGTTCAGGGGGTCTTGCTGCGCCGCTTGAGGATCTCCACCGCGCGTCGGTAGGCCTCGTTGTCGGGATTCTCC
The DNA here is from genome assembly GCA_965369205.1 of uncultured Polyangiaceae bacterium. GTDB lineage: Bacteria > Myxococcota_A > Polyangia > Polyangiales > Polyangiaceae > JACKEA01. Next base: position 39,768 of record CBDUPW010000034.1, on the reverse strand, counting down.
TTGGCCAGCTCTTCGTACAGCTTCAGCGCCTTGGGGAAGTCACCGGACGCGACGGCGTCCACCGCGGCGCGGTCCCTCGTGACCTCGCCCGGCGCGAGCTTCGGTTTTTCGGGCGGTGGATCCTCAGGTGGTGCCGCGTCTGCGGGCAGCGGAGCCCCGCTGCCCGCACCTGTGGGCGCTGCCGTTGGGCTCGGGCTGGGCGCCTGGGTCGCCGCGGGCGCGGAAGAAGCCGGCAGCTCAGGTGCCGAGGCGCTGGCGGAAGGCGCAGATGCGCTCGGCGCGAGCTCCGCAGGTTCGACCGGTTCGTCTTCTTCAAAGATCACCAGGAACGCCAGCATGCAAATGGGCAGCGCCGCGTACACCAACTTTCGCGAACGCGGCAGGGCGCGGAACTTCTGAAGGAACGACTGCTTGGCTCCGGGGGCAGGCGCCATGCCCGGCTGCTGCGGGTAGCCTCCGGGCTGTTGCTGCGGGTAGGCCCCGGGCTGCTGCGGGTACGCTCCAGGCTGCTGCTGTCCCCACGCTCCTTGCGGCATGTTTGGGTCTTGCATGCCCGGCGCCATGCCCTGCTGCTGTGCCCACGCTTCGGGCGGCGACCCAGCGGGCATGCCCGGCGGGGGTTCGAGCCCGCGCTCAGCCATAGCCTGCCGCGCTGCCCAAATGGCTTCGCCGGTCGGCGGCATCGTTGGCTCAGGCGGCTGAATATATACGCCCTGTGCTCCTGGAGGAGGCTGCGGCGCTGTGGGAGGGCTCGCTTCCGCAGCGCCCGGCAGCCCTCCGGCCTCCGCGAGGTATTCTTCCAAAGGTCGCACCACCGTGGCTTCGCCGCCGGACGCTGGGGGAGGAATCGAGGGCGGCTTCGGGCGTTCTGGCTTCGCGGACTGCTCCGGTCGCCGCGCGGCGGCCAATAGCTCCCCGGGGTCTTGGACCGCGGTTCTGCTATCGGGATCGTCTTCATCCATCGCTTCGAAGCCGGGTGCCGCCTGAAACTGCGTCGGCATGTCGTCTTCTTCAAACTCGGGTTCGTTCGCTGCGGGCCGCCCCGCGGCGGGCAATGGCTGCGGCAGTGCGCGCGCCTGCTGCTGCCACGGGGGCGCAGATTGTTGAGGCGCATGGGCCTGGTGCGGAGGCGCATGAGCCTGCTGCGGAGGAACATGAGCCTGCTGCGGAGGCGCGTGCTGGGGCGAAGAAGGATGTGGCCGGGAACCGGGCTGTGCGGTTTGCGCTTGGGGCTGCCGCGCGTACTGCGGCGCGGTGGATTGCCCTTGCCCGTGCGGCATCTCTTGCAGGCGCGGCCGATGCTGCGGGGGTTGTCGCGCAGCCGGTGCGCCGGAAGCAGACGGCAAAGGCCGGCGCCCGCCGCCGCTGGGTCGGGCCGCGCCCCGCTGAGGAAGTGCCGCAGGGCCTCGACTCGGGCCACGACTCCTAGCCGCACCACCGCCTCGCTGAGACGCAACGCCGAGAACGACACCTCCCAACTCGATTTCAGCGGGCACGTTGACGGGTCGCCAGTCTGTCGACACCACGGCGCCTTGCAGCTTGACGATCGCACCAGGAGCGCACGCGACGAAAAGCGTGCGCCCGTCGAAGAACAGATACGCGTGGGTGCTGCCGATCCCGCTGCCGTTCACCTTCCACGAGGCGCTGGAGCCCACGCTGAACGCCTCCACGGGCGTTCCCATTCGAAGCTCTACTTCCGGGCGGTCCGTCGAGCCACCCCGGACGCTTATGTAAACGCTGTCAGTGTCCACTTTCGCTGGTGTCGTGTCCGCGCTTCCTAGCCGTATCGTATATCACGGACGGCAGATCCACACCGTGTTCCCTGAGTTGCTCCACACAACTGGGGATCACTCCTGTGGCCTCGAATTCGCTCTGAATCTCGCCGCCTGGCCCCAGGCCTTGGTAGCGCCGGGCCATGATGTCCTGCATCTGATACTTGCCGGTATCCGGATCGTAGTTCAGGACCTCCGTGATGTGCGTCGTCTTACGCGACCCATCTTGGAGGCGGGACACCTGCACGATGATGTTGATACCAGAGCCCAGCTGAGCCCGCATCGCGGCGAGCGGCATGTCGATGTCGCTCATCATGCACATGGTCTCTAAGCGCGTCATGGTGTCTCGTGGGTAGGTGGCGTGACATGTTCCCATGCAGCCGCCGTGACCAGACGTCATGGCCTGAACGATGTCGAGGGCCTCACCGCCGCGAATTTCGCCGATCACCAACCGATCCGGACGCATACGCAACGTAGCGCGGAAAAGATCTCGAATCGTGACCGCGCCGCGCCCTTTCGGATCCGGCGGACGCGCCTCTAGTTGGACGACGTGTGTCTTCTGCAGCTGGACCTCTTTGCTGTCCTCGATCACGACAATACGCTCGCCGTCGGGAATGAATGACGAAAGTGCGTTGAGCATGCTCGTCTTGCCGCTGCCCGTACCACCCGCGATGATCACGTTGAGCTTCGCTTTGACCAGCACTTGCAGCAACTCGCCAGCTTCCGGCGTCATGGATCCGAACTTCACCAATCGCTCAACGGTGAGGGTCTCTTTGAAAAAACGACGGATTGCAATGAACGGACCGCCTGGGGCAGCGGGAGGCACGATGGCCTGCAGGCGCGAACCATCTGGCAAGCGCCCTTCCAGAATCGGTCGCTTCTCGTCCACGAACTTGCCTACGAACTGAGCAGCGGTGCGCAGCGCCGCCATCAACGCTTCTGGGCCTTCGAACTTCACGTCGGTGAGGAACAGCTGCCCGCCCTTCTCGATGAAGACCTGGTCGGGGCCGTTGATCATCACCTCGCTCACCTTCGGGTCGTCCAAAAACGGCCGAACTGGCGAGAAAAACTCGAGCAGCGCCTCTTCGAATACGTCTTGGGGGATCACGGTACGTTCTTCAACAAGGAATCCCGCGCTTCAGCCGCGTGGCTTCCGGCGGGGTTGAGCTTCAGATACTCGCGGAAGTGGTAGTCCGCCTGGACCCAGTCCTGTTCCACATCGCGCATGAGCACCGCCAGGGCGTAGTGCGCGTCGGAGTGGTTCGGGCTGTCGCGGACGACGCGCACGAGATGCGCGCGAGCGCGATCGTGCTGACCAATCGCCGAATGCATCGTGGCCACCAAGAAACGCAGCGATACGTCTCCGGGACTCTTCGCCAGATAGCGCTCGCCGACGTCTACTGCGGATCGAAAGCGAGCACTCACCACGTAGCTGCGCATCAAGTGCGGCAAGACGTCCTCGGTGCGCGCACCGCCCTCGAGAGCGGACGTGAAGTACTGCTCCGCGCGGGTGTGGTCGCCAAGGCTCGCGAACATCTTCCCGCGCGCCAAGAGCTTCTCAGGCGCCTGCTCGTCCCGTACCGTCTGTTCGACCTGCTGGATCTTGGTGGCGCGAGACGTGCCACAGCCAAGGGCCAGGGCGGCCAATAACAGTGAAATGCAGCAGCTCCTCACTGTTTGCCCTTGCTGACGTCACCGTATTTCAGCTTCAGACGGCGCTCGAGATTGGCGAGCCAAGTGCGATACTCCATGTCTTGACCTTCGGTGAAGGCCAGTAGCACTCGCACTTCTTTCTGCATGACGGGAACGTTCTTCGTCGACATCGCGTGCTCAAGGCGAACGCGATGTGTTCGAAAGTCTTCGTCAATGTCCTTCTTGAGGTCCGCCGCCACTTTCGCGAGCGCCTTGGCCTGGGCCTCGTCACCGCCGACCCGGTAGCAGGCCGCCGCGGTCTCGTAATACACGACCGACTCAACGCCATCGGGCACGTGGAAGGGGCGACGCTCCTGCTTGGAGCGCGCAATGCCGAGTTTGTCCTGGGCCACGGAGAGTGCTTGTTCGCGTCCCGCCTGGGGGCAACTGGCCGGCTCCTCTTTCCACAAGACCGGCGCTTCTTCAGGAGCCGCCGCCACGGTGTCGTCCTCCGGCTCGTCGAAGATCACAAACAGCGCCAGCGGGATGATGAGAATGGCCATGGCGATGGTGGCCGGGCTGCGCTTCTTTTCAGTCTGGCCGCCGGCCGCTTGACCCACCCCTTCTAGAGGTGTGACGGCGATCTGCGTGTAGCCAACCCCCAGAATGGCTCCGGGAACCAATTGCGTTCGAGTGAACGGCGCGCCGTTGACCGTCGCAGGCGGTTGGAAGCTTCTGGCTTCCGCCATCAGACCCGTGGGCGTGGCGGTGACCAAGATGTGCTCCAGCGCCGCCTGGTCGACCCCCAAACGGATTTCGCAATGGCCACCGCTGCCGATGAGCGCGCGGTCGGCTTCGATCCGGAGTTCCTCGGCGCGGCCGTCGGGGTGCCGTATGTCGAACTTCAGCATCGCTTAGGTATCCGCCGTCTCTTTGCCGAGCTTGAGGAACATGGGTCCAAGAATCAGGGCCATAATGCACAACATTAGCAAAGCCAGGGGACCGATCATCTTCACGCCGGCCTGAGCGGCCATTTGTTCAGCTTTTACACTGCGCCGCATGCGCGTCATGCCAGCCTGGATCTGCAACACATCCGCCAGTGGGTTGCCTTTCTCTTCCGCCTGGACGACGGAGTTGACGAACTCCTGCACGGTCTCCAGCGGCGCCCGATCTGCGAAGGAGACCAGCGCCTGTTTGCGCGTCCTGCCCAGATTCAGCTCCTGCAAGATACGTCCAAACTCTTCGACCAATGCGTCATCCGGATCGCTGGACTTTTCTACGACCTGCCGGATTGCCCCAGGGAAGTCCTTACCGGCGCTCATTGCCAACGCCACCAAGTCGATGGCGTACGGCAGCCCACGGTTAATGGACTTCATGCGTTCCGCCACGACGCCGGACAGCTGCATCCAGGGCAAGAACAAGAAAATGGGACCAACGATGAAGATCATGCCGGACCCCATGCCGGTCATTTGACCAGCGATGGAACCGAAACCAAGCCCGCCGAAGAACGAAACGATGCTCAAGGCAACGAACTCGTCCGGAGTGATTCCGAGCCAATCACCGCCCAGCACCAACTGACGTTCCATCTTGGTGCGGAATTTGTCGGACAGCACACCGCTGACCCGCACGCCAAGCCAGCGCACGAGCGGCTCGATTTGCTTCCAAACGTCGTTGTCTTCCAACGCGCGGCGGCGCTTCAAGCCGCGCATCCCCAGGCGGCTCGCCTGACGCGATGGCGCACTGGCAATGGCATACACCGCCATCCCAATGGCGATGGTGAAGACCAACATCGTGAGGTAGCGAACGCCGACGTAGTTGATTCTCATACGTCCACCGACAGGATCTTTCTGGCCATGAGCAGTGACGCAAGCCACGTGATGCCAGCGAAACCGGCTAAAGCCCAACCCATGACAGGCTCTTTCAACGGATCATAGAAGCCTGGTTGCATCCAGTTCATGACCACTGCGAAGGCAAAGGGAAAAACTCCCAGCACCCAGATCTGGGCGCGCCCTTCGGCTGTCTTGCTCTTGACCACACCTTCCAGGCGCACCATTTCCCGCAGAGTGTTTGCAGTCGTTTCCAGGATCTTCGGCAAGTCGCCACCAAGCTGCCGCCCGATCAAGATGGCGCAGAGCGCTGAATCCAGCTGCCGACTTCCCACGCGCCCGCCCAAATTGAGCAGCGCCTGGTCGAGGGTGCTACCGACGCGCATCTCTTTGACGGCAAGTTCCACTTCCTGCCGAAACGGCTGCGGCAGGAGCAACTGAATGCTGATAAACGAGTTGCCAACACTGGGCGTCGCCTTCAGAGCATTGGCCAATGTCGTCAAGAAGCCGTCAAGCTGGTCCTCGATCTGCGCAACGCGCTTCTGCTTGAGGCGTTCAATGTAGCGCTGCGGCACAAACGCCGCGATGAAGGCGAAAAGCCACCAAATCTCGAAGCCAAACGCCAAGTGGTAGCCCACAATCGCGAGGATCGCGACGAGCTGTCCGATGGCAATGTTCCGTCCGGGCGTGAAGTTGTGCAACAGCCGCAGCTTCTTCTCCAGGCTCGTACAATAGCGATGCCAGTACTTCCATACGGGCGAAGTGTCGTTGACGAGCGCGGCCCAGCCACCCACTAGGACGGCGATGCCCACGAAGAGCACTGAGCCGAATTTGAACACCATTGCCAAGGGCGTCATAGGTACGGTCCTTGTTTCGGCACCAATCCCTTGAGGATGAATTCATTCAAGAACGTCGGTAAGTACCCGGTTGCTCGAAAGTCCCCCTCGACCTCACCCTTCGGTCCGGTGCCCATGCGGACGAACTGGTAAATCGGGAGCAGCTCAAAATTCATCTCGTCGTCCAAGCCAAGCACCTCCGCAATCGCAGACACGCGCCTTGAGCCGTCTGAGAACCGCGTCTGCTGCACGATCAGGTTGATGCTGCCAGCGATCTGCTCGCGCACGGCGCGCGACGGCAGATCGATGCCCGCCATCAAGCATAGCGTCTCGATGCGCTTCATCGCTTCAAGGGGACTGTTGGCGTGTGTTGTGGTCAACGAACCGTCGTGACCCGTGTTCATAGCCTGAAGCATGTCCAGCGCTTCGCCACCACGACACTCGCCCACCACAACCCGGTCCGGCCGCATGCGCATCGCGTTCTTGAGCAGGTCGCGGATGGTGTACTCGCCCTTGCCTTCCATGTTGGCGGGACGGGTCTCCAAGCTGACGACGTGCGGCTGTGCCAGCTGCAGTTCCGCGGCGTCTTCGATGGTGACGATGCGTTCGTCTTCGGGGATCGCTCCAGAAAGCACGTTGAGCAGCGTTGTCTTGCCGCTACCCGTGCCGCCAGAGATGATGATGTTCTTCTTGGCCTTTACCGAGCGCACCAGAAACCGGGCCATTTGCTCGGAGATCGCCTTGAAGCCGATGAGCTTCTCCAAGCTCAGGGGCACTTTGGCGAATTTTCGGATCGTGATGCACGAGCCACGGAGAGCGATGGGCCGGATCACGGCGTTCACGCGTGAACCGTCCTTGAGGCGCGCGTCTACCAGCGGCGATGACTCGTCGATTCGGCGTCCGAGGGGCGTCACGATGCGTTCGATCACGGCGCGGACGCGTTCGTCGTCGGTGAATCGACGGTCGGAGAGAATGATCTTGCCGGCTCGCTCCACGTAGATGGTGTCCGGATCGACCACCATGATTTCAGTGACGCTTGGATCTGCGAGCAGATGCTCAAGGGGGCCAAGCCCAAGTGCTTCGTCCGCGAGCTCCCCGACCAGGCGATCGCGGTTGATGTCCGCGCGGATGCGCGGGCCCATCATTTCCACAATACGTCGCAAAGCGTTGATCACTTTGGGGCGCATCGACGGGTCTTCGATCTGCGACGCTGCCACCTGCGCTAGCTCCAGGTTCTCAAGCAGCTGACGGTGGATCTCACGCCGCATCTCGTTGACGGCGTCGTCTTCTTGCGTGCGCTTCCGCCGCGGCAAGTTCACGCCCTCCCCTCCGGCAGCGGCCTGACCGTTGCTGCCCCCTCCGCCCCCTCCTCCTGTGGGCTGCGGCTGCGGCTGATGCGCGGGAGGGGGCGCGTGGGGCGGTACGTGCTGGGGTTGCGGCGGCCCCCCGTGTTGCTGCGGCGGATAGGGTGCGTGCGGAGCCGGGTGATGCTGCGCATGCGGCGGCGCGTGGTGCGGTGCGGAGGGATGATTCTGCTGCTGGGGCGGAGCCCCGTGCGGACGCTGATCGTGTGCCGGAGCCGTCGGGGCGGGGACCTGCACGTGGCCCGCCGCCGGGGGCCGCATGCTTGGCGCGGCCGGATTGCGGAACGTCAGGGTGTGGTCCCCCAGCACGATGGCCGTGCCGAAGCTCACCCAAGCCGAGCTCTTCTTGAGCAATTGGTCACCCGCCAGGGTGCCGTTGGTGGAGCGATCCTCGACGCGCACTCCGCCGTCCACGAACTCGACCACAACATGTCGCCGTGAGATCAGATCGCTCTTGATGCGCAGACCACACTCAGCGTCGCGGCCGATAACAATGGGGCCGTTCGCACGGAGCTGCAGCGTGCGCTTGCCTCCGCCGCTCTTGGACTCAATGTCAACGAGTACGTTCACGGGCGACCTCTAATCGCGCCGCAGCGGCCTCGTGTGCGAGCATGCTCACTTGCCGACTTTCCGCCATTGCTGCGGTCGCTTGTTGTAAGCGTTAACGGCGTCGATATCCCCTGAGTATTCTTCGTATTGGCTCAACGCGCTATTAATGATTTCGGCGGCGGGTTTGGGCACGGACTCGACCGCGGTGGGCACAATGAAAAGCGCGCCCTCCACATCCGTGGCTTCGTCTCGATGCGATCCAAAAAGCAGACCGAGGACCGGGACCTCACTCAATAGCGGCAGCCCAGAAATGTCGTGGCGCCGGCTCCGGCTTCGGATGCCGGAAAGCACCAGAGACTGGCCGAGCTTGAGCCGCACCAGGGTGTCGAGCTTGGAGATGTTACGCGCCGGGATCGGCGTGCCGGAAACCGGGGGGACCAGGTCGGACACGTCCGCCTTCACCTGAACCTCAAGCTCGCCTGTTTCTTCGTCCAAGCGCGGCAGTACCTCGACCTTCGTGCCGAATTCGATCTGCTCGATGGTCGACGTCAGGCCCGCCGAAGACACGAAATTCTGCTCACCCCCGGACTCCCAGGTCGCCTTCGTGCCGTTGACGGTGATTACCGTGGACTGCTTGAGCACCTTTGCCCAGCCCTTGCGCGAAGCAATGTCCAAAGAGGGCAACGGTTGATTGACCACTGAAGCTTGGGCAGTGGTCGTTGTGCCAGCCAGGAAGTCGTAGGTGAATTCGTTTTGTACCACCCCGGGCCCGCCGATCTTGCCCGGCCAGTCCACGCCTACGGCATAGCCGCTGGTCTTGTCGTACTGGACGAAGAAGAAGTCGACGCGGATGTTGACCTTGCGATCACTGGCGGCGCCTTGCCCCACAACCACCAACGACTCCACTTGCCCTGGATAGAGCGCCGCGATCTTCTCGATACGCTTGGCGTCACCTTCACCGGACACGCCTCCTTCAATGAAGAAGCGCGAACCCACACGGCGCACCCGCACTCCGGGCATCTCCCCGAGAAGTTGTGACAGCTCCCGGCGCACGGCTTCGGGTGAGCGCGCAAACACGTTGATCACCCAGGTGGTCGTGCTGTCGTCCTTGTTGATCAAGAGCAGCGTGGTGCTGCCCGCTTTGCGGCCGGCAATGACGAACTTGTTGTTGTCCGTCGTCAGCTTGATCTCCGCGATGCCGCGGATGCCTTCGGAGTAGTTCTTCACGCCGACGGCGCTGATGGTCTTGTTTTCGCCGATGACGAGCGTGATCTCGTTCCCGGAGGCCTCCTCGCCGGACGCCTCCGAGCCCTCTTGAGCATGAGCAAGCGGGGCGAGCGTGAGCGCGGCCAATATCGTCCAGATAAAGCGCTTCATTCGGGTTTCACTGCCTCCAACTTGACTGGGCCACCACTGGCCTTCCTATTCGCCTGGATTTTTTCACGGATCGTCTTGTCCGCCAAGGCGGAGGACGGCATATCCGGGATCCCTTCCGACACGCCCTGATCCGACGGATTGCGCAGGGCCACCATCAGCCGACCCTTTTCTGATGCCAACGCGAGCAACTGCGCTTCCTGCAGGTTGACACTGAGGGTCAGCACCATCTCGCGAGATTGGAACTCGTTCTTCTTCTCCTGCAGGTTCTCCGGCGCGGTCTCGAGCCCCACAGCGAGGGTGAGTACCTTCTGCAGCAGAACGACGGCGTTGAATTTCTCGGAAAGATCGTTGGACGGCATGTTCGCCACCACGTCCACGTAGTCGCCCGGACGAATCATCACGTAGCTCTTGTCGCCAGATTCGGCCTTGATCGACACCGCGCGGTTGCCAGTCTGAATCAATGAGCTCAGATCGCGGCGCTCGTCGGTCGCAATCGCGAGATCGGTCCACATCATCGTCTGGTTGGCTTCGACCTGGTTGCCCACGCGCAATCCGATGACCTTGCCCTTTTCCGTGGCCTTGATGGCCCGGTCTTCGACGTAGGCGATGGGGATCTCGCGAACCGAAACCGATTCCTCGTCGATGATGGCACCCGGCTCGAGCACAGAGACGGCCATCAACACCCGAATGCGCTCACCGCCAGACGCTTCCTCTTCAAAGCGGCCAATGTAGAGGAACATCAATAGCGCACCGATCACTGCCAGGATCAGCGCGATCATCAGCGCACGCTTGTTCACCGTCGCCCCCCTGGGGAAGCGATCAATGTGCTAGGGCACCACTCGATCATTGAGATCGAGTTTGTATCATGGTCACGGCGGCCTGATCGCCATTTTGAGCCGCAACGACCATCAGCTCGACGCCGTCCTTGGAATAATGCCGCATTTCAGGCACTTCCTGCTCAAGCTCCTTGACGCTCTCCCAGCCTTTGGCAGGCAGAGTGGAGTCGTAGTTCTTTAGCAACGCGTCCGCGCGCTGAGTGCTTTGGTACACGTGCACCGCGTCGGGTTCGCCGTCGACCTGCACGGCCAAGAAACGGCGCGAGTCCTTGGGACGCAGCCCGCCGGCCGGATCCGACCCGGGCGCGTCCCCGCTCTGGGGTGCCAGCAGCGCGTCCGCCTTGAAGGAACCGTCCGTCCAGGTTGTGAGGACGTGGGTCCGCCCCTTCTCGGTGCGACGCGCGTAGACGTAGCGAACCAGTCCGACGTCCCCAAAGTCCCGAGACTTGGAGAACTTCTTCAGCCCGTCAAAGATGCTTTGCTCTTCCTGTCCCGGCCGCTTGGCAATGCATGCCACGAAGCCCTCGTCATCGCGCAGCTCGCTGACAATGCCCATGCGGCCCCACGCTGTGACGCTGTCTTTCTCGCTGGTCTTCGTCTGCTTTAGGATATCTTGCCCGATGACACTGCCATCGCGACAGACGTTCGCAACGCGCTCAAGCACGCGCTCCACGGGATCGTCCACGACGGCGCTCGCCATGTGCATGTACTGACCATTTAGGGCCATGCGCGTGGACCGCGCCGTAAAGTCTTCGAGCTGGGTCAGCTGGCGCCCAACCACCAGCGCCTGCTCGCGCATGTCGCCGGAGGCACTTCGCAGTGCGATGAATCCAACCAAGGTAAAAGCGAACATGCCATAGGCCGCGACGCGAAACGTGCCCCGCACGCGTCGGGATCCTGCGAACCCGAACATGAGCGTGAAGAACGAAGTTTTGTGTTTGCGCGCCACGGTTGTCCCTTACGGAAGGATTTTCGAAACTGCGGTTTTTCCGAGATCCTTGATGATCTGGATAAAGCCATCTGGGATTTTCGGTTTCTCGTTGCAGCGAATGTACATGCGCGCCTCCTGGGTGCGCGCCGGAAAGATCGGTAGCAGTCCCTTCGCAACTTTTCCTTCCGTCCGGTGCTCGTAGTAGCCCTTGTCGGCAGGCATGTAGCCGGAGCTATTGACCCACTCGTTGTCCGCTGCGCTCGCGTCCACGGCGTCGGACTCCGACTGGCCGGCCGTGTTGTTGACGTCGTCGAGGAATCCACCGCCTCCGCCCGATGTCGCAGAACCCTCGCAGTAGTTCAGCACCACGGGCCAGATCTTGTGGCGGGTTTCCTCCATGATCTTGACCTTGCGGGCGTGAACGTCGAAGGCGTACCACATGGATGCCAGGATCACGACCATCGTCGAGGCGATCACCGTGGCCTCGGCCAACGCTGCGCCGCGCTGTGCTCGACGTCCGTGGCGATTGGGTCGCTGGCGGCTCGAGTGGGCCATCAGTGGATCATCTCCGGCGCTGTGAGGAACTGCGCGATCTTCTTGTCGAGCTGGCCACCGAGACCACCCGCCAAATCCTTCAGAGTGTCCTCGATCTTACCCTTCACCCAGTCACCCAAGAGGAAGCTCATCGGCGAGTCGTCTGAGGTGGTCAGAGCTTTTTCCAGCGCGCCGCTAATGCCGGTCTTCTCCAGGATCTTGCCCATGCCCCACTTGCCGAACCCGCCACCGAGCTCTGGCAACGTTGGCTTCACTCGCCTCAGCCGCGCCGTCCAGCGGCGTTCCCAAACGGTGTCATCGTTGTCGATGTCGCCCTTGCCATCCCAAAAGAACTCGCCTTGAGCAATGCGGTACTTGCCCCAGGAGCTCGTGGGTGGCTTGACGCCATCCTTCGCCGCGATGGCAACACCTTTGTCGATGGCGCGGGGCCAGCCTTCGTCGCCAATGGTGACGCCCCAGACTTGGAAGTGCCCGCCGCCCATCTTCGCGCCATCAATCAGCACTTTGTGTGCAATGAAGTTGAAGACCTTGCCACCGAACTTCGCGGACTTTTGCGCACCGCCGGAGAGCGTCTGCTGCGAAGTCAAGTCCTGCTCGCTGTCCTTGAGACCGTCTTCGACCTTCTTCTTGCCGTCGGCCTCGCACTGAGACACCGCAGCTGCGTCGTCGCCGTGCTTGTCCTTGCAGCCAGCAGTCACGTCCTTCATCAGGTCGTCGATGCTGGGCAGTAGGTCCGAAAGCTGGCCGAAGCCTCCGCCGCCCTTGGCCCCAAGGTCGCCGCAGAAGTAACCACTGAAGGAACTGGTGACCATGCCACCCGCCTTGCCGATCGCCCACTTCACGGGCCCAGGCAGGAAGAAGAAGACGTGCTTGATATTCTCGCCCGCCTTCTTGCACAGGTCCTTGTATTCACCGTACTTGACGGGCAACCCAAGCTTGCCCGGCGGCAGCCACGGCACCATGGACGGACTGATGACCAAAGTGTTTGTGACCAGCGGCTGGTAGCGATTGCCCACGCCTTTGCCCTTGGCAAGGGACACCCAGGGCGTACCGATGGCGATGCCCGTCTGCGCAGTAGAAAGCGCGAACAGAGCTGGGCGCATGATGGCGTTCTCGTACACCGGAATGGTTGCGGCCAGCACACTACGAAGCGTCGTGCCTATGGGGATGTAGACACAGGCAATACCGGTCCAGGGGCAACCTGCAATGGCGAGCGGCAGGACGATATTGTTGATGAGCTGAATCGTCTTCAGGGCGACTAGCACCGTGACCAGCGCCAGCATGATCATGTTCAAAAGAACGATGATGTTCATGCCCTTGGCGTGAATGGACGCCGCGGTAAAAGCGACAGCGTCGGCGCCGTCTTGGACTCGCTCGCGGTAGATGATCGCTTCGCCGGTTCCGATAATGTAGAAGATGGCGGCGCCCATCACGATTGCCATGAACATGCCCACGACCATGATCGCGCCGCTCTCATCAGAGCGGAGTGACTTTGGCTGTTTTTCGGTGGAATCCGTCATGGAAAGCTCTCTCTACGGGTACTTGTAGTCGGCTCCGTGAATCGCAAAGGACGCCTTGCTCTTGAGGACTTTGCTGCCGCCCAAGCCGCATACGACCTTGTCGGCCACGGGTAGGCCACAGCGGTACCGGACGCTCACTTCGACGGTGGCGATGCCCCGCCGCCCGCTTCCGGTTACCTTGATGTCGGCGGTCGTCGTCTGCAGGCTGCCGTTGGCGATCAGCCCCATCATAACGGCCTTTTGGATGGCGTCATGGCGCTTGCCGTTGGCCGCGAACTGGTCTTCGCCGCCGTAGTTCTTCGGGTCATCGGCCAAGACCACGCCTGCGCCGCGCGCACCCAAATAGGCGGAATGCATCACCACCAGCTTCGCCGAGTACACACCCGCCGACTGAAGGATGCACCAAAAGGAAAAGAATATCGGGAGGAAGGCGATCAAGAACTCGACCATCACCGCGCCGCGCTCGTCTTCTTTGAGCGAGTCTTGCGGGGTCTGGGATGTGTCTTGATCCGTTTTCATTACTTCCTGCTTTGGGCGGCGAGGACAGCTCGCTCAGCCCTTCCAATGCATGAATACCGTTGCCAGTGTCGCGATGAAGATTGCGGGACCGAAACGTTGCATCGTCAGCATCTCTCTTGGAATCTCTTTTCGTTTCGCTTTGGGCACGAACAGATTCCTGACCAGCAACAGTGTGTTCCCGAGAGTCCTCAATAGCTTTCCTTCCCAAGCCAGCCTTACCGGTGCGAGCATCGCTGCGACGATGTAGGCGTAGAGTTGAGCCTCCATTCCTACCAGTGGTCTCAGGACTGCGCCGAGTGCGGCTAAGAGCTTGACGTCACCTCCTCCAATTGCGTTTCCACGATACAGAACCAACGGAACGATGCTGCAGATGACGACTCCGAGGAGTGAAAGCCCCAGGGACTCGCCGGCGGCGGACCATCCACCACCGACGAATCCGAAGGCCCCATGAGCAATCGGTGCAGCTGCCAGCGAACCAAGAGTGAGCCAGTTTGGGATCCGCTCGGTGCGCCAATCAAAAAGCGCTGCCAGAGCAGTGACCAAAACCGCGGCGAGGAATAGGTAGCTTTCGCCGTACATGCGGTGTGGTCGACTGGCTCGCCCTCAAACTCAGATCTGGCCGACCTCACCCGCTTTAGCGGTCGTCTTGGCGGTGATGGCTTTCTCGAAGACGCGGAAAGCGGCAATCGCGACGAGTGCGATGACGGCTACGGCAATGATGTACTCGACCATGTCAGCGCCGCGGTCGTCTTTAATCAGCTTCTGGAGTTTCTCTTTCATGACTCTGTCCTCGTTCTTACTTGTGGGGCCTAATGTAGGTGTTAGTACGCCAATCGTTCCAGTGCTACGGGAACGGTGAGAGTAAAATTCCCTGGCTGCGTTCGTAGTTGCCAACCAGCTTGGGACCGAGGCCGATGATGGCCGCGGAGACGGCGATGCAGACCACACCGAGCAGGACGACGTACTCCGTCATCACGGCTCCCCGCCCGTCTCGCAGTATGGCCAACAGCGAGCGGCGTGCGCTGGCTTTTGACGGCTGAATTGGAGCGGCGGTCGGCATCACTTACAGTCACAGTGTACCCGCTCTGAACCCTTGGTAAAGGCGAAATCTGCCCCGGTTTGTTTTTAGGATCGCATGAAAAAATTCCGTCAGCGTGGTGCGATCCAGGGTAGCGCAACGCGAAAATTACAGTGGCGTTGGTCCGCTCGCCTTCTTGGGCCGTGAGTAGTAGCGACGCTTGCGTTCGACCTTGAACTTTTGGTCGATCACGAAGACCTCGTCGCGGCTCTTCACTTCAAACGCGAGCACCGGGCTCTGCGGCCGCAGGTCCTTAGCGTCGTCGCCATCCGTGGCTAGCTGCATTTGTATTTGCTGGTTGGGCGCAACGCTTAGGTACACGTGTGCTGCACCGGATTCATCGGTGCGAGCTATCTCTCGTCCCAAATACTTCACCGGAAGATTGGGTCCGTTGTCTGCGCGCACGGCAACGACGATGTTGCGACGACTCGGCGGACAGTCAACGCGAAACATGGGTTTCACCGACTTGTCCGCGATGCGTCGCAGCGCGACGCTCACAGGCTCCGTAGGCGAAGTGAATCCGTCAGGACACTGCACGTTCAAGTTGATGACCTGACCTTCGCTTCCCTTGAGCCGCAGGTTGACCAGACCCTCCGCGTCAGTCACGCCCACTTCTTTTTTCTTGTACATGATCTTCGCGTCCTTCAAGGGCTGATCGGGATCACCGAACACCTTGATGCGCGACTCGAAAGACGGCGTGGGCGGCGGCTCGAGCAACCCGCAACCAACGCAGAACACCACACACGGGGCGAGCAGCACGCGGAACGCCATCATGCCAACGAGTTTAGCATGGCCAAACACTCCGAGCGATGGGCCCACACACCGCGCCCGGTGGGTTTTGGGCGTTGGCTATTCCGCTAGCGCTGCATTTGCTGCATCCCTTGAAGCCTGTTTCAGAACGGGCTTCCAGCGTGGGTCGCTCGCGAGCAAGAACGCGAGCTCGCTCTTGACGGACTTGGCGACCGCGCCGTCGTACGTGTGTCCGATGTTGCCACCGAAACCGACGCGCGCCTCGATCCCGCCGGCTTTCAGCTGGCGTGCCGCTGCCGCCCCATGCGCTTTGCAGGCGTGCTGACCGCAAGCGAAGAGTATCGGCATCGCCGAGTCGGCGGCCAAGCGCTCGCCCACCCCTTTGGACCAGGCTTCGTAGCCACCTTCGACGAAGACGGCGGCGCCGAAACGGCTTGCGTGCTTGCGCACGGTGAACTTGCCCAAGATCGCGCCCAAGGAGAATCCGACGAACAGCAGTTTGGTATCATCGACGTAGCCCGGATACTTGGCCTTGCACGCATCCACGGCCGCAAACATCTCCGTCTCGGTCGTCTTCAGCGCGCCGTAGGTCCAGCGGTCCTCGCTCTTCGGGGCGTCGCCGCGAGGGATGCCACGTGGGCAGACGACAAATGGAAAACCCTGGAACACCTCGCGCCACACTTCGCACTGCCATTCTGGGCGGTCGTAGTTGCCGTGCAATGCCACGACCACGGGACGCGGCTCGACGGCGCCGTGGGGAATGGACACCACAGCGTCACGATGTCCCTCCACGGGCAGTGCGTTGAGCGTGTTCGCGCTGGCGAGCGGTGTAAGCTTGCTGGGCACCTTGGCGCTCGGGGCGGCGCTGGCATCCGGCAACGCAGCTTCTGCAGATCGCAGCTTCGGTGCTGGCGCCGGCACAGCGGTCGCTGGCGCAGACCGCTCCGAGTTTGGCGTGGTGCGGCAGCCGCCGATGCCCAGCGCGAGCATCGTTCCGACCAGCGACGCTGCTATTTTTGCCGGCATTCCGTCAGAGAGTACCCGAAGCACCCCACCCTCGCGGTAGGATTTGAAACATGAGCGCGTCTGCGTCTGCTCCCCCAGATCCCGAATCCTCGGGAAGCGACGTGCCATGCAAGAAGCCGCTCACCGAAACGCTACTGCCCGCGCTCGGCTTTGCTGCGCTGGTGTGTGCCGTTTGGTACGCCTACTTCAAGATCAATACGGAGGCGCCCCCGGCCGAACCAAAGATCGTGCTTCCTCCCGTGGAGCGACCGCAGACGGTTGTTGGAACCATCTTCGTACCGAATCCGGAGCACGCCTGGAAGCAGCTGCGTCCCTTTGGCAGCGCCGCGTTTGGCATGTACCCGACCCGGGCGTCGACGTTCATCACCGCAGGTTTCGGACTGCCGCCGTACTTGGATTCCGAGATCCGCGAAGATGCGCCGTTGGTTGGAGCGATCGCCGTTGACGACCGCGGCACCTATTGGGTGCTCGGCGCTGCGGTGCTGGACGGCCGAGCGTTGCTCGCGGAGTTGACAGAGGGCAATGAGCCCTACTTTTTCAAAGAAGAGCACAAGGATCTCGGGCTGACGCTGGTGCAACCCAAGCCGGGCCGCACGCCGGTGGCGCTCACCCTCGCAATCAGCGGCGACATGGTGCTGGTGGCCGAAGATGACGAGCAACTCCTCATGCTCGGTCCTTATGTTGCGCGCAACCTGCCCAGCGCTGCACAGACGAAGAAGAAGGACATCGTCGTCGAGCTGGAGCCGGCACGCCTCGCCAAGCAGGTGCGCGCCCTGGTCAAAACTGCGCCGGAGTTTGCCCTCGGTTGGCTCTCCGGGATCCAGCACGCCAGCGTCAGCGCCACGATCGAAAGCGACCAACTGAGTGTGAGCGCAAACTTGAAGCTCGATGCACAGCTGCGCCGCGTTGCACAGCTGTTCAAACCTGGACCGGCGGGACCGCTGCTTTCACTGTCGAAGTCCAGTGCGGTGAGTCTGTTGATGCAAGGTCTTACGGACGCCGAGGTTGTGACGCGCCTCGCAGACGAGCCAGACGCCGAGAAGCTGAAGCGGGGCGCGCAATCCCTCGTCGACCACACCGGGCCCGGGATCACATGCATGGCGGAAGGATCGAGCAGCGCGGGAGTCCTGTGCCAGACCCCCAGCGACGACGGCGCGAAAGCGGCCAAGGCCCTCAACGACCTGGCACGCTTGCTCGGCTCTCCCGCGTGGAGTGAGCGACTGCGCGAGCGCACGACCATCCAAGTCTTGCCGCTTGCGGGTGCACCGACCCTGCCCGGGCTCAACACACGTTCCGAAGCGCTGGGCGATGTTTCTGTCGCGTGGCGCGCCAACGAAAACGAACTGCTGCTCGCCCTGGGCACGCAGCCGCTGGCGGAACTCTCGGAACAACTATCGCGCTGGGCGCCAGCCGAAGAAATGTTGCAGTCCGACAAGGTTGTCCGCGGCTGGTTCCCCGCCAACACCCGGGTACACGCGGCCATCGTGCTGCGTCCGGGGCGGTTGCTGACAACCCGCGCCATGGCCCGCGAAGAAGCAGCCCTGGCCATCTGGCTCGAACCCGCTGCCACTGGTGTCCGAGTGCAGCTGCGCGCCGAGCGCGACGCCATCCGCTTCATCACCGCCGCAGTTCGCTGACAAGAGTTGGGCCGAGGGCATTCCAGCGACCGGGGTCGGGGCGTGCCAGGGGCAGAGGCGGCGGCGGATTCTGAGTCAGCGGCAGCGACAGAGCGGGAGGCGGGGACAGTGGCGGTGGCCGAAGCGGCGACCGAGGCAGCGGCGGGCTGCCACGGGGTGCAAGACAACACATCGCCTGCGAAGCGTCCGCCCCGCCGGGGCGTGCTATTCTACGGCTCGCTCTCTTAGGAGGCCCATCTTGAAGACCGTGCGCTTTGTGCTCAGTTCCGTTTCCGCCGTCAGCTGCGTGCTCGCAGTGGCACTCATGTTTTCCGCCTGCGGAGGCGGAGGCGGCGGCGCAGGTCCTCCCGGCGGTGGCGGAGGAACCGGCGGCGGCAGTGGAGACAGCGGCATCGGTGGAGCCGGAGCTGGCGGCATCGGGCCGACGGGCGTGTGTCTACTCAACAATTGCAGCTCGGACGCCCAATGCGACGGCTGTTCCTTTGGCCGCACCAAATGCGACGTGGCCAATACGCGCTGCGTGGCATGCGACGCCAAGTCCGGGAGCGGTTGCGCCAAGGGCGAGAAGTGCACGTCCTTTGGCACCTGCGCGCCGGAAGACAAGACCTGTCCTACCGACAGCGGCGGCGAACCCACCATCACCTGCACCGGTGACATCGATTGCGCTGCTTGCGATCCCGCACATCAGGTCTGCTTGAGCGGCAAATGCACTGGATGCAGCATCGTCAACGGTGAACACTGCCTGGGTTCGGACACATGCACCTCTGAAGGCAAGTGCGCTCCCAAGTGTCCGGGCAGCTGTACGGTCGATTCAGACTGTGGCACCTGCGACTTGGGCGGCAAAACGGCAAAGGCTTGTTACAACCACGTCTGCTCGGAATGCTCCGATACCTCGCCGTGCCCCCAGGGCTTCGAATGTCAAAAGGGCGCCTGCGTGAAGCCCTGCGGCGTGCAAGGCCCGCCCGGTTCCCCCGTGGGCGGCTGCAAGACCGACGCCGAGTGCTACGGCTGCGGCAACTATGAAGGCACAGAGAAGTGGGTGTGCAAAATGCCAGTCAATGGCACCCATGGCACGTGCTCACATCCCGCGGCGGGTTGCTCGGAGCTCGGCGGCGCCACTTTACCGCCGCCTTTCGACAAAGTGACCAATACCTGCAGCGTGGACGGGGATTGCGCGAACGTCAGTGCGGATTTGAACGTCGGCAAGCTGATCCGCGACGTGATCGGCGATGACAAGATCCTCGGGGTCAAGATCGGCGACGCCAACATCCAGTACCCGATGAACTCCTGCGCCAGCGTGGAGCTCTTTAACGAGAAGAAGTGCGGGCTGTGTGTGCCGTGCAAGACGGACGCCGACTGCAAGCCCATTCCACTGGATCCGGTGATTCAAGACCTCTTCAAGAGCTCCCCCCTCGCGAGCATCGCGGCGGCGTTCTTGATGGACAAGCTCTTCGGCAAAGACAACCACCAGCTACATATGCAGTGTCAGCCCGTTGCGGGCGGCTTCGGCGCGTGCTTGCCCTGCACCAACCCGACCAAGGGTTGCGGCGCGGGTAGCATCACGGGCCCCATCGGGAGCGGCAAATGCGACCACGACGCCTGCACCACGGGCACCGCGCTCGATCCAACCTGTGGCATCTGCGCCACTGCGGTGTGCTTGGCCGATCCGTACTGCTGCACGGATTCCTGGGACGACCTGTGCATCACCGTCGCGAACATCGTGTGTCCCGTCGGCTGCAACGGCGTACCGAAATGCGCGCACAACCCCTGCAAGACCGGCACCCCCCTCAACCCGGCGTGTAGCCCCTGCGTCAAGACGATCTGCGAGCAAGACGCCTATTGCTGCTCTGGCGGTTGGGAACAGTCCTGCGTCGACAAGGCCAACGCGCTTACGGAATGCACGGAGCCCTGCGGCGGTGGCAGCGCCTGCAGCCACAAGGAGTGCGACATCGGAACCGCATTGCCCTCGACCTGCTCGAATTGCGCTGCGGAGGTTTGCAAGATTGACCCGTATTGCTGCACCCAAGAGTGGGACAAGATCTGCGCGAACAACGCCAAAGACAACCAAGCCTGCGCCTGCAACTAAGGGTGGGCGCGGCTTCGGGGCCGCGTCCGCACGCACCAACCGGTGCTCGCTACGGCCTTTCACCGCCCGCAGCGAGCCAGGGCCATTCCTTCTTGAGCGCCCGCACGACCTTCGGGGAAAAGGCCCGCTGCTCGTCGACAAGGGTCACGGACTTCACGTCTAGACCGGCACCCACGGAGAAGAGTCGGGCGCGCTGCGCATTCGGCACGCACGCTTCGTGGGCGCAAGCGAATAGAATCCGTTTGCCGCCGCGCTGGGCGAATGCGGCGGCCATGGTGCTGGACCACTTCTCCGTCCCGCCCTCGACTAGAGCCATGTGCGAGAAAAAGCCGGGCTCCTGCTTTTGGATCCAAATCGCGTGGTCGGCGCCCAAGCCGTAGCCCGCAAGCACGACGCTTCCCGGCGCGACGTGGGCGCCGTAGCGCTTCTTTAGCGTTGTCAGCGCGGCGCGCAGTTCCTTGGCGGTGCTCTCGGGTGCTCCCCATGAAAACCGCCCTTCCCGGGCGACACCGCTTGGACACAGCACGAAGGGCCGCCCCCCTGTGATCGACGCCCAGTGGCCGCACTGCCACTCCGGGCGGTCGAAGCTGCCATGCAGCGCGATCACGACGGGCGCTGCATGCACCGCGCCCAGTGGCACAGCCACCTTCGCCGGCGCATGACCCGGCAGCGGTAGATCCACGAGCCAACTCGGCTCCGAAAGCGGCGCCAAGATGACGGGGCCCGTGGCGGAAGCCGACGCGGCCGGCGCAGCATCCTTCTTCGAACAGCGACAGCCGACACAACCGAACGCCAGCGCGCCGGCCAGAAAAAGTGCCGCGAATGCGGTGGCGGAACGCCCAAGCATCACAAACGCACGATGCCCCGCTTTGCGTCCTGCCACAACTTCTGGGTCAGAGGCACATAGCCGTCTTCTTGACGCAGATAGAGCGGGCCCTGCACCGTTTCGGGATCCACTCCATCTCGGCGCAGATCCGTCTTCTGGATCTTGAAGGTGCCAGTGGTCGCAAGCTGACCAAGCACCCTCAGGAATCTCGGCTGCGCATAGCTTGGAAGCTCTTGCGCCGTCTTCCAGAATGCTGCCGCGTCAAGCGCGCCCTCGACCTCGAGGGCTGCCAGACCGCAACGTCCTTCCAACCCGGGAACACTAACGCCCACGACCGTCGCGCCCAGCACTCCCGGCGCCCGGCTAACCACCTCAGCGACTTCGGCGGTGGAAACGTTCTCGCCCTTCCAGCGGTAGGTGTCCCCGATGCGATCGACGAAATAGAAGTAATCGTGGTCGTCGAAACGCATCAAGTCCCCGGAACGGAAGTAGCGATCTCCAGCCTTGAAGACGTTGTGCAAGATCTTCTTTTGGGTGGCCTTGCCGTCGGTGTAGCCACGAAACTCCCGCAGCGCGCTCTTTGGGTTCTCGACTAGCTTGATCAGAAGCTCGCCGGCTTCGTTCGGACCGCACTCTTGGCAGAATCCGTCTGCACCTCGCACCAACTCGTCCGCGTCGACGTCGAATCGCGCGAGCTTCAGCGACCCCAAGCGACGCATCGGGACGTGCCCCACAGAGCCGACCTTGCCGGTCAGGTTGAAGATCACGCCGGGTGCTTCGGTCGCGCTGTAGAATTCACGGATGTTCGGAATGTCGAAGCGTTCGGCAAAAGGCTCCCAAACGTCCGCGCGCAGTCCGTTGCCAACGGCCACTCGCACGGGATTGTCGCGCTCGGCATCGCTGGGGGGCTGATTGAGCAAGTAGCGGCACAACTCGCCGATGTAGAGAATGCTCGTCGCACGGTAACGTTTCACGTCGGACCAGAAGGCCGAGGCGCTGAATTGCTCGCGCAGTGCCAAAGGCGTGCGCGTCACGAAGCACGACCCGGCGCCAATCATCAGCGCGCTCGAGTGATACAGCGGCAGCACGGAATACAGCTTGTCGCCGGCGGACATCTCGAACAGCAGCGGGCCAAATCCCGCTCCCGCAAGTACGGCGCGGGCGTGGGTCACGCGACACGGCTTGGGCAAACCCGTCGTGCCCGACGTGAAGATGTACACGAAATCTGTGTCGGAACCGACTTGCACCCGAGGGAATGCCCGGCCTGGAACGCGTTGCATGCGCTCTTCGAGCTCGCCACCACGAAACGAAAGTACACGAGCCTCACTCGAGGCCGCCTTGGCTGCGTCTAGGAACGCTCCTTCGGACAACACGACCCGCGCCCGTGAAGACGACAGGGCATGCGCCAAGGGCTGACCTTCCAGATGGTAGTTGATCAGAGACGCCGTCGCCCCCACTCGCGAAATCCCGAGCAGCGTTGCCAGGTAGTCCGGTGAGTTCTTCCCAATCAACGCCACGACCTGGCCAGGTTTGACTCCCAGCGCGGTGAGCACGTGTGCAACGCGCGAGGTTCGCTCAGACAGCTCCCGCCAGGTCAGCTGCTGCTCGTCCATCTCGAGCGCCAGCCCGCCGCCGAGCTTCTTTGCGTTGTCCTCGACCACCTTGATGAAACTGGCGTCGCCGCCCGACCGCGCGCGAAGCAACCAAGGCACTGTGTGCACGAGAGCAGGCGGCAGGCGCGACAACGACGTACGCAAGGTGTGTTGCCAGACCGGATCGTCCCGATGACGGGCTACATCCCCAAAGGTCCCGCGCAAAGCGCCAAGTCCGTCCCGCACATCACGCATCCAAGGGCTCATCACCTGGGAGACTACCGCGACTGTGCGGCGGGTGCGCAAGCGCTGCGCGCCGCAGCTGCACGTCGCAGGGAACTTCCGCGCGACAAGGGCGTACGGGCGGGGCGGGGTGCGCGCGTTGCGACGGCTACTGCCCGAAGAGCTGGCCCCAGCGCGTGCCGTAGAGGCCGATGCCGATGCGCTTCAGGCTACCGTTGAGCATGTTCGCGTTGTGCCCGGAGCTGTTCTTCCAAGCGTTGAACGCGTTGGTTGCGTTGCTGGATCCCGCATAGATGTTCTCGGCGTTCGCGCTGGTGCCGCACTTGTTGGCGCGGGTCCAAGGCGTCTTGATACTGGCCTCCGGCGCGTCGTGCGCGAAGAAGGTGTGGGTTGCCATGTGGTGGCAATGCCCTTCAATCGCAGCTTCGAGCTTGGTGTCGTAGGCCAGCGCGCTTTTGCCGTTGGCAATGCGGTGTTGGTTCACCAGGTTGAAGTTCGCGGTGATCTGCGCTTTTTCGGCGGCGCTCGGCACGCAGCACAGCGGGATCACGCCGCCCGGTTCGTTGCCCGTCGCGCCCGGTTCGGTCTTCGTCTCGTAGTGACCCGTCGGACTGCCGCCGGTGCCGCCGCTGGACGTGCCGCCGCTCGACGTGCCGCCGCCGCCCGGGCTGCCGCCACTGGACGTGCCGCCGCCGCCCGGGCTGCCGCCGCCGCCCGGGCTGCCGCCGCCGCCCGGACTACCGCCACTTGAGCTGCCACCGCCGCCGGGGCTGCCGCCACTCGACGTGCCACCGCTCGACGCGCCACCGCCGCCGGGACTGCCGCCGCCGCCCGGACTACCGCCACTGGACGTGCCGCCGCTCGAGCTGCCACCGCCACCCGGATTGCCACCGCTCGACGCGCCACCGCCGCTGGGGCTACCACCGCTCGAGGTGCCGCCGCCCGCAGGCGCACCACCCACGTTGCCAACACCGCCGCCCGCGGACTGTCCACCGGTTCCCACCCCTGCGCTTCCGCCGGTGGCGCTGCCCGCGCTGCCCCCGCTGCTGGCGCCCGCCTGCCCGGCGACTCCGCTGTCGCCGTCCTCGAAGGTGACCTCATCGAAACCCAACACGTTGCTGCAACCCAATGCAGCGAGCAGAACGGGGACAGCGGTCCATCGCATACCCAGCATTGTGCGCTCGTCCGCTCGGGCAAACAAGGCCGCCGGTCAGGGAGTCGCGAGGTGCATCGGTGTAAGTTCCGTCACGACACCGGAGCTAAGGTTCGTCACCACGCGTTGCGTCACGAGCCCATCCCCTTCTGCGACCACGTCGAATCGCCCGGCGGGCAGTCCAGTAATCACATAGTCGGCGTCAGGGTGGCGCAGCTGAACCCGGGCCACGCACACCTCTTTGTCGAAGTGCACGTCGTGGTGGCAAACACTGATCAGCAGTTCGTGTACGTGCGTAGGCCACACCACACCACCGCGCACGGAAGCCTCGGGAAGCAGGCGCAGCTCCAAGCCCCGAGCGCCGGGCCGAACGCCGCGCTCGTGCGTCGCCGCAAACCCCGGATGAGACGCAAATAGGTTCGCGGGGGCCTCGCCCATGCCACGCAGCTCGAAGCGCCCGTCTGCATCGGTGTTCGTCGCCCCGGAGCCGGGGTCCGAACTGCCGACGCTCACACCGGGCAGCGGCTTGCCGGCTTGGTCGACGACGCGGCCGGCCAACACCCTTCCCGGCGCCAGACGCACGTCGTGCGTCGTTGTCGAGCCGGCGCGCGAGAGCTCGATGCCCGAACTGACATAAGGAAGATGCCGGCCGGTCGTCACTTCCACCCGAAAGCTGCCCGGCGACAGCATCGCAACGACATAGGCTCCGCGTGCATCTGTCTTCACCGTGCGCTTGTTCTTGCCGTCAGCCGATACCGCCGCAACGACGACATCGGCGACGGACGCACCGTTCTCGTCGCTGACCACGCCGCGCAGAGTGACGCCGCGCGCGAGATCCATGCTGATGTCCGTGCGACCCGCGATCAGCTCGAGGGAAGTGCTGCGGCGCTCCAGCTCCGGATGCTCAACGACCGCGAGGACGCTTGCCGCCTCAAGCCCCTCGAACACGGCTTCTCCAGCGACATTGGAAGTGACCGTGGCGAGCAGCTGCAAATGGTCTGCTTCGAAAAGCTGAACGCGGGCTCCGGCAAAAGGCTGCCCTTGGCTCAAGACGCGCACGCTCAGCCTCTTCTTCGCCGGGCTCGCGCTGCTGGCCGCCGACGGCACGGGATCTGCGACGACGGCCGGCGGCGCGCGGCGCGACTGCAACACGAACAGCACCACGCTCACGCACGCCATTGCCAAAAACAGCCAGGCCCAGCGCCGCATTGCCTCAGCATAGCCCGTTCCGGCCGCGTCCCGCGCCGCGACGGCGACAATCCGCAGCTAGAAGCGGCCGCGACGGACGCTCAGTAACCCCCTCGCCAGGCTCGGGCTATCGTGGCGGCCGCATGTCGATTTGGGACGGAATCATCGCGGAAGCAGCCGACGACTACTCGGCTTTTCTCCTGCTTGGCCTCGTCGTCACGGTGGTTATCGGGCGCAGCGTCTCCATCGAGCGCAGGCGCCTCGCCAGCATCGGCGCTTTCGTCGTCTTGCATTTCGTGCTGCTGCCGCTGGTCGGCGCCCTGCGCGCTACGGGAGCCTCCCAGTACCGCGATGTACGCCTGGCCTGCGTTCTGTTCGCGGGCGTAGCGGCGGTGAACATGGCCGGTGTGATCTTGTTCGCAGCCATCTTGCCGCGCATCAAGTTCGCGCTTCCCAAGATCTTGCAGGACGTCATCGTTGGCGTTGCGACGGTCATCGTGCTTTTTGCGATTGCCGCGCGTGCGGGTTTCAACCTCTCCGGCCTGATCACGACCTCCGCAGTGCTGACGGCGGTCATCGGTCTCGCGCTCCAAGACACCCTCGGCAATATCGTAGGTGGCCTCGCACTGCAGACCGACAACTCCGTTCGCGTGGGCGACTGGATCAACGTCGCGGGCAAAGAGGGCAGAGTCATGGAAATCAGCTGGCGCTACACAGCCATCGAAACTCGTGACTGGGAAACGGTCATCGTGCCCAATAGCCTCTTGGTGAAGGAGCAGGTGCGGGTGATTGGTCGCCGCGCTGGCGCGCCGCCGCAGTGGCGTCGCTGGGTCCACTTCAATGTTGATTTCCGCACCGACCCCCACCAGGTCATGACGGCAGTCATCCACGCTCTGCGCGATGCGCCCCTCGAAGGGATCGCCAAGGATCCCGCTCCGGATTGCGTGCTGCTGGAGATCCGCGAAAGCTATGCGCGCTACGCTTCGCGCTACTTTTTGGCGGATGTGGAACGAGACGCCCTCGCGGACAGCCGCGTCTTGTCGCGGATCATACTGGCTCTCGGCCGCGCTGGGATCCCCCTCAGCATCCCGGCGCAAGCGCTGTTCGTGACCGAAGAGACCGTCGAACGCAAAGCAACGAAGCTTGGCGAAGAACTGCAGCGCCGCCACGAAGCGCTGCAGCACGTCGATCTATTCCACGAGCTGCGCCCGGAAGAATTGGCCATCCTTGCGGAGCATATGGGGCTCTACCGCTTCGCAGCCGGGGAGTACCTGACGCACCAGGGTGACGACGGCCACTGCTTGTATATCGTCACCCGTGGCCAAGTCGGCGTGGTGGTCACGACCGGGCGGAAGCGAAGCCAAGTCGCTCGGCTCGGCCCGGGCTCCTTCGTTGGCGAGATGAGTTTGCTCACCGGCGAGAAACGCACCGCCAACATCGTCGCCCTCGATGCCGTCGAATGCTATCGCGTCGATAAGAAAGACGTCGAGCGCGTGCTCGCGTTGCGCCCGGACGTGGCCGAACAGCTCGCCGACGTCCTCACGCGGAGACAAGCTGAGCTCGAGGTCGTGCGCGAAAACCTCGACGAGCGCGACTCACGAGTGGGTGCGCCGTCACGGGTCGACATTTTGGGACGGATCCGGAGCTTCTTCCGCATGGGGGACGACGACGAAGCTGGATAGCGCGACGCTCTGCCTGCGCGCGAGGTCTTGGCGTCGGACTAGAGCCGCGTGCGCAACCCCAGCTGCTGAGCATCCCGCACCAGTCGTGATCCTCGGCTTCCCGCGCGCCGCCCCCGACCAGAAAACCAAAACAGATAGCCGAGCTCGAGAATGACGAGCGCCGCGCCTGTTGCCCACAGTTCCTCTGCCCCCAGCATCCTGGGTCATTTCACTTATAGAAACGGGCCGCCTTGGGCCAACTATTGAACAGGCGTCGCTGCAAGAACGCCCAGAATCCTGGGCATTTCCGGGGTGAAGCGAGATTGGTCCCGCGCCCCTAGCCCTGCCGCGTTAGGCTGGGGCGGCATTTGACTGGGCAGAGGCATATTTGGGGGAGTCGAGTGCGCGCATGAGGCCCATGGTTCCGGCTGTTCGGTTGAGTTCTGTTGAAGTGATGCGCGCGGCGGCGCAGGTTTTCGGATGAGCTCCGGAGCGACAGCGTATTCCGGCGGCATTCCCGCGGAGCATGGCGGATTCGACCCCTGGCTTGGGCTGGGGCTCGGCATGCTGTTTGTGGCGCTGAACGGCTTCTTCGTTGCGGCCGAGTTTGCCCTCGTGAAGGTGCGCCCAACCCAGATCGAGCCGCACGCCGCCCGCGGAGAACTGCGCGGCAAGGTCGGCTTGCACATGGTGCGACATCTGGACGCGTATCTGTCAGCGTGCCAGCTGGGGATCACCCTTTCCAGCCTGGCGTTGGGTTGGATCGGCGAGCCCGCGTTTGCGTGGTTACTCTCGCCGCTGCTGGGCCTGTTGCCTGGGCTCTCCGCTACGGCAACCCAAACGGTCAGTGTCACGGTCGCGTTTTCAGTCATCACCGTGCTGCACATCGTTTTGGGAGAGCTGGCGCCCAAGTCCGTGGCGATCCGCAAGCCAGAACCGACCACGTTGCTGCTCGCGCTTCCGTTGTACGCCTTCTACAAGGTCACGTATCCGATCATCTGGGTGCTGAACCTCACCGCGAACGGGCTGCTGCGCTTGGTCGGCATCGCACCCGTCTCGGAATCCGAGCTGGCACACAGCGAGGAAGAACTCCGGCTCCTCCTCAGCAGTGAACATGCCGGCGAACTGCACAAGGATACGCGCAAGCTCCTGGACAACATTTTCGAACTCACGCATCGCGTCGCGCGACACATCATGGTGCCCCGCGCAGACGTGATTTACCTCTCCCTGACGCAGTCCGTGGAAGACAACATCGAGATTGCGCGGGAGAGCGCCTTCACTCGCTTCCCACTGTGCAAAGGGGACCTTGATGAGGTCGTGGGCCTGCTGCACATCAAAGATCTCTTCTGCAAACAGGACAAACTCAAGTCCCTAGAAGACATCAATCGAGACCTAGAGTTCGTGCCCGAAACGCTTCCCCTCGACAAGTTGCTGCGGCGCATGCGCCAAGAGCGCCTGCATATGGCGGCCGTCGTCGACGAATATGGTGGCGTCAGTGGCATCGTGACGCTGGAAGATGTGATCGAAGAAATCGTCGGCCAGATCCAGGACGAATTCGACGAAGAACACCCGGACGTGGTGGCGATGGAGCCCGGCGTGTGGCGAGTGGCCGGCTCGATTCTGGTGATGGACCTCGAGCAAGCCATTGGCCTGGAGCTTTCGGATCGCGACGAAGACACCGTCGGCGGGTTGGTGCTATCAGAGCTGGGTCGCTCGCCACGCATCGGCGACTCCGTCCAAGTCGGCATTGCCCAGTTTTCCGTGCTGGAAGCGAACCGACGCCGCATCCACCTGCTTGAGGTACGCGTCACGCCTGCTGAAGAGGGCGACGAAAAATCCTAACGCCCCGCAACTACTCTTGCGGCGGTAGTTCTTCGTCACCCAGCATCGCCAGGCGCGCCATGCGGGCGGCCTCCAAGCGATCGTCCAGGGTGGCGCGCAGCACTGCGAGATCAAATCGCTCTGGCCGCGAATCCTCGGCGGCGACTTCGCGCATGATTTCATCGGCATGCTTCCGCGGCGCTTCCGGCACTCCCAAAGCAACACCTAGTTTGTTCAGTGCGTCTTGGGCGGCCTCGGACGCCGGGCCGTCAATGGCCGCGATCCACGAAGCCACTGCGTAGACGTAGAGGCGATCGGACTTGGACATGTTCATGCGGTCCACGACCCCCACATCCACCGGTTTTTGTACCGCCTCTTCAATTTTCGACAGCGCGTTGATGTCCAAGCCCTCCTCAGACGCTGTGCGCAAAATGGCGTCGGCTGCTTCTCGTGTCAGCTGCCCGTCCGCCCAGCCCACCGCCGCGAGGGCCACATACACGTCGATTCCCAAAATCGGGTTGGTGCCCATGGAGTTAGGCTACACCGGTCTGGGCGCTCAACCAAGCGGGCATGCGCCCCGCCAGACCGCTATCCCTACCCTTCGCTCAATGTCTCCTTGCCAGAAACCTCCCGACACGGGAAAAACCTGGATCGCAGCATGACCACTGGCTCCCCGCTCTCTCCCGGCAGCAAGCTCGATCGCTACGAGATGCTTTGCCCAATCGCCCAGGGCGGCATGGCGCAGGTGTGGGTGGGCCGACTGACAGGCCGTCACGGCTTCAAGAAGTTGGTCGCGGTCAAGACCATCCTTGCGCAGCACGCAGCCGATCCGCGGTTCCAGAAGATGTTCTTGGACGAGGCCGCGATCATCGCGAGCATCCGCCACCCGAACGTCGCGCAGATCTTGGACCTCGGCCAAGAGGGCGATCTGATGTACCTGATCCTGGAATGGATCGATGGGGACTCTGTTGCCGCGCTGCGTCGTGTTGTGCACAGCACGGGTGAAAAGCTTCCCCTAGGTGTCGTGTTGCGCATCGTTTCGGACACCCTGGCGGGGCTGCACGCTGCTCACGAGATCAAAGGCGAGGACGGGCACCGGCGCGGCGTCGTGCACCGGGACGTTTCGCCAGCCAACGTGTTGGTCGGAATCAGCGGCGAAGTCAAAGTGATCGACTTCGGCGTGGCCAAGGCCATCGATCGCCTAGGTGAAGAAACGAGCGCTGGCGTGATCAAGGGCAAGGTGGCGTACATGGCGCCCGAGCAAGCGCTGGGCAAAGAAGTGGATGCGCGCGCCGACATCTGGGCGGCGGGAGTCATGCTGTACCAGCTGCTCAGCGGGCGAACGCCCTACGAGGGTGACAACCAGCTGGCGACCCTGGCCCAGCTGGTCAAGGGCTTGCCCCCGGAGCCGATCCGCGGCGTTCCCCCGGAAATCGGCGAAATCGTCTACACCGCCCTGGCGTACACCCCCGAAGGTCGTTACGCCACCGCCGAAGAAATGCACCGGGCCCTGGAGACCGCCATTGTGCAGCTCTGCGGCCCAACAACGCAGTCCGATGTTTCCACCTACGTCAGCGAGAAGCTCGCGGCGCGCACGGAAAAACGCAAGAAGCTCATCGCGCGCGCGTTAGACGCGGCAGAGAGCCGCGCAGACTTGGTCGCGGAAGTCTACGAAGGCGGCACCAGCTCCGAATCCGTATTGATCCAGGGCGAGCTCCGCACCCCGACCATCGACAAGGACATGCTCGAACGCGCGCGGCACTCCGCGCGGGATATTCCGGAGCTCAGCCGCGGCGTCGACGAGGTCGTCTCATCTCCGCTCCCGAGCTACGAAGAACCTGGCCCGACGATGCGCCCCGCCGCAGCCGAACCCGAAATCGACGCGCCAACCGTACCCAAGGTCGTGGTCCCGCGCCGCCCCCCGAACCAAGATCTTCCAGTGGCTGCACAGCCCGGCGCCCGCGACGTGACCTGGGACTCCATCCCACCGACCAACTTCGGCACCCGCAAGAAGGGCCCTCTGGTGATCGTTGGATTTGCTGCAGTGCTCACACTCCTGGGCTATGGCGCGTGGCTGGCCTACGACCGCGTCGTCACCGAGCGCGAACTGTCAGCACCACCAGAGCTGTCCCAACCGCGCTGAACACGGCCCGGGGGTATCCCTGGCCCCATGCGCGCATCCTGGACGCTCGAATGGCGCGCTCGGATCTCAGGCCCAGAGCGCGCCCGTCGTCTTTTTTCACTCCTTCGCGCCAACCAGGGTGAAACTCGAGTGACTCGCCCAACCGCGCACCATCACGTGCACCGGGGCGGGCGTCGTGATCTCCACCGCGCAACTCTCTTTGCTGCCGTAGCGATACGGGCGGCAGTCATACAAGCTCGTGGTCGGCGCATCGCCAACCCGTACGTACAAGTCCGCGTCGCCGCTGCCCGTCATATTGAACAGGTAACGACCCGCAGCCAAGGTAGGCGTCTCGTAACGCACCTCGGCGTTCTTCGCGACAGTGCTGGACTCGTCCATTCCGGCCCAATCCTCAGGAGTGCCCCCGCCGCCACCGGGTACGAACGCGTTGTCCTCTTCGCCAGACACAAGAATGATCTGCGTGCCGGATACGTTCTTGAAGATTTGCTCGTAGGTCGTGGGTGCGTCGTGAGCGAGCAGTCCTTCGAAGATGGCCATGGTCGCTTCAGGCATGTTGCTGAAGTAGGACGGCATCGCGTTGGTGACGATGTCCACGTACTTCGTACCCGTGGGGTCGTCGGGGTTGACCGCGGCGTGTGCATCCCACAGTTCGGAGTCGACGTAGGCGTAGGTGTCGCAACCGTTCATGAACACCACGGAGTACTGACCCTGGTTCCACTTGCCCTTTTGTGCCAAGGCGCGGACGTTGGCGCCAAGACCGGCGTGACCGTTGTAGACGATGAAGTCCGCGGTCGGCGTCAGGCCTGCGTAGCGTTGGTTGAAGGCGGTGCCCGCCGTGCGCACGTTGTCGACGAGAAGCGCCGTCACTTCCACGGTCTTGCCGTCAGGCAGGGTCGCGTTGAAGACGATATCCGGCATGCCCACGCCAGGGCTGTAGGGCACGTCCGCCGGCGTCGTGGTCAAATTGCTGCTTTGCAGCGAGGATTTCATGGCGCGAATGAACTCGTTGTAGGCAGAGATGCCCGCGTCGCTGCTGCTCGTCGCGCCATCTTCGTACTTGCCATAGATGGCAACGACCTTCAGCGAGTCGTCTTCCCAGACCTTGTCGAACTCCGGGTACTTGCCTGTCGTCTGGGTTCCCGTGGGCCGCACTTCGGCGACCAAGTCCACTACGTCGTCCGCCGCCAGGTTGCAGCGCGAAGACGCCGGTCGGTAGTAGTACCACATGCTTCCCGCATCGACGTCATGGGCGCCGTAGTCCACGCAGTCGTGGCTGTACTTCTCTGTGAAGGACTCGTAGCCCTGGTACGTGCCGTCTTTTGGCAAGCGCAACGTATAGGTCGTCGGGACTGCGTTCTTCTTGCCCCAAGCCACGGGCAACTTCGCGTGGTAGCGCACGCGCGTCTTGCCGTCGCCGGCGGGTTCGGTCTGAATGTCCGAGAGCGTGACGATGTCCAATCGACCCACGGACTTCTCTCCATTGAGTAGGCCAATGGTGTAGAGCAACTGGTCCTCGATGGCCTTCTTCGTGTTCCAGGTGCTGGAGACGAGCACTTCGCCGTCAAACTCAAACTCCAAGAAAACGGCGAGATGACTCGCGTCGGCTTTCCCCTCTTCGGGCTTCACCAAGTCGCCGTCGTCGATGATCTGGGTGCCACCGGGGCCGCCGGGCTCCGCAGTGTCCGATGCACACGCCACCGCGAGTGCTGAGCTGATGCCGATGAGTCCAACGAGTGTGCGTTTGATGTTCATGACGTCATCCTCTTGTCGAGCGGGTCGAACGGCGACCGGTACCGGGCGTGTGCCCTAATGTGGTGACTACACCTACATATACGTACCCGCAACCGTTTTTTCGCCCTCACTGGAACTGAGCATAGCTAAACATCCGAATCTATTGCGTTTGTTTGGGGACAACACATCGCTTACACATTCGACCGACTCTGTCGCCGCCGCCGGCTCTGCCGCCGTCGCTGGCTCCGAGCCAGGCACCCGCCGTGGCTACTTGCAGCCGGCCAGAGCCGTCACCGCTCGAGACCAACCGGATTGAGTCGCCGTGCCGGCATTCAGGATCATGACTAGCTGCGGCGTTGCGTGCACCCGCGGTGCACCGTTGCGTGCGGGCCAGTCCAAGCTGGACTTGCCTTGGGCGTGGTCCGTGATCTGGCGCTTGGCGGACTTGAGCGCTGGGGTCAAGCAACGCTCAACAGCTTCTAGTGAGGGACCACCCTTTGGATCCGTCCAGTAGTAGAAATTCGCCTGGGACAAGCGGCCGCCGGCTTTGTTTTGCCAGCTGATGTTCATGGTCTTGAACCAGGGGTGCGAAAGCCCGGTCGAAAACCCCACGCGGTCCGGAGCGGCGCCCGGAAAGATCTTGCGCACCGCTGCTTCGCGTTCATCGATCGACGTATTGACGCTCAGCTGTTGGAGCTCGAGCAAAGGGTTGTCGATGTTCAGCACGTTGCGCCGCGTGTCCAGATCCAGCGCCTCTCCACTCTGAAGCGTGGCGACTTTTACGGCCGCCCACAGCGCACTCAAGCGCTCTCTCCAGCCCGGAGCTTCGAGGGCATGCGCGTTGAGGGTGAGCGAACTCGAAAGCGATAGCGTCACGCCGTTTGCGGTGAACTGATGCCCGCCCGTTGACGCCGGGTGCAGCGCCCGGCCGAGTTGGGCTTGGAGCGAAACGAGCACTGGCTCTGTCGCGGCGCCCTCGCGGAAGGCCAAGTGGATCCCGGTGATGTGCGACGGGTCGTCCCAGCTGAGGTACGCGCCCTTCACGATGGAGTCGCGAAAGGTGGCGTTGACGCGCTTCGAGTCTTGGACCGTCGCGCTGAACTGCTTTGCAACGGTCTGCGCGTCCGAAGCAAGCGCCAGTCGGGTCAGTTCGGCCGCCGCGACGCCCTTGCCTGCCGTCGCCCCACCCGCCGTCGAAGAAGCGGCGGATCTGGATTGAACAAACAGCGCAGCGACGCCCCCGACCACCAGGAACACCAGCACCAGCGGGATCAACAGATGGGCCGGTTGGAACTTTGGCGGCACCTTCGCCGGCGAGCCCGCGCGGTGCTTGGGCGGCTCGGGCGCGTGCACCAGATGCGTCCCGCAGTACGTGCACACCGCCCGCGCGGCGCCCACGTCGCCGCGCACAGGGGCACCACATTTCGGGCATTCCAACGCTCGCATCGGCCCAGGGTAACCCACTCTGCCTGCCAGAGCCGTCAAAGCATGTGGCAAGGCAGGGCCCGACCAGATTAGTTGCGCAGCGGTTCAGCCGCTCGTCGTGATGCGCCTGATCGCAGGCGCCCTTGTGCGCTTCTTCGTGCAGTCCTTCGCCACATGGCATACTTGGGCCGGAGGCAGGTTACGCTGATGATTCGCAAAGTCGTTGGACCCACGCTCTTTCTCGTGTGCGCCCTGGCGTGCGGAGGCTCCACCGGTAGCGACGCGGGCAGCGGCGGCACACAATCCGGCGGGAGCGGCGGAGCTCTGGGCGGGAGCGGCGGCACGAGTACTGGCGGAGCCGGGACGGGTGGCAACGCCAGCGGTGGCAGCGGCAACGTCGGCGGTTTTCAAGCTTGCGACCAGAAAGGCACCTGCGTGCTGGCGCCGACCAACTGCTGCGGCTACTGCGACCCGAACGCGAAGATCACGGGTTTCGAAGCAGTCAACCAAGCCCACGAAGCCGCGTATATGGATTCTGTGTGCGCGGACGACGTGCTCTGCCCCGGCTGCGTGAGCGCGGAAAACCCGCACAACCTAGCGCTCTGCCGTGGCGGAAGTTGTGTCGGCGTCGACTTGCGCCGCGACGAGCTCAGCGCGTGCAACACGCCGGACGACTGCCGAGTGCGTTGGGGCAGCCGCTGCTGCGAGTCCTGCGGCGCCAACCAGGACGAACTGATCGTCTACAACAAGAACGTCAACCTAGAGCAAGAGGTTTGCCCGCCCGTCGGTGGAGCCTGCCCGCCCTGCGCCCCGGCTCCGTACCCAGACTTCATCTTGCCGATCTGCGTTGACGGTCACTGCAGTTGGACCCTCGTCGGCCCGTGAGTAGCGCTCACCCGTAGGGGGATCTGCGTTGTGGGGCTCGCGAACGCAGTCAGAATCGCGGCGTAGCGTGACCGCCGAGAGCGGTTTTCGCGTGTGGCAATGTGAGCGCACAAGCAGCGCCAGCACGCATCGGCTGCGCAGAAGCCACGCGCCCGGCCGCGGATTTTGCGAGCGCTGCTGCGCGAGGGCGCAGGCGCGAGAGTCGCGGCCGTGACCTGCAATTGCCCGTTTTTTGCGGGCGATCTGGCGATGCCGGCTCCAATTCCTCACCGTGGGAAAACGCTCCGCGCGAGTGAGGCACGGCTGATGCACTGCACGGCGACTATGTCTCATCGAAGTTGGGCGTTCGTGGCTTTGCTCACGACTGCCGGTTGTGTGTCCCAAGGCAAGTACGACGAAGCCGTGGCCGGCTCCCAGCGCCTGCGTGAACAGCTGCAGAGCGTGAGCCAATCCGACGCGGAGCGCGCACAGGCGCTCGCTCGTGTTGAAAAGGACCTGGCGGCGGCCAAGAATCAGACGGAAGCGTTAAAGGATCGCCTGGCTCTCACCCTGGATACGGGGAACACGCGCAAACGCCAACTCGACGAAGCGACCGCACTGAACGCCAGCTTGCGCGGCGAGCTCGAGCGGCTTGGCAAGGACGTGGACAAGCTGCTCGTGGATCGTGGCGCCCTCGGCGGAGCGCTGACCGAAGCCAAGGCGCGCCTGGAGGAACTGCGTCGGGCCCAAGCAGCCGCCGAAAACCGCGCCAAGCTGTTTCGCAGTCTGGCGCTCAAGCTCAAGAAGATGGTCGACTCCGGCGAACTCTCGATCCAGCTCCGGGACGGACGTATGGTGCTGACCTTGCCCAACGACGTGTTGTTCGACTCGGGCAAAGCCAAGCTGAAGCCAGCGGGCAAGAAGGCCGTGCAGCAGGTGGCCGCCGTCCTCAGCACCGTCGGCGAGCGAGATTTCCAGGTGGCTGGCCACACTGACAACGAGCCCATCCGTATCTCCGGCTATAGCTCGAACTGGCACCTGTCCACGGCACGCGCCTTGGAAGTCGTGTCCCTGCTCGAAGAGCTGCGCCTCCCTCCCAAGCATTTGTCGGCAGCCGGCTACGGCGAGTTCGATCCCGTTGCCGACAACGGCAGCGCCGAGGGCCGCTCGAAAAACCGCCGCATCGAGATCACCTTGCAGCCGAACATCGAAGAGCTCGTCGCCGTGCCGTGACGGCCGCCAAACGCCAACAACGCAACTTCGCAGTGCAACAACTAAGCGCGCCTTACGGCCAATCGGTGGCGTTGAACAGGGAGCGCCCCGTGACCCGGCCGAATAGGTTGTCGCCGACGCATTGCACTTGGTTGCCGGCGCGCAGCACGCACACGTGATCGTCGCCCACGGCCATGTCCACGATGTTGCCGGTCAGACCGGTGATGTGGTGGCCCTTGTTCGTGGGCGTGCAGCGCACGGATCGGGAACCAGCGTGCTCCACCAGCACGCATGCGGGAATGGCGCCGCGGGGGGACGCTGCATCGATGCGCAGCACGCTTCCGGTGACGACGGGGGGCTCCTGGTTTTTGTGATGCACGATGCAGCTGCGTCCGCCCGCGGTGTCTACCAAGCAGAGCAACGCTCCCCGCCCGCCGATGCTGCGAAACGCATGTCGGCCGGCCACTGCGGCCGTCAGACGAGGGTCGGCGCGACGCGCGCGTGCTCCGCTGAGAGAATTCTCGACGAGCGGGCGGGCTAGTCTTGGAAAGGGTTGAACAGTGGGATCCCACAGCCCTCGAAGTCTCGAACGTTGCGGGTGGCCAAGGCGAGACCATGCTCGTATGCAGTCGCGGCGATCAATCCGTCCGCTTGGGTGCGCTGATGGCCGCGAGAGCGTGCCTGCCCGCGAAGCATGGCGCAACGGCGGGCAACGGCAGCGGTGACGGGTAGTATCTCGCAGTGGTTCGCGACGAACTCGTCGAACCACTGCGACAGTCGTGGACTCGGACGCGCCTGCAGCCCGAACATGATCTCTTCCAAGCAGACCACGCTCAAACCAAACTCTTCCTGGCGCTCCGCCCAAGCCAGCACTACGCCGCTCGGCTTCGGGCGCATCAGTTCACTTATGACGTTTGTGTCCACGAGCATCTGCAACTCGGAGCATCGGGTTTTTGCGATCGGTGCGTGGCGGCAACCGGAGGGAATAGCGCTCCTCGGAACAGATCCTACGCGCTTCGCGCAAAGACTCCGCCAACGCCGCCTTCCTGCGCCCGCGCCAAGCTAGGAACAGTGCGGTGTCTTCCGGCCCAAGCACCACGCCGACGAGCTGATCCCGGTTGTGGATGAGCTGAGGTTCCTCCGCAGCACGGCGCAGCACTTCCGAGAACTGCTGTTTCGCCGCTCCGACCTTCCAGGACACAATATATGTCTAACTTAGACGTGTTTCATAGTCAAGTTGGTTCCGAACGAATCCAGCGCCCAGAGCGGGCGCGCCTACGGAGTAGTATCCCTGCAACACCGTACGCCGTTGAGGAAGTCGGCGTTGCCGCGGGGCCGTGACTCACCCACCAGGGCGCGGCCCCGGTGCCTCTTGCGGCCGAACACCGAAGAGCTCGTGCCGTGACGGCTGCCGAACGCCAACAACGCACCATTACAGCCAACAGCGCGACCACGCGAAGCGCCCGGTCGTGAACGCCCCGCCGACCGGCGAGCGAGCTCGCGCGCCGTGAGCTCACCCGGCGCGGAAGCCTTCGGTCAAACGCGCCTTACGGCCAATCGGTGGCGTTGAACAGGGAGCGCCCCGTGACCCGGCCGAATAGGTTGTCGCCGACGCATTGCACTTGGTTGCCGGCGCGCAGCACGCACACGTGATCGTCGCCCACGGCCATGTCCACGATGTTGCCGGTCAGACCGGTGATGTGGTGGCCCTTGTTCGTGGGCGTGCAGCGCACGGATCGGGAACCAGCGTGCTCCACCAGCACGCATGCGGGAATGGCGCCGCGGGGGGACGCTGCATCGATGCGCAGCACGCTTCCGGTGACGACGGGGGGCTCCTGGTTTTTGTGATGCACGATGCAGCTGCGTCCGCCCGCGGTGTCTACCAAGCAGAGCAACGCTCCCCGCCCGCCGATGCTGCGAAACGCATGTCGGCCGGCCACTGCGGCCGTCAGACGAGGGTCGGAGACGACCGCTCCGCGCCCCCATGGGATCAGCGTGCCGTCCGTCTTCAGCGCAACGGCCCAGTTTGCACCGATGACCAATTGCTTCAACGCCAGAGTGTCGAGCTCCGCAGGCGCCGGGAAGCGTGAACGCGGATCGCCCCAGCACTCCACGCGAGGCGATGCTGCATTGGACCAAGCGCAACCCCCACCGTCATCGCCCAAACTGAAGTCCTCAAACGCGCCCGCCGGTGCGGCACAGCGGCCTGTCGCATTGCAGTCACCCCAACAGGCGAGGGTGGATCCTTGCTGACGCAAAGCGCATGCAAAACGCCGCCCGGTACGGAGGCGCCGCAATGGTTCGGTGGGCGCCGCGGTCATCGGCGGGTCGCGGGTGTCGTCAGCGCCAAAGCAGCGAGGCAGCCCGCTCTTCAGTAGCAAGCAGGTGTGCTTCGCGTTCGCCGCAACTTCGATGGCCTCGAAGGTCTTTCGTTCCACCGCCTTGCCGCGACTGCTGCGCCCCGGGCGACATGCGAGCAATACGAGCGCGATCACGGCCACGAGACCACACAGATGTTTGGAGCGTCCTCGCATGCGCTTTCGCCGCCATCGTCGCGCACTGCTGCGATCGACTCAAGGAGTGGTTGTGCTGGACTTTCCTTCAGTCATCGTCCGCGGCTTGGACGACGTGGCAGGGCGGCTTGCGCGCTTTCACGAATAGTCCCGTGAGGATCGGTGGCACCGCGTGCGCGCGTTCGGCATCTTGTGACGGCGCTAATGAACGGTTGCGGCGGGCTTCCGCGCTGGGATCTTCGCGTGCGTCTGCCTGGTCCGGGCACTGTCCAACGTCTTTCACCAGCGCAACCCTGAGGCCCGTAAAACGCGCGCCAACAAGTTTGCCTAGGACGGGACGATGCAGCGTTTTCACTTCGCTGAGCGTGAAGGTGACGCTGCGGAACCCGCCGCGATGCACTGCGACGAGATAGCTGCGCAGGCGCGCTGCGTTGGCGCCCGGAGCGACGGTAACCAACGCGTGTTCGAGGCTGGGTCCGTTCGGATCCAGGCCCTGGCGTTGGCGTTCCACCGCCTGGATCTGGACGAATAGTTCGCGCTTGTTCTTGAGGACTGTCGCTAGCTCCGCGGGCTCAGCGGCCGGCGTGCCGTCGACCGTCGCGGAGTCTACGCCGATCACGATCTGCGGCCCTTCGGGCAAGTCGTCCGGGCCAGCGCCGCGGATGCCAAGCTCCGGCAAGAACCCCAAGCTCGCGTTGGCAAAGGTGTGCGTCATCGGAATGGGGGATTCACTCTCGAGCACCAGCGGGCGCGTGCGCAGCGCGAGGCCAACCACGACTGCCGCGCTGAGGGAAACGAAGAGAACGCTGGCGCGAATCGACGGCGCCCAGGGCAGCTCTTTGCCGGCGGCGCGTTTGCGTTTCTGCGCCGCCATCAGCGTGGCAATTACAAGCGCGGCGCCCGCGATCACGAGCGCCGCGAACAAGAACCACACGGACTGCTCCAGGCCATCCCTGGTGCGCTCGAAGTGTCGCTCAAGATCCGCGGCCATGCGCTGGTGCGGCGGCAATTGCAGAAAGTCGACGCACGCGCGGCGCACCTGAAGCAGACCAACTCCGCACGCGACTGCCGAAAGCGCGAGCCATGGCGCACTTGGTCCCGG
>CBDUPW010000033.1:0-41125 GCA_965369205.1 uncultured Polyangiaceae bacterium | reverse complement strand
CTCTCCGCCGTGGCAGGCGTCGCCATTGCGACGGGGCACCTGTGGAGCGCCGTCGCCCTGGTCTTGGTCAGCGGCGTGCTCGACGCTCTCGATGGCGTCGTGGCGCGAGCGACGGGCACCACCTCGCGCTGGGGCGCACTGCTCGACTCCACCGTCGATCGTTTCGCCGACGCCTTTCCGCTGATGGGCGTGGCATCGCTTTATCTCGCGCACGATCGCTTGGCTTTGATTCCAGTAGGAACGCTCATTTTCGGTTTCGGCGTGAGCTACGTACGCGCCCGTGCCGAGGCGCTTGGCACCGAGCTGCCCGCTCTGTTCATGCGGCGTGCCGAACGCACCATCTTGCTGCTGTTGTGTTTGGCGCTCGGAACCGTGGACTTCAGCCCGGTGATGCCTCATGCATTGCTCCTTGCGGGAGTGGGCATCCTCGGAGTCATGAATGCGGTCGGCGTGGTTGCGGCACTGTCCGCCGCCCGGCGCGCTTTGACCGCGAAGGACGAGCACCTGGGCTGAAGCCCCGGCTGGGTGAGCGCGATGCCAACTGCGCCGCACCGAGCTATACCGCGG
This sequence comes from uncultured Polyangiaceae bacterium, assembly GCA_965369205.1. Classification (GTDB taxonomy): domain Bacteria; phylum Myxococcota_A; class Polyangia; order Polyangiales; family Polyangiaceae; genus JACKEA01. The sequence goes on along the minus strand of CBDUPW010000033.1, from coordinate 40,558 downwards.
ATGCATCCATGTCCGCAGCCTTGACTCACATTTCCCGACTGTGGGGTCGGTACTGGCTTCTGCCGGGCGGCATCCCCCTCGGCTATGCATTGGTCATGTGGGCAATTGGCGACGTGCGTCCGGAACACGTCATCATCCCGCTGATCGCAGGAGTGCTCGCCTACACGTCCGAGAAGACCAAGCGCTTCTTCTTGGACGTAGTGCCGTACCTCGCCGTTGGCTTTGGCTACGATCTCGTGCGTTACGCGCGCACGGTCGCCCTCACATCACAGCGGGTGTGGGGCTGCGGACTGAGGGACTTCGAACTCTCGCTCTTCTCGGTCGCACCGGGCGTGACGTTTCAAGACTACTTCGCCTTGCACCACCACCCGGTGCTGGACGTGATCTTCTCGGTTCCCTACGCCATCTTCGTCTACGTCGCCATCGCCTACGCCGCGTACCTGTTCTTCGTGGATCGGCAGCGCATGCGCCACTACTTGTGGGCGTTCATGATCGCCAACTTCATCTCCTTCGCGATGTGGCTGATCATCCCTGCCGCACCTCCGTGGTACTTGCGCGCGGCAGGCTGCAGCATCGATCTGAACGCACAGCCAAGCGCCGCGGCCCTGCTGCGCGTCGACGCGCTCTTTGGCATGGACTACTTCCAGCGCTTCTACTCCCGCGCGGCATCCGTTTATGGCGCCATGCCGTCCATGCACTGCGCGTACCCGCTTCTCGGCTTGCTGACAGCGTGGAAGGCCACCAGCTGGCGCACCCGCCCGATCCACATTGTTTATACGTTGGTCATGTTCGTGGCGGCAGTGTATCTCGATCACCACTGGATCGTGGACGCCCTGGCTGGTTGGCTCGTGGCCATCGTGGCGGTTCTGCTCGCGCGCCGCCTCTTGCTTCGCTTGGGGCTGTGGGAGGTGAGCATTGCGCAGCCCACCCAGCCGACGTCCCCCGCAGTGGTGGCCGCGGAGTGACGCCATGAAGGCCTCCGATTCCTTGATGGAGCGCGCCACTACGTTCTTGCTCGCTCGTCGGCGCAGCGTCCTGCTCCTAGCGGCGGCGGTATTCGTACTGACAGCTGCGCGTACGGGACTCACCTACTCCGAACTGCGCAGCGACCTAGAACAACTCTTGCCAGAAAACGCACCCAGCGTGCAGGCGCTGTCCACGTTGCGCGCGCGCCTGCCGGGAGTGCGGCATCTCGGCGTCGTTGTCGACACGGGCGAAGCGAAGAACACTGCGGCAGCCAACCGCTTCGTCGACGACTTGGCGGGGCGGGTAGAAGCGTACCCAAAAGAACTAGTCGGAGCAGTTCGCGTGGACGTCAAGCGCGAGCGTGCCTTCGCAGAAACCTACGCTCTTCAGCTGGTCGAACCCGCTGACATCGCAGAGCTGACTAGCGCGGTGGAAAAGCGCCGCGACCACCAGGTCACGCGCGCCATGGATCTGGACCTGCTCGACGAGGAAGAAGACCCGCCTCCCGAGTTGCCCCTCAAGAAGCTACGGGCAAAGTACGAAGGCAAGCACGGCAAGGCCAAAACGTTCCCCGATGATCGCTTTGTGGCCGAAGACGGCAGCACCGCGGTGCTGCTGGTTCAGGCCAGTTCCCACGCCACGGGCTACGCAAGCGACAAGGCGCTGCTCAGCCGCGTGCAGGCGGATATTGCGGCTCTTGGATTCCCCGCCAGCTACGGCAAGGGCATGCGTGTGGGCTTCGCGGGCGACGTCGCCACCCGCGTCGAAGAGATGGAAGGCTTGGCCGCAGACTTGGGCCTGGCCGGACTCTTGGTGCTGCTCTTGGTGGCCGGGGTGATCCTGCTCTACTTCCGCAGCGCGCGTGCCTTGCCTCTGCTTGGCATTCCGCTGTTGATGGGAACCGCGGCAGCCTTTGCCATCGCCGCGCTGCCCCCCTGGTCCGTGACCTACTTGAACTCCAACACGGCGTTTCTTGGGTCCATCGTCGTGGGCAATGGCATCAACAGCGGCATCATCTTGCTGGCGCGCTTTCGCGAGGAGCGGCGGGCGGGCAGCGCTCTGGAAGCTGCGATCCAGGATGCCGTGCGCGGCAGCTGGCGGCCAACCCTCGCCGCTGCTCTCGCGGCGGGGGCAGCCTACGGCTCATTGGTGGTGACGGACTTCCGCGGATTCAATCAGTTTGGCTGGATCGGCCTGATCGGCATGCTGACCTGTTGGCTGGCTACCTTCAGCGTGATGCCGCCGCTGCTGTCGCTTTGGGGAGAAGGGCTCGCGGCTCCCGCACCCCCAAGCCACGCTCAAACCACCCCTCCCTGGGTCGTACGCTTCCCGAAGGCGGTCGTGCTGTCGACTCTCGCTCTGTCGGTCGTGGCCGGCTATGGGCTCAGCCTGCGGAGCCACGACTGGATGGAGCACGATTTCTCCAAACTGCGACGCAAGGACTCCTGGGTAAACGGCGAGCGCTACTGGGGTGCGCGCATGGATCAGACCCTGGGCCGATACCTCACTCCCACGGTGGTCATGGCAAAGGACGCGGAAAGCGCGAAACGCATCGAAGCCAGACTGCGCGAGGTGCAAGCAAACGAAGGCGCAGGGGGCTTGATTGCCAGCGTGCGCAGCATGCGCACAGCACTCCCCGACACCCGCGGCAAGGCCGTGCAAGAAGCGGCACGGCTGAAGAAGGTGCTCACGCCGAAACTACTCTCGGAGTTATCCGCCGAAGACCGAGCACTCGTCGAAGGCGCGCTCTCTCCGGCGGCGCTCGTGCCCTTAAAGCCAGAGCAAGTGCCGGACACGTTGGTCATGGGTTTGCGGGAGAACGACGGGCGCATGGATCGAAACGTGTTGGTCTATCCCAAGATCGGGGCCGGCACCTGGGAAGCCGACCGCATCGACGCCTTTGCCACCGATGTGCGCGCCGCCGCGGCGAGTGTGACGCCGGACGCCGACGTCGCCGGCTCACTGCTGCTGTCCAGCGACATCGCACGCGCCATGAAGTCCGACGGTCCACGGGCTACCGCGCTTTCGCTGGTGCTCGTGCTGGTGATCGGCGTGCTTTCCTTCCGATCCTTGAGTCTCTCGCTGCTGGCCGTGCTTTCCCTATCCTTCGGCGTGCTGCTCATGCTCGGCGCGGTGGCGTGGGCAGGGCAGAAGCTGAACTTCTCGAACTTCGTTGCCCTGCCCATCACCTTCGGCATCGCCGCGGACTATTCCATCAACATGCTCAAGCGCTTCCAGGCCGAAGGGGAAAGCGGGCTGTCGTCGGCACTGGCGAAAACCGGAGGCGCCGTCGCGCTTTGCTCTGCCACGACCATCATCGGCTTCGGGTCGCTGCTGGTCGCCCAGAACCAAGCACTGTTCTCTTTCGGAGTGCTCGCAACCGCCGGCGAACTCACCTGTCTGCTCACCGCCATTTGGGCGCTGCCCGCCCTGCTGGCGATTTCGTCAGGACGCGCTCCGCGAGCAAAGCCAGCGACACAGCGCAGCTGACACCTTCTTAGCTGGGATGGTTTTTTGGGGTCGGGTCTCTGCGCGGCCTTGGATCACTAATCCCTAGCGAGTGCAGCATGGGCCAGCCCCATGGGCAGGTCACATTCGCCCGCCCAGGGTGCTCGTCGGTGCGGGGCTGGGCGCTGGCGTGGGTGCCGGAGCGGTATTGGCGCTCGCCACGGGTGGTGGCGTCGCCTTCTTCGGCGGAGAGATCTTCGCCACCGGCTTCGGCGCGCTTTTTGTCACTGCGGGGCGTTTCGGGATCGGCGGAACCTTCACGGGCGCAACGGCAGGAGGCGTCTCGGGGAGCGCTGAAGCCGAAGGAGCCACCTTCGCGGAGGCGCTTGACAGCGGCAACGTGGGCACGGCTTCGGAGGCCGCGGCGCCGGCAACCTCAGTGCCGCTTTTCGGCTCATCCGATACGACGGTGTCGGTCGCGCCGGCAGAGAGACTCCGCACCGCAAAGAATGCCACGACGATTCCGAGTGCCGACAGCGCGACGAGTCCGGCGATCAGCGGCGCGACAGAGCGCTTCGGCACTTGCCCCGCGGTCTCACCCCAGGAAACCGCAGTTGCCGTCCCACGATACTCAGAGACTTGCGGATGCGGCAGTTCATCCGACGACGGGGGCACGTTCGTGGCAGCCGTGGAAAGCCCTGCCGCCGCGACGACGCCGGAGATGCGCTTGGCAGATCTTCGCGCATGCTTCGGTGCGATCTCAGCTAGTGCAATCGCCAGCTCTCCCACGTTGGCGTAGCGCTCCGCCGGCGATTTCTTGAGGCAGCGGGCAATGACCTCGTCCATCGCCGGAGGCAGCTCCGGGCGATGCGCGCGCACGGGCTGCGCTTCTTGTTGCAGCACTTTGGCGCACAGCTCCGTGATCGTATCGGCGCTGAAGGGCGGCTTGCCCGTCACCAGTTCGTAGAGGATCACGCCAAGTGCCCAGATGTCCGTGCGCGCATCGACGCTCTTCGCCGACGCCATTTGCTCGGGCGACATGTAGAGCGGGGAACCCATCAGCGCCGAGGTTTCCGTCAACGCAAGATCTGGCCCCGTGGAAACTTTGGAAATGCCAAAATCGAGCACTTTGATCAGGGGAGTGCCGTCCATACGCGCTGCTACAAACAAGTTCGCGGGTTTCAGGTCGCGATGCACGATGCCCAGCACGTGCGCTTCGACGATGGCCTCGCACGCTTGCAAGATGTACTCGGCGACTTCGTCGGGCGGCAGCGGGCCCCGGGCAGCCAAGAGCTGCGAGAGGTCCTGGCCGTTGAGGTACTCCATGACGATGTACGGCTCGCCGGAGTCGAAGCTACCGATATCGATGATGCGAACGACGTGCTCGCTCTTGATCTTCGTCGCGGCGCGCGCTTCTCGAGCGAACCGTCCGACCGCCGCTGCGTTGGTCAGAGCTTCGGGCAAGAGGAACTTGATCGCGACGGGCTCGTCGAGCTGCAAGTGATGGGCCGCGACCACCATGCCCATGCCCCCCGAGCCGAGCAGTTTCTCGACCCGGAACTTGCCAGCAAGAATGTCACCCTGATTTACAGACACGCACGCGCCCCGTCAGCTACGGACACGAGGCCCGATCCAGGCGTCGAGTATAACCTAGCTGAGTCGCCACTCCTCATCCGGACGCAAATCCCCGAAGAATCCAGTTTCGATTCTGCAATGCCGCCGTGCCTCGACAGCGTGGTATTGCCAACCTCCGCGGAGAGTCCATCCGAGGATCTGGAGTATTTGCGGACTGCCTTGACCGGCGCGTTCTCGATGTCCGCGCCGAGTTCGCAGCCCACGATTGCGATGGCAAGGTCGTTGACTTTGGCGCCCTGCGCACCGGCTGTGCGGACTGCGGCGCTGTTGTGCAGGCGCTTGCACTTTCGGGATCGTGTACAGGTACGCCGCATCAAGTAGCTGCTAAGAGGGACCCATGGAAGACCTTGCCGCGCGACGTGCCCGATTCCGCGAGCTGCACCAGGAGGGCTGCTTCGTTATTCCGAATCCTTGGGACCGGGGCAGCGCGATCGTTCTCGAACGCCTCGGCTTTCCGGCTCTCGCGAGTTCCAGCGCGGGGCTGGCCTTTTCGCGTGGGCTTCCCGATGACGCAGCGGTCCTCTCGCGGGACGTCGTGCTGGAGCATCTGCTCGAGCTCGTTGCCGCCACGAACGTTCCGTTGAACGCGGACTTTCAGTCCGGCTACGCGGCGGATCCGGCAGCCCTGGGGCGAAGTGTGCAGCTCTGCATTGGCACGGGTGTCGCCGGTCTTTCCATCGAGGATGCCAGCGGGGATCCCCTCCGACCGCTATTCAGCCTAGACCAAGCTGTGGAGCGCGTTCGCGCCGCGCGTGGCGCCATTGACGCGTCCGGCGCCGACGTGCTCCTCACGGGTCGTGCCGAGTGCTTTCTTGTGGGCCACGACGATCCGCTGCGTGAATCGATCCGACGACTGCAGGCGTATGCAGAGGCGGGAGCCGACGTGCTCTACGCCCCAGGCCTTCCGGATCGCGACGCCATCCGCGACGTCGTTCGGGCGCTCGCCCCCAAGCCCGTCAATATTCTCATCGGCAAGAACATGGGCCTCCGCGTCGCTGAAGTGGCGGAGCTTGGGGCGCGTCGCATCAGCGTGGGCGCTGCGCTCGCGCGCGCTGCCTGGACGGCGTTCATGAGCGCTGCCCGCGCCATCGCGCAAGAGGGAGACTTCCGCGGCTTTGACGGCATCGTCAGCACCGCGGAGGTGAGCGGCTGGTTTCACGTGCAGATGCCGCCAAAGTGAGCTGCGCCGCAGTTGAGGAAGCGGCGAAAGCGCTTCGTATCCCTGCGACTCGCCACGAAGGCCGCTTCTCACGTCGAAGCATGTGGTACGGTGCAACCGGCTCGCTGCGGCGGAGCCGAGGAAGTTGCGGAAGATGTGGGGACGTTCACCGCTCGGTGGCATTGGCTACTTGATCCTGATCAGCGCACTCACGGCGTGCAGTTCCGATCCGCGCACAGTTGAAGTCGGCAGCGGCGGAGGAGCGGCGGGCAGCGGCGCAACCGGGGGAGGCACGGGGGTGTCCGGCGGAACGGGCGGCGGCACGGGGGCAACCGGCGGAACGGGCGGAACCGGCGGCGGCACGGGGGCAACCGGTGGAACGGGCGGAACGGGCGGAACGGGCGGAACCGGCGGCGGCACGGGGGCAACCGGTGGCGGTGGCACCGGCGGAACGGGCGGCACGGGCGGCGGCACGGGGGCAACCGGTGGCGGCGGAACCGGCGGAACGGGCGGCGGAACCGGCGGCACGCCGAGTTGCGTGTTGGGAACTTCGCAGCTCGCGGGCTGTGTGCTCGGGCCCTGAAGCTAGACGCGGCGAACAGAGAGAACGAAAGGCTGACACCATGCGCATTTCAATCGACATCAGCAGGGCGGCAACCAAGCGGCTCTTGGTTCTGGGCGTCACCTTCTTCGTAGGCGCCACTGCTCTCATCGTAAACGCCGTGCCGGTCACCTTCAGCGACGGCAACGTGCTAACCGCCGCTCAGCTCAACCAGAATTTCACCGACGTCGAAAACAAGACACCGACGATCACGGCGTGGCAAGCGTACACCCCCGTGCTCAAGCGCAGCGACGGGAGCACGGCATCGGGGTTCCACACCACCACCGGCGTCTACAGGCGTGTCGGGGAGTCGATCGAGGTGAAGATCACCACGAAGTTCACCGGAGCAGACACCATCAGCGGGTACTACTCCTGGGAGTTGCCCCCGACGCTGAGTTTTGACAAGAACAAGATGCCGGGCGCCGCCGCCGCCGCCGGCACCGCAGAGTTGTTCACGACGGGGAGCGTTACGGTCTGCACCGCCACCATTTTTGTACCCGCCGTCGGCACGGGCACCGGAGCAAACCTGAGCTGCCACGGGGCCGGAGGCTACTTCCGCAACACTCAAATCCCGGCGGCAGCATCCGAATTGAATCTTGAGTTTAGCGGCCCCATCACGGGCTGGGCCGTCCACTAGCGCTGGTACAGAAGTGCAGCGCCAAGGGTTCGATGTCTTCGGGACGCGCCCGCAGAACGGTTTCGACAACTCCCGCCCGCTAGCGGTCGCCGGTGTTCACCTTGGCGCGAGCTGCACCGTGGGTCTGGCCCTCGGAGAGGCCAGCGCCGAGTCCGGAGCTATGTTTCACTCCGGCGTCGTCGGTCACTTCGATCTCACCCGCTTCGAGCAGTTTCTTCACGGGTGGGTGTTCCAGCGCGTCGTCCCGGATCTGTGCACGGCGGGTGGCGCCAAGGAACAGCGTCTTGCCTCCCGGCAGGCGGATCTTGAGCGGCTTTTTGGTTTTATTCGTCACGGTTTTCATGCTGCGTTTCCGATCCCAAGCGCTCGCGCCGCTGTGGAGGCGCGCCGCAGGCGCGGACCGTGCCACAAGCGGACGCGGCGCACAAAGCCCTCGCGTGCCGCGAGGCGTTCACAGCGCGATTCGTCCATGGGCACTGCGTGCGCCTTGTGCTCCGGACTACGTCACCGCGGCGTCACGAAGCAACGCGAGGCAGAGCAAATCTACCTTGTGGGTGGTCTCCTGCAGTGACCAATACTGCGGAGCTGGTCAGCCTCACGGCGTCGTCGGGCACCCGCCGCATGCGCCTGCGTTCGTCGTCCCGAGTGCGATCCGGCAGCGTTGGGACGGCGGCCTCTGTCGGCAACGCTACCGGCGAACGTCATCGAGAGACGAGCGGCGCGGCCTCGTCCGGCTGACGCACCCGCGAATCAAAGCTCTCCCGAATGACCCGTGTGATTCCACGCACCGAGTCGTGCATGCTTGCCGGGGAGGTACTCGCAGGTCGGACGATGGAGGCCTGCGCTCCTGGGATGAGCCGACGACAACCCCGTTGGTCGGCAGATTCTGTCCACGTCAGAAATTTCTAGTCGGGGCACACAGAAATGCGCTCGTTGAATGCGGTGGCAACGTGCACGCCGAGATCCTTCCGCTAGTATCCCACCGCCGCCTACACGGCACTACACGGGCTCGGAGGAATACATGTCGCGTTGGGATCCCAGGGGTGGGGTGGCACTGGCGATTTTCGTCGTCGGTTGCAGTTCAGGTTCATCTGGCGGCGGCGGCGGCGCCGGCGCGCAAGGCGGCAACGCGGGCGGGGGCAACTTCGGAGCCTTTGGCGCCTTTGGCGGCAACGCAGGGGCCGGCAACGCAGCCGGATTGGGCGGCGCCTCGGGCAGTGGCAATGCCGCCGGCACCGGCGGCACGGGCAACACCGCCGGCACGGGCGGCAGTCCATCATGCGAGGGCGTATGCGAGCTGCCCAATCCCGCGCCTGGCTTCTTCTGTTACTGCAATGCGCAGTGTGTGCAGGCGGGCAACTGTTGCCCGGACTACGAAGCCAAATGCGGAGGTGGCACCGGCGGTGCGAGCGGTGCAGGCGGCGGTGGCACCGGTGGCACCGGTGGTGGTGGCAATCCGAACAGCTGTCTCGGCTGGTGCAACAGCACGCAACCCGTGCCGGGCAGTAATCCGTCCTGCTACTGCGACGGTGAGTGCGCGGGCTACGGCGACTGCTGCACCGACTACACGAGCATATGCGGCGGCGGCACCGGCGGCACCGGCGGCGCCGGCGGCACGGGCGGCTCGGGCGGCGGCGGCATCGGTGGTTTGGGCGGCACCGGCGGCAGCGGCGGTGGCACCTCCACGGGCATCGATCTTCGCGTGGATTCTAATCGCGACGGCAGCGTCGACAGCGTGGGGCAGTCCGACGAAGCCAACGAAACCACCTGGAATACCAGCGTAGGCGCGGTGTTTCTCGCCAACATCGACGACGACGAAAACAAGTGTCCCAAGAGCGGCAGCGACGCTGCCCTAGCCGCTTGTCACGACGGCGCCAACAGCAACGTGGACGGCCTGGACGATCTGCAGGACTTGGCGGAGATGCGACTGTTGCCCTGGCCCGCAGCGCCTTCCAACGCCGCCGCGACGATCACGGTGACGCCGCCCACAGCCGCAGCGCGCACCCGCATGTTCAAGCGTGTCGGCTCCAACTACGTCGTTGTCCCCTCGGGCGCGACGCTTTCTGCCAGCGAGCTAAAGAGCGGCTTAGAACTGCGTATCGAAGGCAGAGACATCTTGCGCGACGCTTCTTGGAACGGGAACCTAGACGTTGCCGTCAACCTCGTAGCCGGTGGTTCAGGCGGCGATGTCGTGCGCATGCGCATGTCGCCCGTGCTGCTCAACCACCATGGGCAGACGGCCACGGAAATCTACGCCACGCATTTCAACAGCAACTCGTCCGCGGCCTTCCGAGCGGATCTACAGGCAGCGTGCACGGCTGGCGGTAGCAAGTTCACGACGGTCAACGAAAACGACCAGTGGACCCAAGACTTCTTCGAGACAGGCTACATGGCCATGCCGAAGCCCGGCGGCGCGCAGCACGTGGTGCGCGTCTACTTCCGCTCCGCAAACTTCACAGGGCAGCTGCGCACCGCGGGGCGCGTCGTGTACACCACCTTCCGTGGCAAAGATCGCGCGGGGGTCACCCAATATGACCCGAATCATCCCAATTCAGCGGACACCCTGAACTCTTTCGGAAACACCGAGACCATTCCGCCCTTCAGCGGCTACCCCCTGGGTCGGATCTTGCGGGGCAGCACCCCAAGCTTCTATCCAGACCAATCCTTCGACGCGATGCTCAGCGCCCAAGGAGCGCAAACCCCGATCAACATCGACACTTCCTGGCTGACCGTAGGTCATGTGGACGAGACCATCAGTTTCGTCAAAGCCAACACGCCCCGCGGTTGGGTCATGCTCGTCAATGACGCGGCGCTGGCCAAGACGATGCTGCAGCAAGCGCAGAGCCAAGGCCACGGCAATACCCAGATGTTCGCCGGGAAGTTCTGGTCTTCGGGCAGCTCGGCGGCCGTCAGCATCAATCAGGTGTTGGCAGACTCCAACGTCATGTCGGAGAGCGCGGCGGCCGTGGCAGAGGTCAACGCGCAGGTCGCCGTGATCAAGGCGGCCACCGGACTGACCAACTCCGAAATCATCTCCATCCCGTTCCTACATTGGAAGTCCGGCGGCTACTCCGTGGCGTACCAACCTGGCACCGTCAACGGTGTGTATACCGGCGACAAAGTGTTCGCCGCGCCCAACCCCCACGGACCGGTGATTGGCGGCGTCGACATCTTCAAAGCACAAATGCAGAACGCTTTGGCTCCCTTGGGCATCAGCGTGAAATGGGTGGAAGACTGGGATTTGTACCACCGACTACTCGGCGAAGTGCACTGCGGTAGCAATCACGATCGAGCGGTCACGACCAAATGGTGGGAGAGCGGAAAATGAAAACCTCACGTACGCTATTGAGCCTATCTCTGGCCGGATTTCTGCTGTCCAGCGCCGCCGCCGCGCAGGCGCGTGGCCTGGTGCTCACGTCCACGGACTTGCCCGCCAGAGACCGCACGTCTTTGCAGAGCGCCATCAAGAAGGCGCGCGCCGCGCACCCTGTGGCCTTCGAGCGCGTGGCCAAGGCGCCGCAGTTGGCCCGGGAAATGGACCAACAGAAGCGCGGACGCGCGGCGACCATCACGCTACCCCTCAAGGCGATTGGCGCCGATGGGCTGTTTCCGATGCTGGAAATGCTCGCCGTGCAAGCGCCGAAGCGGGGCGACTTGAACGCTTCGGCCTGGACGACGTTGCGCGTTGGCTTGCTTGAGGCCGTTGGTGAGCTGCGGGACGCGCGCAGCAAGCCGGTGCTGCTGGCTGTGATGAAGCGCGAGAAGAAGTTCGAGGTCTTGCGCGCCGCAGTAGAAGCCCTCGGCAAATTGGGGGACGACGACAGCGCCAAACAACTGGTCAACTTGGCGAAACAGCCCGGCCATACCCAACTCGCCGTTCTGGCGGGACTGGGCGAGTGTCGCCGCGCCGTCGTAGCAAAAGAACTCGCGCGGCAGTCGACGACAAGCGACGAAGCCAAGCTCCGCGTAGTCGTTGACTCGCTTTCGGACGTGGCCAACTCCTGGGCTTGGAAGACACCCGCCGTCGCCAAAGTCAAAGAAGAGAACGAAGTCCGTGGTGTAGCCGCGACCGCGTTGGTGAACGTCTTTGTCAAACGTGGGGGCTACGTGCGCGACAAGGCCGGCCGCGCGCTCATCGTCGTCGACCACCCGCATACGCCGAAGTTGCTCCGTGTGGCCCGAGCGCACGCGGACCCACGCACCCAAAAGCAGATCGACGATTTGCTACAGCAGCTCGCCAATAGCCCGGTACGCTAGCGCGCCCAGCTAGCTGTCTGGGACAACGTCCGGCGGCGGGGGCGCATCGCTCGCGCCGGACGCCTTGTTGGGATCGTAGATATCCGCCTCCACGAAGATATAACGTGCCCGGGGAATCGCCTCGCGAATGCGCGCTTCGAGCCCATTCGTGCGGTGCGCGGTGACTTCAACCGTGAGGTCAGCCTGCCATTGGATCTTCAGAGCAACCAGGAACTCGTCTTCGCCGAGCTGCATGCTGCGCATATGCATCAGGCGCTGCACCCCCTCGGTGGCTTCTGCTAGTTCCCGGATCTTCGCAAGGGACTCTTCCGTCGCCGTTTCGCCAATCAACAGACTCTTGGTCTCCCGCGCGACGAAGAACGCGATCACCACGAGCAGGGCGCCGATGGCGAAGGTGGAGTACACGTCCCAGAAGGGATTTCCCGTGAGCAGCACCAAACCAATGCCGGCAAGTGCGAGCACGAGGCCCACCAGCGCGCCGGTGTCTTCCATCCAGATGACGATGATTTCCGTCGACTTGGATGCTTCGATGAAACTGAATAAACCCTGGCTGCCGCGCAGTCGGTTCACCTCTTTGGTCGCCGCCCACCAAGAGTAACCCTCTAGCGCGATGCTCACGACGAGCACGACGATAGCGATCGACGGATTCTCCATCGTCGTGCTCTGGCCTGCCGCCTGAGCCGCCCGGATTTCGCCGAGCTTGTGATATGCCTCATAGATGGCGAATAAGCCGCCCATGCTAAACAGCATGATCGCGACCACGAAGCTCCAGAAGTAGCTCTCCATCTTGTAGCCGAACTCGTGTCGGTCGTCCGGTGGCTTGGCCGCGCGCTGCATGCCGAGCAGGAGCAGGATCTGGTTGCCAGTGTCCGCCAAAGAGTGGATCGCTTCCGCCAACATGGCTGACGATGCGGTGAACGCAAAGGCGACGAACTTGGCAACGGCAATGCCGAAGTTCGCGCCCAGTGCGAGCAGAATGACCTTGCGCGAGTTGTGTGCCGCCATTTTTTGAAGCCGGGAAGATACGCGATAAATCTCAGCCGAGGGCACTTTTCAAAACACGCAAACCCCGCCGCGGCGCGAGGCCGTCGGCGACGCGCCGGTCTCGAAGGGCCCCGCGTCCAAATTGCACCCGCGGCGCGGCTGTGAAAACCTTGGTGCAGTGAACGACGCAGCAAAGTGCGCCCTCCTATTCGCGATGTCATGCGCAAGCTCAGCCTGCGCGACGACCGAGGACAACGCGGGCTCGGGCGGCAACGCCGCAAGCAGCAGTGACGGTGGACTCGGCGGAGCGAGTGGTAGCGGTGCAGGCTCCGGCGCCACGGCCGCTGGCGGCAGTGGCGGCGCGACCGGCGGCAGTGGTGGCGCGACCGGCGGCAGCGCCGGCGCAGTTGGCGGCTCCGCGGGCGTGGGAGCAAGCGGCGGCAGCAGCGGCAGCGGCGCGACCGGTGGCAGCCCAAGCGGAGGAACCGGCGGCGCCACCTCGTGCCCCAGCGGCAAGGGCCCGAGCATGGTGCTCGTCGGCGCGCAGTGCGTCGACAGCACCGAGGTAACCAACGCCCAGTACGCGCTCTTCGTCGCGGCAAAGGTCCCGCCGCAGTCGGTCTCCCAAACCCCAAGCGTCTGCGCATGGAACACCACGTTCACTCCATCCCAGGGCTGGCCCGCCACCGGCAAGGACGCCCACCCGGTAGTCTACGTGGATTGGTGCGATGCCTACGCGTTCTGCGCGTGGGCAGGCAAGCGCTTGTGCGGCGCGGTCGGTGGTGGCTCCCTTCCCTACGGCGACTACGCCGACGTGAACAAGAGCCAGTGGCTGTATGCCTGCTCCGGGCAGGGCACGAAGAAGTACCCCTACGGCGACGTCTACGACGGCGCAGCCTGTAATGGTGTGGACAACGGCGCCGGAGACGCCGTAGCGGTCAAATCCCTTAGCAAGTGTGAAGGGGGAGTGCCCGGCCTATTCGATATGAGCGGCAACGTCTGGGAGTGGGAAGACAGCTGCCAGGCAAGCGCCGGAGCCAAAGATCAATGCCGCCTGCGCGGCGGCTCTTTCTGGTTCAACGGTAGCGCGGACCTGCTCTGTGCCAACGGCAACGCCAATGACCGCAGCGCCTCCAACGACATCTACGGCTTCCGTTGCTGCGCGCCCTAGAAGGTCGGCTCCACCAGATCCGCGGATTTTGACCGCCACGCCGGGGCGACAACCCACGAGTACTGCCAGCATGGCGAGCGTGGTAGCCTGCGCGTTGTGAGCGACCAAGCTGAGTCCCGTAACGTCTTGGGCACGGAGCTGGCGGGATGCAGCGACGAGCCCATGACCGGATTTTTCCGAGATGGCTGCTGCAATACCAGCGACGAAGATGTCGGCTCCCACACCGTATGCGTGGTGATGACCGCCGACTTCTTGCGTTTTTCGAAGTCCCGCGGCAACGACCTCAGCACGCCGGCTCCGCAGTACGGCTTTCCTGGTCTCAAAGCGGGAGATCGCTGGTGCTTGTGCGCCGCGCGTTGGCAGGAAGCTTTCGAAGCGGGTCAGGCGCCTTTGGTGGTGCTGACCGCGACCCATCAGCGCGCGCTAGAAGTCATAGATCTCGCGGACTTGAAGAAGCACGCCATCGACATGAACTAGCGTTGGGGCGTTCTGCGGCCGAATGCCGTGCGCAGTCGGATCCCAAACCTTGGCCGCACTGCTACTCTACGGGTTCCCCTGGAGGACCATATCATGAAGCGATCTCTATTCTTGGGTGCACTTGCAGCGACGGCGGTGAGTTCCCCGGCCTTTGCAGCCACCATCGAAATCGGGCCGAGCGCAGACCTAAAGGCAGAGATCGGCAAGCTGAAGGCGGGCGACGAGTTGGTGCTGCAGGCCGGCACCTACACCCTCAACTCACGGGTCGGCATCAGCGCGAAGGGCACGGCTGCGATGCCCATCACGATCCGGTCGAAGGCGGGCGGAACCGCCCACATCGTGCAGAACGCGAATCAGAACGTGCTGAACGTCGACATGACGGAATACATCATCTTGAGCGGCTTGGAGATCTCCGGCGGCTCGCACGGCATCCGCATCGATGACTCGGACTTCATCACCGTCGAAGACTGCGACATCCACGACACCGGCGACGTCGGCCTCTCTGCTAACGTTCCCAACAAGAGCTACCAAGGGCTGACCTTTCGACGCAACCACATCCACGACACCGGCGGCACCGGCGAGGGCATGTACCTTGGTTGCAACAACGGCGGCTGCACTATGTTCGACAGCCTGATCGAGGGCAACTACATCCACAACACCGACGGTGGTGGCGTAAGTCAAGGCGACGGCATCGAAATCAAGCAAGGCAGCTACAACAACATCGTGCGGGACAACGTGGTGCACAACACGAAGTACCCTTGCATCCTAGTGTACGGCACCGCCGGCAAGCCAGTGAACCTGATCGAACGCAACGCCATGTGGGCGTGCGCCGACAACGCGATTCAGGCGGAAGCCGACGCCATCATCCGCAACAACTTGATCCTCGGCGCGGGTGGCGACGCCATTCACAGCCGCAACCACCAGCAGAATCAGGTCAAAGACCTGACTATCGTGCACAACACCATCGTCAACTCCGGCACGGCGATTCGCACCCAGAATATCGCCGGCAAGGTAGTGATTGCGAACAACGCCATCTACAGCCAAAACGGCAACGCAATTCAGCTCAGCGGGACGACGGCGCAGGCCACCGTCAAGGGCAACGTCGGCTCCGGCAACGTCCAGGGCACCAGCGGCGGCTTCGACGGCAGCGGGAACATCGCAAACGACTTCGTGGACGCGAACTACGCTGGCAAGCGCAACGTCTACCCCAAAGCCGGCAGCAAGCTGATTGGCGCGGGTGATCCAGCCTACGTGGAAAAAGACGACTACAACGGAACTCAGCGCGGCGGCGTGGCCGACGTTGGTGCGTACAAGTTCGACGCCAGCGGCAACCCGAAGCCTCCAGTGGGACCCGGTTTCAAGGACTCGCCGGGCGGCGGGGGCAGCCCAGGAACGGGCGGTGCACCAGGAACGGGTGGCTCGCCCGGCACAGGGGCCGCAACGGGCACCGGCGCTACAGCGGGCGCCGCAGGCGGCGCGGGCGTGGGTCCGGGCGGCGCTACGGGCACAGGCGCGGCAACTGGCACTGGTGGCAACGCTGCGGGCACAGGCGGCAGCGCCGCCAAAGATCCCGGCGACGACAGTGGGTGCGGCTGCCGCACCGCAGCATCGGCACCGGCGACGCACCTGGTATGGTTCAGCGTGCTGGGTCTCTTCGCTTGGGCGCGACGCCGGCGCCGCTGAAATTCCAGCGAATTGCGCGGCAATTCCCTCGACGTGGGGGGACTTGTCGTTCACACTCCACGGCCTGGAGGAACGCCATGCATCGGGCGATAGGATTGATTTGTGTCGGTTGTGGAGTCGCACTCGCGGCATGCTCGTCTACGGGCGGCGGTAGTGGGATTCAGGGCAGCGGCGGTGCCAACGTCGGAGGCAACGGCGCGGGCATCAACACCGGTGGCTCGGGCGCAGGCATCATCGTGGGCGGTGGCAACGGCGGCAGCGGCAACCTGCCCGCCAATTGCACGTCAGGCCCCAATGACGACAGCGACGGCGACGGCTACACGATGTCGAGCGGCGACTGCAACGACTGCGACGCCAACGCCAACCCGGGCGCCTACGACGTGCCTGGCAACAACGTCGACGAGGACTGCAACAACGCCATCGACGACACCATGGCGACTTGCGACAACCTGATCACCGATGTCGCCGTCACGAATCCGCAAGAAGCGGCTAGGGCCATCGGCCTGTGCAACTTCACGACTCCCGGCGAGAAGAATTGGGGCGTAATCGACGCCAAGTACGTGAAAGCCGACGGCACCGGGGGCATCAACGACATCAGCCACGGCATGCTGACGGGCTTCGGCCCCAACGTGGCCCCCCAAGAGGGCACGCGGATTCTGGCGCTGTCCAGTGGCGCGGCGCGCCAGCCCTCAGACCCGGGCTACCAGAGCCCGAGCGGTTACGACACGGGCATCAACGGTTTCGCCCCGGCGGGCTTCCCCAAGGATTCCAGTCAGTGCTCGGGGACTAACACGTCCAACGACAAGACCACGTACAACCCCGTCGGGCTCGAGCTCAAGATCCGCGTTCCCACCAACGCGAAGAGCTTCAAGTACTTGTTCAACTTCTACACCTTCGAGTTCCCGGTGTTCGTGTGTGACATCTACAACGATTTCTTCATCGCACTGCAGAACCCCGCGCCGCCGAATGCTGTCGACAGCAACATCTCCTTCGACATCCAGGGCAACCCGGTCAGCGTGAACAACGGGTTCTTGGAAGTGTGTTCGCCGCAAAACGCAGGCGGCAAGAACTTCCCCTGCAGCCTGGGCAGCGCGCAACTGCAAGGCACCGGCTTCGAAGGTCATGCCGCCACGGGCTGGCTCGAAACGGTCTCGCCAGTCACGCCCGGCAGCGAGATCACGCTGCGCTTCGCGATCTGGGATATGGGCGACGAAATCCTCGATTCCACGGTACTGATCGACAAGTTCGTGTTTTCCGCCGACGAAGCCACGGGCTCGAGCACCACGCCCGTACCTCGCTGATCCCCCTCGCGCGGCGGGCCGCCGGCTCCCGCACGGAGCCCGTCGAGCGCGCGAAAAACGTGCGCTCGACCCCCGGGCAACGCTCTGCTTTGCTTTAGCGGTGGGGCGCGTGCTTGCCGCAGTGGATCTCTCGAGCGTTACGGACGACGTGCTCGACTATGCAGCGCGCCTGGCGTTCGCCATGAACATCGAGTTGGTGGCGCTGTTTGTGGCGGAACCACCACCTGATTTCGTTGGCTACGAAGCTGGGCCGCAGAGCGTGCGCCACAGCGTCGCGGAGCACCTGCGCGAGGAGCACCGAGTGCTTGAGAAGAAGGTCGCGGCCCTCGCGCGCACTGGCCTGCGAGCCCGCCCATTGATGGTCCAGGGAGCCGCCGTAGAGAGCATCCTCAAGCACGCGGAGAGCTTGGAAGCGGAGTGGCTCGTGCTGGGCAGCCACGGGCACGGAAAGCTCTACGAGTTGCTCGTGGGCAGCGTCGCCGACGGCGTCTTGCGCGGAGCACAGGTGCCGGTGGTGATGGTGCCAGCGCCAGCGCCAGCGCGAAGAGCGCCCGCACCCAAGGCGCCCTGAATCCAAACCAAATCGCAGACCCACATGCGGCCCTGCGTCGGATCGGCTAGGAATACGAATATGGGCGGCTGGCGAGCAGTGGTGGGGATCCTGAGCTTGTGCGCGCTTTCGTGCAGTGACGGAGAGGCCGAAGAAGCGGCGCCGGGGTACAGCATCTACGCGGTGCCGGAGACCTTGGACGCGCTGGCCGATGAAACCTTCTTTGACCATCCGTGGCCAAGCGAATTTCGTGTCGAAGACGGCAGCGTGCGCTTCGCTGGCTATCCGAATCCGCGGGAGCTGCCGCTGCTCGATCAGTTCATCGATTCCATGCAGGGAGTGCTCGACGGGTTTTCGCCTGCGGCGGGCGGCTTCCTGCGCTTCACGACCGCCCTGGACGAAGGCACCCTGCCGGCATCACCCCTTGAAGCCATCGACCCAAGCAGCAGTGTGCAACTCATCGACATCACGCCCGGGGCGGACGAAAACGGGACGCGGCAGCTGATCCGAGTGAAGCTCGCACCGAACGAGGCTGTGTATTATGCAGACAACACACTGGCGTTCCTTCCAGTGTTTGGCTATCCGCTGTTGCCGAAACATCGCTACGCGCTGGTCGTGACGGATCGCCTACGCACGGCGAAGGGGGGCCGAATGCGGCCGTCCCCGGAGCTGCGCGCGGTCCTCGGAGACGCAAAAGCGGAGGGTGCGGCGCTGTCTTTGCGCGACGCATTGGCAGCGGACATCGACGCGATCGCGTCAGCCGGGATCCCGCGCTCGAAGATCGTGCACCTAGCGGTGTACACGACCAACGACCCGACGGCGGAAACCCAGGCTGTTCGGGACTTCACCGTCAAGAGCTACGCAGCGCCCACGGCCCAACCGGCAGCCTGGGAAGCGAACCCGAAGGACCGTCGTCCCGGAATCATGGACGTATACGCGGGCGTCTACGGCCCTTCCCCAGATTTCCAGCAGGGCAAGATCCCATTTGCACAGGCCGGCGATGGCGGCGCGCTCGCGTTTGACAAAGACGGAACGCCCGTAGTGCAGCGCGAGATGGACCTGCGTTTCACCCTGGCCGTGCCGGATCCGGCCAAGTGTCCGATGCCCACCGCGGGTTACCCCATCGTGCTTTATGGTCACGGGACCTATGGCGACTACCGAACGCTCCTCGGCGCGGGCGATGAAGCGGAATCCCTAGCCAAACAATGCATCGCGACCATGGGCGTCGACCAGATCTTTCACGGCACGCGCCCGGGTGCGGGTGCCGGCACGTCCGACTTCCTCTTCTTCAATTTCCAAAACCTGGAAGCGGCACGCGCCAACGGGCCGCAGTCCGCCATCGACGTCGTCCAGCAAGCACGGCTGTTCACCGCGTCAAAGATGACCGTGCCCGCTAGTATTGCGTACGGGGGAACTGAGATCCGCTTCGACGCTTCTCGGCTCGGCTACTTCGGGCACTCCCAAGGCGGCCTGAATGGTCCGATTTACCTGGCCATTGACGACAGCGCACGCGGCGGCGTGCTCAGCGGCTCCGGCGGCCTGATCACCATCGCACTTTTGGAGAAGAAGGAGCCCTGGGACATCGCTGGCCTGGTCAAGAAGGTCTTCTTGGCGCTGGCCGTGGACGAAGAGGCGGAACTCGATGAGTTCCATCCCGCCATGTGCTTGGCCCAAAGCATCGTCGACCCGACGGACACAATCCACTACGTGAGGCGCATCGCACAAGCGCCGCGCGCCGGGTTCGCGCCGAAAAGCGTGCTCATGACTGAAGGCGTCAACGCGGACGGAAGCGGCGACAGCTACTCCACGCCGCGCGGTATCGAAGCCCAGGCCTTGGCCCTGGGTCTGCCGCCGCAAAATCCAGTGATCCACCAGGTCTATGAAGCTGAATTCGACGACCGCTTCCTGCCGGTGACGATCCCGAAGGATGGGCTGGCTGGCAACCTGGCCAATGGCAAGGCCAGTGGTGTGCTGGCGCAGTGGGAAGCAGCCAAGGCCTCGGATGGCCACTTCGTGATCTACGACATCCCAGCCGCCATGAATCAGTGCGCCGGCTTCGTGCGCAACTTCATGGACGAACCCGCGGGCCGCGTGCCCGCCCCTTGAGGCGAAGGCCGTGCTGCGCCGAGCCTCGCTTTCTGTCTTTGTTTTCGCAGCGACCACCGCTGTGAGCGCTGCGACGACGGCGTCTCCCGCAGAGCTGTACGGCTTTGGCCCGCAGCCCCAGGCCATGGCCGGAGCGGGCGCAGCAGTGGCACGAGGCTTTGCAACCACCTACGCGAATCCGGCGCTGCTTGCCCTGAG
The DNA here is from genome assembly GCA_965369205.1 of uncultured Polyangiaceae bacterium. Taxonomy (GTDB): domain Bacteria; phylum Myxococcota_A; class Polyangia; order Polyangiales; family Polyangiaceae; genus JACKEA01. The sequence goes on along the minus strand of CBDUPW010000033.1, from coordinate 20,385 downwards.
TCGCGATCGGCAGCTGAGCCTCGGCTATCAAGCCGCCACGCTGTCCTTGAAAGCCGAGGGCCCAAACGCACCGGGCGACGTGCCTGAAGAAGGCGTGGGCGGCACCTTCATTGGGGTCGTGTTGCCCCTGCCCTTCGGCGGCGTGATCGAAGACCGGCTCACCCTCGGGCTCGGCACTTACACACCCACACAGCTGATCGCCCGCGCTAGGCTGCTGTATCCGGAGCGCCCACAGTTCCCACTGCTGACGGATCGGGCACAAACGCTGAACTTCAACCTGGGCTTGGGCGTCGACCTCGGCCACGGGCTGCAGTTTGGGGCCGGGTTTCTCGCGTTGGCCGAATTGGTCGGCACCGTCGTCGTGCAGACGGACACCTCGGGCCGGGTCGGCACCGTGGTGGACGATCAGTTGATCGCCACTTACGCGCCGATTTTTGGTGCGGCGTACCAGGTCGAAAACACCCAGCTTGGCGTGACTTGGCGTGGCGCCCTCGAAGGCGAATTCGACGTCGTCGTCGACGTGCGGGATTTGGGTAGTTTGGTGGTGCCGTCTCTGAACATCGCGGGCATCGCGCAATACGATCCCATGGCGCTGCAAGCCGAAGTGGGACAGCGCTTCTCTGCGCTGACGCTGGTCGCCGGCGCCACGTGGAAGCACTGGTCCGCCTTCGACGGGTTTCAGCGTGCCACGGTGCGCTGCCCGAGCACGCAGCCCGATTGCGACGCTTTGCGGGTGCAACCCATCGAGTTTTCCGATGTGATCGTACCGCGAGTGGGCGCACTCTACGCGCTCGAGCTCGGTGCCGCGTCCCGCGGCGAGCTGCGCGCCGGCTACGCCTTCGAACCCAGCCCGCTTCAGGAACAGACCGGCACGCAGAATACCCTCGACAACGACCGCCACGTACTCGCGGTCGGATACGGAGTCGAGCTGTTCGAGCCCCTGCCGCCGATCACGTTGGACGCGTTTTATCAAGTGCACCTCCTGGCGCCACGCACTCACGCCAAAGACGCCAGCGTACCCGGCAGTAACCCGGGTGCGCCCGAGCTCGAAAGCAAGGGCGTCGTACAGAACTTCGGCCTGATCTTGGGAGTGAAGTTCTGATGCGCAGGCTGTGTGGGCTCGGTGTCTTGGCCATTGTGCTGCTTTGTATCGCGGCGCCGGCGGCAGCGAGCCCCGTTGACAGCTACGGACTCGGCTCGCGCTCCACGGCCCTTGGCGGCGCGATGAGCGCGAGCGCGCGGGACTTTTCCGCCTGCTATTACAATCCGTCGGGGCTCGCCCTGGCCCGAGGCACGGACCTTTCCGTTGGCTACACCCACGTGTCGCATTCGCTTTCGATGAACGGTCACGACAGCCAGGTCGATCCAGTGCGCGGCATCGTTGGCGGCATCGTGGCTCCGGGAAGTGTCGGCACGCTGCCCTTCGCCTTTGGCATCGCGACCCATCTCAATGACGAACGCTTGTCGCGAGCGCGCAGCGCACGACAAGACCAGCCGCGCTGGCTCCTATACGACAATCGCCCGCAGCTGTTGTATCTCTCCGCGGGCGTAGCGTTGCGTCCGATGCCCTGGCTTTCCGTGGGAGGCGGCATTACCTGGCTCGCAGCCACTCAAGGCCGCTTCGGTATCCGCGGGACCGCAGTGCTGCCCGGAGGCGGGCGCACGGAATACGACTCGCAACTCGAACACGAGGTCGACGCAGATCTGACGTCTGTGCGCTACCCGCAATTCGGCGTCACACTTCGGCCAACCCGCGAGCTGGATCTGGCGGTGGTGTATCGCGGGCAGGCGAAGATCGCGCTGAACATCGACGCGGAGCTGGCGGGCGACGTCGACGCCACGCTGCTGCAAGTGCCAGCGCGCTACACACTGACCTCCCAGACCACGAATGCGTTCATTCCCCAGCAGCTCGTCCTAGGCGGCGCCTACCAGCTCAGCAAAGAGCTGCGGATCTCCGCAGACGTGACTTGGGTGAACTGGGCCGCGTATGAGAGCCCCGTCAGCCGCTCGCAAACTGTGCTGGACGTCGAGGTACCGGCGAGCTTCGAGCTGCCAGAGAACCCGAAACCAACGGAAGTGGAGGACCCCAACTTTTCCGATCGCCTGGTGCCGCGGCTGGGCGTGGAGTATTTCTTGGGTGTCGCGCGCGACTTCTCGATCCCGCTGCGCGTCGGCTATGTGTACGAGCACTCGCCGGTGCCGCCGCAGACGGGGCGCACCAACTTCGTCGACGCCAATCGGCACGTATTCTCCGCCGGCTCGGGGTTTGTGCTTTCGGATCCGGGCGAGGTGTTGCCCGGCGACCTGCGCTTTGACATGCATCTGCAGTGGTCGCTGCTGCCCGCTCGAGTGACCCTAAAGGAAAACCCCGCCGACTACGTGGGAGACTACCGCGCGGATGGCAGCATCCTGAACGTGGGCGCCACCCTGGGAGTTGGATTCCGATGAAGCGCCGCAATCGCCGATTTTCCCACACCTTCTGGCTGCTCGCCGCTCTGCTGCCCTGCGGCTGCGCGACGCTAGCGAGCGAAGCTGGTGATGACGACGCTGTGCGCCCGAACAACTTGGCGGGACCGTTCCGCTACTTGGTGCGGCCCGAGCTGGCCAGCAACGCTCCCTACACGCTGCGCCGGCGCTCTGTGGACCACCGCGACGCCACGCTCTTACCCCTCGATGGGGAGCGCGTGGCCCTGTACGCCGCGGCAAGCGTCGGCGGCGTGAGTGGCATCTATCGCTTCATCGCGGAGGACGGACGCAGCTTCGTCGAACAGCCCGATCCGCAGGATCCGGTGCTGGCGGCGAGAGAAGCCTGGGAAGGCGCAAAACTCGAAGCTCCCTCCGTGTTGCGCGTCGGCGCCGAGGTTTGGCTGGCCTACGCCGGCGCTGACGGCATCGGCATCGCGCGATCTAGCGACGGCGTGACGTTCACGAACGCGACCGCACCCGTGCTCTCCACCCAAGGCGGGAGTCCCTGGGAATCTGGCGCCCCGCCCCAAGGGCCGGCGCTCGCGATGCTCGGCGCGAGCGACTTCCGTCTGTTCTATGGCGCCGGCGGCAGTATCGGCGAAGCGACCTCCAGCGACGGCCTCAGCTGGACGCGTACGGACGCGCCCGTGCTGGAACCTGGCGCTGGCGAAACCTTCGACGCCGCGGGCGTGTCGGATCCCGAGCCGTGGCCGGCGAAGACCGCCGAGGGCCGCCGAGTCCTGCGCTTGTACTATGCCGGGCACGACGCCGCCGGCGTCACGGGCATTGGTCTTGCTGCACGCTATGCAGACTCTGGAGCGATGCAGAAGAACCCGCAGCCCGCACTTTCGGGTCCACGCCTGCCGCGCGCGCCGGCCGTGCTGCCCAGAGACGGCTACACGCTGCTATTTGTGACCCAACGCGCCGGTAGCGCCGACGACGAGGCGTTCCCGGCCCTGGCGGTCGGCATCGCGCCCGCGACCCTGCGTCTGCCTGCCGCCACGCCGTGATTCTCGCGACAGCTCTGTTCAGCCCCCGAGCAGGTGCGATCCGGCGCCTAGCGGCCTTTTCCGGGGGCAGCAGCCCTGGATCGCGATAACACATGACAGCCGGGACTTCCGAGCCCTGGGGTATAGTCTCCGCCGGGCAGGGGCTGTTACGTGTCGGTGAATCAGGGCGACATACTCGCAGGCAAATTCCGAGTTGAAAGACTACTCGGCTCCGGCGGCATGGGCATGGTCGTGGCGGCACACCATCTGCAACTCGACGAGCCTGTCGCCATAAAATTCTTGCTGCCGGAGGCCATGACGAACTCCGACGCTGTGGGTCGATTCGCGCGGGAGGCGCGTGCGGCGACCAAGATCAAGAGTGAGCATGTCGTCCGTATCATCGACGTCAGCAACTTTGACTCCGGCGAGCCCTACATCGTCATGGAGTATCTCAAGGGTCAGGATCTCTCACAGATCCTCGCGGCTCGGGGCCCACTGCCGCCCGCCGAAGTTGCCGACTATGTGCTGCAGGCGTGCGAAGCCCTGGCCGAGGCGCACGTCCTGGGCATCGTGCATCGCGATCTGAAGCCCGCCAATCTCTTCGTCACCACGCGCATGGACGGGACGCCCATGGTCAAAGTCCTGGACTTTGGCATCTCCAAGGTCACGACCGGTCCAGATCTCGCGCTCACCAAAACGTCGGCACTCATGGGGTCGCCGCTGTACATGTCGCCGGAGCAGATGGCATCCGCACGCAGCGTCGAACTGCGTTCGGACATCTGGGCACTGGGAGTGATCATGTACGAGCTGATTTCCGGACAGCCTCCGTTCAACGCCCAAAGCATCACCGAGCTCTGCGCCAAGATCCTCACACAGAACGCCGAGCCGCTGCGAGTACGCCGACCCGACCTTTCTGAACAGGTCGACGCGGTCGTCGCGCGCTGCTTGCAAAAGTCGCCGGAGGATCGCTTCGCGAACGTCGCGGAGCTGGCCGTTGCCTTGGCCGAGGTTGCACCGAAACATGCCCGCAGCTCCGTCAAGCGCATTTCCGGTGTGATCAGCGCGGCTGGGCAATCCACCGCCTCGACAGCACTTCCTCCGTCGTCCGACGAAGTGCCACCGCGAGAAGAAGTCGAGCAATTGCCGGCCGCCACGGCGGTGTCTTGGAGCGAAACCGGGCGCGCGGTGTCACGTCGATCCGTGCTGCCCTGGGCGGCGGCGGGAGCCGTGCTCGTTGCGCTGGGCATGATCGCAATCGTGATTGCGTTCAGGAGCGCCTTGTTCAGCGCATCGCCAGACGCAGCCGCTGCGGATTCCGCGACTCCAGAACCGGAACTGGCGGCGAGCGAGTCGTCGATCGCCGCGCCCACTCCGTCGGTACTGCCTGCGCCGTCCGTCGCCCCCGCGCCAGCCGCGGACGAGCAGCCGCCCACGAAACCCACCCCCGCAGCCAGGCCTGCACCGCCCACGGCTAGACCGGCGCCAATCCCAAAACCTGTGGTAGAAAAACCAGCCCAGGAGAAGACTGTGAAAGCCGCAGAGCCCCCGGCCCCGAAACCACAACCGAAGCCCGCACCGGCGGACGAGCTGGGAGGTCGAATGTGAGACACACACTTTGGAAAACCTCGATGCTGGCACTAGTCACGCTGCTGCCGACCGCGGTGATGGCACAAGGGGACGCCAACCGCGCCGCAGCGGTCGCACTCTACGACGACGCGGAGAAACTGATGGCCGCGGGCAACTACGCCGCGGCGTGCCCTAAGTACGCCGAAAGCAACCGTCTCGATCCCCAGTTGGGCGCGCTGGTGCATTTGGCCGACTGCTACGAAAAGAACGGTCAGACCGCCAGCGCCTGGGCACGCTGGCGCGACGCTGTCGACATCGCGGCGCGCACCAACGACCCGCGTGGCGACGTCGCCCGCAAGCGCGCGGCTGCACTACAGCCCAAGCTGTCAAAGTTAGTGATACAAGTGCCCCCAGCCAGCGACGTGACCGGCTTGGAAGTCCGTCGAGACGGCGCGCAGGTGAGTCGCTCCTTGTGGGGTTCGAGTGTGCCAGTAGACGCAGGCAAGCACGTGGTTGAGGCCTCGGCACCGGGGAAGAAAAAGCTTGTGGCCGAGGTGGTGGTCGGGGCGAACGCCGCCAGCGTGGAGTTCAGTCTGCCGCTCTTGGAGGACGACGCGACCGGCAGCGAGGCCGCGGCCGCGTCGGCCGCTGTCAGCGAGGCTCCGACTGGCCCCGCCGGCCAACGCGACACGATCACCGCAGCCGCGGATCCTGGCGCGACCCAGCGCACGTTGGGCTGGATTGCAGGCGGGGTCGGCGTCGTGGGGATCGGCGCAGGTGTGTTCTTCGAGCTGCAACGCAGTTCCAAAGTCAAAGACCGCGACGACATCTGCCCCAGCGGGAAGAACTGCACCCCCGAAGAAGCGACGAAGATCAACGGATTGAACGACGACGTCGATTCCGCTGCCAGCCTGGAAACGGTCTCCTTCGTGGCGGGCGGGATCCTGCTCGCGGGCGGCGTCGTGCTGCTACTCACCGCACCATCCTCCACGCCAGCGACAACGACCAGTGTCAACGTGACGCCGGTGATCGGGCATGGCACCTACGGTCTCGGTGCCATCGGGAGGTTTTGAGGCCTGCGCGAGGAATCAGCAACGGCTTCAGTCTTGAAGCGCGGCTACCTCTGCGTCGGTATGACGCAGGCGCAGTGCCAGCGCACGCGCCAGACGCGCGAATACTTTGACGCCCACCACGGGTTGCTCGCGGGAGAGTTTGTCAAAGCGGCCTCGGGAAAGCACGAACAACTCCGCCTCGGTCAGGGCGATAGCCGCAGCTGATCGTATGCCGCGATCTAGGAACGCCATCTCGCCGAAGAAGTTGTTCCTGCCAAAAGACGCGACGTGCAGCGTACGCCCTGCTTCCAGCGGCAACAGAATGCGAACCGTTCCGCGGCGGATCACGAACAGCTCGTCGCCGCGGTCGCCCTGGGCGAAAATGGTGTCTCCCGCCTGAAAGCTGCGGGCATCGATACAGTCCGATACGGCTTCAAGCAAGCCGTGACGTTCGAGATCGTCGAAAAGATCGATGCCAGCAAGGTCGAGGGCGCTGGCACTCCTGCGCCGCGCTGGCATGTGCGTTTCTAGGATCTGATCTTCGACCCACTCCAGGGCGGCGTCGAGATCATCGAACATCTCGATGCCGCCGCTGTCTTTGCCGATCTGCAGGTCTGCCAGATACGCCCGAATATCTCGCCCGGTCGGCAACGCCGCCGGAATGCCCGAAAGCAGCAGGTGTCCGCCATGCTCTTCGAGCTGCTGGTCCATCTGGTCAAGGAGACGCGCCGCAGTGAAATCGACGCTATGCACTCGACGCATGTCGAGCACGATGAACTGCTGCAATCGAAGATCTTCCGCCAGTTCCGAGAATAGTTGGTCGGTCGTGCCGAAGAACAGATTGCCCTGCAGCTCACAGACGGTGGTGCGCGCGCCGTGGGTTTCGAGCAACGCAACTTCCTCCGGCACACGCCGTTGCTTGGACGACAGCTGCCGGCCGGAGACGCGACGTCGCACCACGGACGCAGACATGTGTTCGCGAGCGAATAGCAGAGTGGCAAGGCCGAATCCCACCGCCGAGGCCTGGATCAAGCCGACGCTGACCGCGACAAGCACCACCGTCGCAATCACCCCGAAGTCCAAGAGGGTGGAGCGGTTCTTGAGCAGACGAAGGCTTTTGGTGTCCAGCATGCGGATGGCGATCACGATCAGGATCCCCGAGAGAGCGGCGATGGGGATCCAAGCAACCACCGATCGCAACGCGACGAATGCCACGAGGCAAAACACACCCTCCAGGACTCCAGACAAACGCGTCTTTCCACCACTCGTCACATTGATCAACGTCGCGCCCATGGTGCCCGCACCCGGCACGCCGCCAAACAGCGCTGTCGCCACGTTGCCGATGCCTTGGGCACGTAGCTCCTTGTTGGAGTCGGAGCGACTCCGGGTCATGGCATCGACAATCACGCCCGTTTTCATGGTGTCAATGGAGAGCAGAGCCGAGAGCGTCAGCGCGGGCACCATCAACGAGGCGACGTCGGCGGGTTGGAACCCAGCCAGCGCGCTGCCACGTTGCTGCATGCCGGACAGCAAGGAACCAAAGGAGACTTCGACGCGACCGACCACCAACGGATTGTCAGCAAGACTGCGCAAACTCGGATCGTGCAACGAAAGCGCAAAGTACGCGAGCACACCCGCCCCGAGGCCCACGATAGCCGCGGGCACGGCTTTTACCAGTTTGGGCGCGAGGAACACGCCGCCGATGGTCACGAGCCCCACGACGATGGACGGCATGCGGAACGCTTCGGGTGTGCTGAGCGCGCTAAGGAGGCCCTTGCCGCCGCCGACCCCCAACAGGCCGGGCAGTTGTTTCACGAAGATCAGCACGGCGACGCCGCTCAAGAACCCCGACACCGCTGGGTACGGGATGTACTTGATCACCTTGCCGCCACCGAGCACGCCGTAGGCGATTTGCAGTAGACCCGAGAGCAGAGCGACCGCGGTCATCATCAGAAGCACAGCCGTGGGCTCGCGCTCTTTGGCTAGCTCTGCGACGAGTGCGCCCATGACTGCCGCAGCCGGCGCACACGGAGCCGAAATCAATCGCTGCGTGCCACCCAAGAGCGGATTGATCACGCCTAGCAGCACTGCGCCGACCATTCCGGCCATGGCGCCGATTGCGGCGCTCTCCGCACCGAGGGGCGCGTAGATGGCAACACCAAAAGCGATCGCCGAAGGCAGCGCGACGAGCATCGCGGCCAGTCCGCCCCAGACGTCCGCGGAAAGCGTGTCCTTGTTGGTGGCGCTCACGTAGGGCCCTCGGCGCAGAGCTTAGCCCGCCAGCGGCAGCGACAATACGAATTCTGCGCCACCCTGCTCAGGCTTTTCTGCACCCAGGAATCCGGAGTGCAAGCGCGCAATCTGCCGACTGATGGCCAGCCCCATCCCGCCGCCGCCCGCCTTGGTCGAGTAAGTCGGCGAGAAGACGACGTTGGTATCGGAGAGCCCCGGTCCCGAATCTCGCACTCGCACCTCCACGCACTCGGTCTTACGATGGATGCTGACCCGGACCGAACGCTCGCTTTCGCCCGCGAGGGCATCCAGCGCGTTCTTCATCAGGTTATGCAGGATCTGCTGGATGCGCTGCGCATGCACCCGAACGATGACGGGATTGTCGCCAGTCTCGACATGCAACGCAATGTCGTGTTGCTCGAAATGGGGAGCGTGCAATTCGAGAACGGCGTCGACGAGCGTGCGGAGGTCTACGGCGTCAGCGCTGGCTGCAACATCACCCGCTGCCAGGGAGACGAAGTCGCTGACCATCGCTTCGATTCGGTCCACTTCGGCGCGAAGCAGCTGCAGGTGCTCACTCAGCGCCTTCCTTTGCTCGTCGCTGATCGCAAGTTTGCGCAGCTTCCTGCCGACGAGTTCCGCGTGCAGTGACATCGAATTCAGGGGATTGCGCACTTCATGGGCGAGCATGCGCGAAAAGCCTCCCAGCGCGGTGAACTGCTCGGAGAGCTTTAGCTGTTCTTCCAGGCGCATCCGTGCCACGGCCGTTGCCAAGAGTGGCGCAACTGCCACCGCAGCGTCGATTTCTCCGGAGCGATAGCGCTCGCGTTTGCGCCCGAAGGCAACGACACCCTCAACGCGATCGCCTGCTGAGAGCGGAACGACTAGCACCCAGCGTGCTTGGGTGTCCTTGAGTAACGGGAATGCTGGATCGAGGGTCGACTCCAACGGCTGCCGCGGGACTTCGAGGAACACGGGCGCCGCGCGGGCGACCGAACCTTGCTCGTCCACGCGCCACACTGCGTCCACTTTTCCCGTTTCGCCCAAGACGGCGATTTCCATCACGTCGTGGGAAACGAGGGCACGCAAGTGTCGACGGATTTCGGCTCCGGAGTGTTCCAGGTCCGTGATCACCGCCAAAGACGCCGCGATGGCCTCGCGATGCCGACGCTCGGCCAAGAGTCGCTGCGCCAGAAGCGATGCACTCAGATACTGCGCCATGGTTTCTAGGGCAGCGTGCTGCTCCGGCGTCAGCTGGATCGGGCGATTCGCGATCAGGCCAAGGTGCCCAATGACTTGGTCTTGAAGACCAAGGGGCACGATCGCCGTATGCCCTCCCGTCGCGTCCAGCAAGAACTCGACGGGCGCGTCGGCAGTGATTGCCTGTTGGTAGCGCTCCGCGACGACTTCCGACCAACGGGCGCGGTCAATGTTCTCGCTGGCGACCAAATCCAGCTCGCCGTGTGCGCCGCACTGATCGACCCATGCGCCGGATACGGACACGCTTTCCACCAACCCGGACAACGCGATGGGTTGCCCTGCGTCAGTCGAAAGCCACCCATCGAGGCTCTCAGCCAAAGTTTTTGCAGAAGCCTGCAGTTGATCCATGCGACCAGCGCGCTCCCGCTCGCTCTGGCTGCTCTGCTGCAACTGGCGCATGGAGGAGGAAAGCACCTTGGAAAGGCGAGCGACCTCGTCGTCACCGTGCGCCAGACGGGACAGCTCTTCGGCAGAGTCCTGACCCGCGGCGGCGCCAACAAGGCGAATGCGCCGAAACACCGTCCACACGCCAATGCCCACCAGTCCAAGCAAGAGCAGTGTCGACATGGCGGTCACGCGCGCGGTGAGTGACACCCGATCTACCCGGGACTGCACTTCGGTGGCGATCGCGTGCACGGTGGCGTCGAGGCTCGTCAGCTCTTCAACGATCGGAGCCGGAAGCCCCGAGGCCGCATCCGTCGCAGCGTCGGTCTGCACCACTGCGGGGAGCCGCCGCTTGTGCTCTCGCAACCGGGTACAGATCAGCGGGGAGCCACAGGGCGGCAGCGCGATGGAAGGGTCACCGAGGATCAATTGATCCAGCACTCGCCCTTGCGCCTGCATCAGCCGCTCGGTCTCGGCCGTAGCCTGGGCCGAGCCCGCGCGCCGTGGCGCCGCGAGGCGTAGAAGCCGGTAGCGGAGGGAGCCGGCTACATCGATCTGCTTCGCGAAGCCGTTCAGTTCGGCGTCAACCTGAGCCGTCACGATCCAAGAGCCGACGGAGACCACGCTCATCAGCAGGAGCAACCCGACGAAACGCCCCTGCAAGGACCCGCTTGAGCGGTTCAGCAAAGACCGCGCAGTATTTTCCGGACGCACCTGAGGCAAACGAACCCCTTGCGCGATCAAGCGCGCGAGACCAGCTGAACCCGCCGTTTGAAGCCGGGGCCCCGCCTAGTGTGCCAAGATCATGCCAGCCCGGCTGAGGGCGAAATGTCCAGCTTTCTGCAGAAACCAGGGGCCAGCTTGACCGGGCCGCCCCGGACCGCAACGCTCCATCCAGCGAATGGGCGAAGAACGCGACATTGCGGGGCGGATCGAGGGGCGCGCGGAGCGATTGCACATCCCGATTGGGGCCATCTGTAACAACAACTGCATTTTCTGCATGGAAGAGGACCGTGAGGGGCGCTACGTCAACAACTCCGCAATGACTCCGGAGCGCGTGCGCTGGGTGCTTGAGCAGCACCAGGGCTACGAAGAAGTCTGCTTCACCAGCGGTGAACCGACCACCCGGGACGATTTTCCGACTTTTGTCGGCTGGGCCAAGGAGCTTGGATACCGGCTGATCAGCGTGATGAGCAACGGCCGGCGCATGAGCCACCTGCCCTACACTGCGGCTTTGGCCAAGCGCGGGCTCAATCGCGTCTACATCTCGATCCACGGGCACGAAAAAGCGCTGCACGAGGGACTGACCCGCACCCCGGGCAGCTTCGAGCAAACCGTCGGTGGTCTGAAGAGCGCCGCTCGACTCAAAGCCTACGGCGTCGAGCTGCATACCTCCACGGTGCTGACCAAACGCAATCTGCCGCATATGGCCGAGATCTATGTTTTCTTGCGCGGACTCGGCGTCGATCAAGTGGTGTTCAACGTGATGCAGGCGAACGGGCGCGCGCACACCTACTTCGAGCAACTATTCGCTTCGTATACCGAGACCGCAGCGGAGTTCCGCCGCTGCCTCGATGCCGTCGACGAGGCATCGCCGATGGCGTTCCTGGTCGACATTCCCTTGTGCACGACCGAGAACCTTCCGGACTTCAACCGCGGCTACGTCGAGAAGTACCGCCACTACGATCTGGATAGCCGCGTGGAGCTGCCCGTCGAGGGCAAGCAAGAGCGAAGGGGCGCCGACGCCGGCAAGAAGCTGCTGATGGTGATGCGCTCGGACCTGGACGATGCCGAGCGGGCGAAACGGCCGGAGTGCAGAGAGTGCCGGTATCACGCGCAGTGTGAGGGCGTGTGGAAGAACTACTTGTCCCGCTTCGGCTGGGACGAGTTCCAGCCCGTCACCCAAGCCGCGGCGGAATGAAGACCGGCGCTGTCGTGACCTGGCGCTGACACGGCACTGACATCTGACCGCGAATACAGCCGCTGTCCTGCTGACCTAAAGCTGACATTGCGTGCGCGTCAGCCACACGCAGGACAGCGCTGTCCGACGCACCCAAACGAGACACGCACCCTTCGGGCGCGAACGACAGCGGAATGTCCCTTGCACAAGCAGGCGACATGAAAACCTTTCTTTCTTTGATCGCAGTCTTGCTGTTTTCGCATCGCGTCAACGCGCAAGACCACTTCGACACTCAACGGCACTCTTCAGATCGCGACCAAATCGAGGCGCTCGACGACCGGGACGTCACCCAACAAGATCACTTCGAGCTGTCCATGGGCTTCTTGCTGGGCCAGCGCAGCTACGCCAACACCACGTTCAATCCATCAGACGGAACGGCAGCCCTGAGCTTGGACGAAGCGTTCGGCGCTGCGCCCTATGACCGAGTCCTCGCACTCGGGCTGCGCTACGACGCGCGCCTAGTCGTCAGCTATGTGCGCATGACCGCGGGCTTCGACCTGCCCTTTGCCACCTACAACGCTGCGACCACCCGCGGCCAGTACGACGTTGATGGCCAGGCGAGAGACGTCAGCGTGCGTTCGCTGTCCATAAGGGGGCTTCGTTTCGGGATCGGCGGTGAGTATCCGTTCAAGGCGGTAGCGCCCTTCGTCGACTTGCTCGGCACCATGAACCTGCTCGACACCACCTTGCAGGTCGATGGACAAACCCACGACTACGAGTCCACGACTTTCGGATTCTCCGTCCGTGGCGGCATTCGCGTGCAGGTCCGGCGCTGGTTCTTCGCTTCGATCGCCGGGGAAGTTGGTTTGAACAGTGACGTGCTCTGGGGCGGAGAGCTGAGCGTGGGGTTCTCTACGTTCTGACTGCGGCCCCGCGGGGCCGGCACAGTTGTGCCCAAATGGGGCAGCAGGAAGGGGCAAGTCTACGGTATTTGCCCTGAGGGCGCATTGCCGCCGCCACGGTATGACCTGCACCTACATCGACGTGCCAACCTGCTACACTCGCGCCGGTCCTGCTGGATAGCTGCAGATGTTGCTCGGAATTCCATTTGCGTCGGACGGATTCCAACTCGCCGGTGTGCGGCTGGATTGCCCGAACCGCCTAGTGCTGCGCTACGACGCCACAGATGGCGCGGGGCACGTCCGTGTGATCGCCCTGCCGCCGGGTTCCCTTGAGCGCACCGTCGCGCGTCTACGCCACGTCGCGCTGTACTACGAAGCGGAGTTGCCGAAACGAGATCTGGAACTGCGCGCGAAAGCAGCGGAACTGCTCGAGCACGTGGGTACGTGCCTGGATGCGTGGCTGGACCGCGCGCCGGACCTCAACTTCCCGGACGGCTTGGTCCCTCTTCCGGCACAGGACAAAGCGCCCTTCGACGTCGGTGGTTTGCACGAGGTCTTGGCAGACATCTCCGCGGCAGAACTGCCCCTCGGTTCCACCATCGTCGACGTCTTTCCTTCTGCCGACGGGCTCAACATCGAGTTTGGCACTGACGAGTCCACGTGCCGCGTGGTGCTGACGCTCAAGACCGCGCAGACGCCTCGAGCCATGATGCGGGGCAAACGCCTGAGCATGTCCGTACAGCAAATGGGTCCCGAAGCCGACGTCAGCCGCGCCGAGCTCACCGCGCTCTCAGAGTTGTGCGCGCTCGCATTGGTCATTCGCGAAGAGAGTTTCAGCTTGGCTGCGCCCAGCGCACGCCCATGGCAAAGCCCCTGGAGCGTTGCCGAAAGACCCCCAGACACGGCTGCAGCGGACGACCCAGCCCTTGCGCGCGAGGTCCAGCTGCTACAGCCAACGCTGACAGCGGCGTCACGGTACTTTGGCGCGACCTGCCAAGCGGAGTGGTTCGCTGCACCGACAGCGGCCCTGCGCATACGGATGGCAGCTATCCCTGCCGAACTCGCGACGGGCCCTAGCTACTTCCTTGATGCGCCGGAAGCGTTTCGACGCCGACGGGAACTGGCTGACTACTTGCGCGCACTTGGATACTTCCTGGATAAAGACGGCCTGATGCGCACAGTGCCGAGCCCAGAAACCCTACACCGTTTGCTGAGCAAGATGGGAGTTGCGGGTGGTGGCTTTCGTGCTCGCCTGATCGAGGTCGACGACTACCGCGTGGACCCCATCAGTTGGCTTTCGTTCTACCTAGAGGGAGCCATCGGTATCAACGTCGCCACGGAGAACTTCTACCAGAACAATGCCCGCAAGCTAGCGCTGCATATGCCCAATCGCTTTTGGTGCGAACACATGACCGCAGTGGCGCATGACATGTCCGTGCACGTGCTGTTGACCCACCGTGTTCCGTTTTCCCATATCGCCGAGATGGCGGCTCTCGCGGAGCCCGTATTGCGCCGCTGCAGGGCCGAAGCACGCCCCGAAGCGCTGATGCCGTTGGTCGACTTCTACGAAGGGGATCTGCCGCAGATTTGCCGGGAAGTTTGGGAGCGCCTGAGCACGCCGGAAGATTTCGACCGGGCGTTCTCGGCGCGCCGCAGTGAACTCTTGGCTCGACTGCGCGCGAGCAACGAACGTTGTCAGCTGGCATTAGCCGCGCCAGACACGGCGACGCTGTCGGCCTGGAAACGGCGTGCAGAGCTGTCACGCTCTGTGGCACAGGACATTTGGCGCGCGGCGCGCAGCGGTCTGCGACGCTCCCGCAGCGGAGAGCCGTGATGCTGATGCGGGTGCCCACTCCAGCTGGGTGGACGCTGCTGCGCATTTCTCGACGGCCCGACGCCCTGACCTTCGAGCTTGGCTCGGAGCGAGGCACACCACAAGGCATTACCGTTCGTTCACCCAGCGCCGCCGACGACCCCATCCAGGGCGCCAATGTCAGCGCGCGACTGTCGGCACCGGAGCTGCTCTCCGGTGCCGAGCACGCCGCCCTGCTCGCCCTGGCGGGTGGGCTTGCGCAGAAATGCGAAGACGCGCTCGAGCAAGGCAAACCCGATCTGAACGCGTTGGTGCCTGCCGGTCCAAGCGTGCCACGCCGAATGGAGTTCGGGCCGGAGAGTCTGCTAGCACTCTTGGCGCCGGATCTCTCACTGACAGACTCAGCCCCCTTTGGCTGGAAGTTGCGGCAGATTGTGCCGGCGTCGCGACGTTCGGAAGCGGATACGCTCGCTCTTGAACTCACCTTCGAACACCCCGAGCACGCCCCATTGCGCGTGGAGATCGGAGCCGTTGGTGCTGGCCGCGTATTTGCGTCCACCCACAACTTTTCCGTGTCGTATCTGACGAACCGTGGCGAGACCGCGCAGAAGGCGGAGCTGCTGGTGACGTGGCTGTCCACGCTACTTTCCCTGCGAGACGGCGCCAACTTGCAAGTGCATTTTCCCCGCGCAGACGCCCAGGCCGCGGCGAACCGACAACTCCCGGTTGTCGCGGAGAGCAGCGAGTGGCTGAACTTGGCGCTCGATGCGGAGTGCGGGCAAGCGTGTAGTTTCTGCTCGGTGAAGCAGTTGTCCCCTGCGTGGCGCCGCGACGACGACTACACGCCGGAGCTGCTACGAGATCTCGAGACCGCCGCCGCACGCGGGGTCCGCAAGCTACGCCTGAACGGCTACGACCCCTTGGCGCTTCCTGGCATCGTCGAACTGGCAGAACACATCAAGCGTCTGGGGTTCCGTGAGGTTGCTGTGTTTTCGCCTTGCACGCGGCTTTCGAACGCGGCGTTTGCGGCGACGCTCTTTTCGGCGTTGCCTCCAAACGCGGAAGTGTACGTGCCTGTGTACGGCGCGAGTAGCGCCGTGCACGACGCAGTCACCGGCGCCGCCGGGAGCCACGCGAAGGTATTGCAGGCTCTCGACGTACTGGCCACCCTAGCGAGCGTACGGGTGACTCTGAGCAGTGTGGCCGTGAAGGGCAATCTTCACGAGCTACAAGCCATTCACGCCTTCGCCAAGGCGCGCACCCTGCGGCTACGCATCGCGACCCCCTACCCCTCAAGTGAATCTCCAACAGATCGCTTTGCGGCGAGCGCAGTGGGGTTCGAAGACATCGTTCAGCACTGCATTAGCGCTGAACAGGTCGTGTTCGTGGACGGCGTGCCCGCGTGCATCACCCTGCGCCAGTTGCATGCCTGTGGCCACGGCATCGATACTTACTTGCAGCACAACGCCAGCATGCTCGGACTACCCGGGCGGGAATACGCCGGCGAGGCGTTCATGCATTCCGAAGCCAGCGAGCAACACGATGCATTCGTGGCGTCCGCAGTCGCGTGCCCACACATCGCAGAGTGCGCGCTCTCGGCACATTGCCCCCGCGAAGTGTTGCGGGCCTACGCAGACAAGTTCGGATTGGGTGGGTTGGCTCCGGTAGGCGTGCTGGAGCTGAGCACGCCCCCCACGGCCAAGGACCGCTAGCGGCCCTCGCCGGACGCGCGAAGCGTCAACGGCCGAAACGGCGCGGCGCACGCTGCGTGCTACGACATGGCGCATGCATGCGGCCATCCGCTGGACGCTGAGACATGGAACTCGGATTCAATGCACACCCACAACGCGTGAGGGGTTGCTGCAGTGTTTGCGCCCGCAACCCGCGACGCCGCATCGCGTGCGCGGCGCACTTCGTCAGCAGCGCTCCGCGCACCACGGCCTCTTCCATTCTGCGACTCAAGCCTGGGCGCGACGATTGCAAGTGCCCCGATGCGATGACTAGATTGTGCCTACAGCGAAAACGTCCCATGCGCTTCTTCCTCTCTTTTTGCAAACGCGCCTCCGGTGGGCCCGCCGTCGGCCTCGCGCTGGTTGTCGCGGCGACAACTGCCGTGGCCTGCGACAAGAAAGAACCGCCGGCGCCGCCCGCGGTCGCAGCCGCCAGTGGCTTTACGGAGAGCGACAAAGTGGCCCTCATGGAGCGCCACTACACTGCGGCCATTTCCGGGCACGATGCGCTGATTCGAGGCGACCTCGAGAAGCTACGCACGGAGCTTGCGACCCTCAGCACCCAAAACCTTCCGCACAAAGCGCCGCCGAGCTGGAAGCCGATGCACGACAAGATGCGCGCCGCCGCTACTTCCGGCAAGAGCGCCAAGACAACCGAAGACGCTCGCACGGCGATGGCAAAAGTCATTGAAAGCTGTGGCGGCTGCCACGAACAACAAGTTCGAGGGCCCGTCTACCAACGTCCAACCGCTCCCGAGGGGGGCAGCCCTCTCCAATCGGACATGCTGCACCACCAGTGGGCGACGGAACGACTCTGGGAAGGTGTGACCGGCCCTTGGGACGACGCCTGGCTGCGCGGCGCCAAAGCCATTGCGAAGGCAGACGTGTTTCGTCCTGAGGCTGGCGCTGTCAGCGACGAACTGCGACGCAAGGAAGCCGAGCTTCGCGCACTCGGCGCAGAGGCCGGCAAAGCGTCCGGGCTCACTGCGCGTGCGACCGCCTACGCACAGATCTTGGCGACTTGTGCCTCTTGCCACACTCAAGTCGGCGTGAGCATGAAACCCGCCAAGGATTGATAGCTCGACTCGCGCGGCCGCAGCACTCCGTGGTGCGGCGCTTCGCCAACAAGTCCTGCTTCAGGAACGACGACTGAGCAGAAGCAGCACGCCGGCAGCGAGCAGCCAGCTGCCTTCGCCATTGCCGCGGGAGTTTCCCGGGACCGCGCAGCCGCAGCCCCCATCGTCCGACGGAGCAACGTCCGCAAGGACTGTGGTCATCGGCGCAGCAACCGCAGCCGAGCTGAGGGTCGCCGCGGCGATGCATGCCGAAAACACGAACGTGAGCGAGAGACGTTTCATGGGAGCTGAGTGTACGCCGAGCGGCAGCCGAATTGTGACCAGCGGCGGCCAGATCTGGACGTAATCACGTCCGCATTGACCTGCGTGTCGTCCCACGTTCCCATGAGCTAGTGTCGCGCTTACCGCATGTCCTCCTACCATGGTTGGCTGCTTTGTCGGTCGCCACGCTGCTTGTCGGTACTTGGATGGGTCTGCGCAAAGCAGAAGCGCGCGCGCTGGCGCTCACCACGAGCGGCGCTGCGCGCCAAGCGGCGCCGCGCCTAGCAGACTTCGTCGCTGCGCGGCTGACGGTGGTGGAGAGCCTGGCACGCGAACGCGCGCAGCACGAAGACATGCGCGATGCGGAGTTTACGCGTCGTGCAGAAATCCTGCAGGATTCCTTCGGTGGCCTGCTCGCGATCAATTGGATTGATAGCTCCGGTCTCATCCGACTCGTCGTGCCCGAAGGGCCGAACAAACAGGCGGTGGGGCGCAACGTCCGGCAACATCCAGGGGCAGCTCCGTTTTTCCTCGCGGCAGAGCGTAGCGGGAAGCCTGTGATGACCAGTTCACTCGTCCTGTTTCAAGGACAGCGCGGCGTCGCAAGCTACTTTCCGGTCCACCGGAACGGGCGGGTGCTGGGCTACGTGAATGGCGTCTTCGACTGCGAGCAGTTCATTCGCACGAGCCTCCAAGAAGGCGTCCTCGATCGGTACCTCGTACGGGTGAGTGACGAATCCGGGGTCTTGTTCGAATCCGCCGGGTTCGGCGCCGCTTCGGGACCGAGGAGTCAAGCGGACGCGCAGGTCGCCGCTCAGCGTTGGCGCGTTCAGGTCGAACCAAACGCGGCGCTTTCGTCCGCGAGCCGCTCCCAAACTGTGAATCTGCTGCTCTTGCTTGCCGCCGTCCTCTGCCCCGCTGTGTGGGCACTCGGTCGGGGTTGGCTCGAGCGTCGCCGCGCGGTTGCCCAACTGGCCGCAGAGCGACGCAAGCTGGAGGTTCAGATGGTGGAGTCACAGAAACTTGAAGCGATCGGGCGTTTGGCCGGTGGCGTGGCCCATGACTTCAACAACTTGCTCACGGCGATGATGGGCCATGCCGAGTTGGCGCGGCGCAGCGAGGGCGTCGCCGAATCGGTGAAAGAGGACCTCGGCGTCATCATCAAAGCGGCGCAGCGGGGCGCCGAAATCACCCGGGACCTTCTGACGTTCTCCCGCAAAGAGGTGGTGCGACCGCGCGCCATCGACGCAGCTCAAGAGGTGCTTAGGTTGCTGCCCATGCTCGAGCACCTCCTGCGTGAAGACGTGCGACTGAGCGCCAACGTCGACCCCGACGCGGGCTCCGTCTTGATGGATCCCTCGCAGTTGGAGCGCGCGTTGATGAACTTGGTAGTCAATGCCGTCGACGCGCAGCCCAACGGCGGCCAGATCCGACTCAGCGTCGACCGCGGGAGCGGAGACACGATCCGCATCGCCCTCGAAGACCAAGGTGAAGGCATGACGGAAGAAGTCGCCGCGCAAGCCTTCGAGCCGTTCTTCACGACCAAAGAAGCGGGCAAGGGCACGGGGCTGGGGCTCGCCTCGGTCTATGGCATGGCCCGGCAGGTGGGTGGTGACGTCACGCTGACGACTGCGCTCGGTGTCGGCACGACCATCGCATTGCACCTACCGCGAGTGGACCCCGCTGCGGAAGCTGCGTCCGAAGACGAGCCGACACCGCACTCCGCGCGACAGCAACGCGTGTTGCTAGTCGAAGACGATACCTCGGTGCGCAACTTGACCGAGCGCGTGCTGGCCAAGGCAGACTTCGTCGTCTCAACCGCAGCGAATGCCGATGAGGCCCTAGCGCTAGTGGATGCCGGAACGATGCCGGATGTACTTCTGACCGATGAAGTCATGCCAGGTCTCCGTGGACACGCCCTGGCCGAGAAGCTTCGATCCCGCCTGCCCCATTTGCGCGTGCTGGTATGCTCCGGGCACGCTGAAGACCTGATCGACGCGCAACATCTCGAATCCTTAGGAGCCGGCTTCTTGCAGAAGCCATATACGCCCACTAGATTGCTGGACGCGCTAGCCAAGCTGCCATCGCCAACAGACTAATAACGCGGTTTGCTCCGTCAGCTTATGGCAGTTTCCACCAACGCCAGGAGGTCTCCCAAGAGAACGGGCTACGTGACGCGCCGGCGGCGGCGCAGCAGGTACGCGAGCGCGAGCACGATCAGCGCGGAGCGTGAGTCGGCGGGTGCGCCCGCCGCGCGACAGCCACAACCACCATCGTCGTCGCTTGCACTCTTGCTCGGCGAACCTGCGGCCCCGCCAGAAGCCGTCCCGCCGCCAGCCGCAGCCACGCCACCGGCGCCGGCGCTCGACGCACCGCCGCTTGAGACGCCTCCACTCGCGCTGCCAGCGCTACCCGCATTGCCAGCACTTCCTGCAGCGCCGCCAATGCCGGCAGTTCCGCCAATGCCGGCAGTTCCGCCGCTCCCACCCGCGCCACCGCCACTCACGCCGTATTCGAACGCGCCGAGATCAATGGCTCCGGATTTCGGGCGTGGCACCGCGGTGCCCGGTGCCAGCAGTTGTCTGTCCGGAGGGTGGAACGCCGGCGCCGCTAGGGGTGACGGGAACGGGTAGCCGCTAGGTCCGCTCAGGGTCGCCGCCCCTTTGTCCACGATGGCTGCGCTGACGGTCGGGTGGAAGTCGAACGCTGACGCATTGCTGAAGCCCGGGGCGGCTCCGCTCAGGGTGCCCGTCC
>CBDUPW010000032.1:0-41503 GCA_965369205.1 uncultured Polyangiaceae bacterium | reverse complement strand
CGCTGCCCTGCCAGCCGACGTCGGCCCAACACTTGGTCACAATGCCTAGCGTCGTGATCGATCGACATCCTTCAGAAACGATGCTGTCGCTCGTGGTACTGCGGCCATCGCAGTCGTAGTCGAAGCTCTTGTCGCCTCGGTGTTGGGCGAAGGCGCGTTGTTGCCCCGGATGTGCTTCAGGATTCTGATCGTAGCAATCAAGCCCGTTCGCGACGAAACCCGGCGGCTGGGTCTCGCTGCGGCGGGAGGACTTCGGGTCCCCGAAACCATCGCGATCCAAGTCCTTGAACCAGAGCGGATCTGCACAGGGCAACGCCTGGGTGTTGGCCAGGTCGGCCATACGGTGCTCAATGGGCGCCAGCACGTCGGCCAGGAGTGCGTGCACGCGGCTATCCTTTGCAGAACTGCTGAGCACCGACTCGACGAGCTTTCGGCTCTGGCACAGCGCAGCGGTGGGTTTCTTCTTGCGGAGCTGGTCTGCCAGTCCGCGTACCGCATCCAATGAAGAGACTAGCGCGCTGCGCTCCGTATCCGAAAACCCACCCTTCGTGATGTGGTCGCGGATTTCGTCGGCGCGGGCGCTGGCCGTGTCGAGGGAGCGGCCGGCGACCGTGGCGAGCGCTAGATCCGAAAGACTCGAAAGGGCCTGCTTGCGTGCGCGGGTCTCCTGGACCAACTCGCACGTCTTCGCCTGAGCGAACGCTGGCCCGGCGGGTTCGACGAGTGCGGCAACGTTGAGCTTTTCCGCCGCTCTGAGCACCAGCTCGCCGCGCTTGGAGCGCTTCTTGTCGAGGCCAAACTGCGCGGCGCCGACCCCCACTTCCAGTTGGTGCTCCGCGAGGCTCTGCGCCGAGACTGTGATGACGACGGTCGCTGCAAGCACCTTTGCCGTGTAGGTCAAAGGGTCGCCGTTCTTGTCGCAAAAAGTATCAATGCAGGCCTCCAGAGAGCGCCGCACTTCGCTCTCTTCGGCGCTCTCCTGGTACTGCTGCCGCAAGATCTCGGCGACGCTCGGCAGCACTCGAAGCTCGGCGTCTTCGAGTCGCACCTGGATGCGCACCGTTTCCAGGTTTGTGGTCTTTGCACTGAGCTTGGGCGCCCAGGGACCCAAGAATGCGAGGTCCAACTTCCCTCCCACACCTAGGCGCTGCACGGCTTCGTAGTCGAAGCTCAATGCCGCGGCGGGGCGAATGGAAAGGCGCAGCCGGGACGCCGCATCTGCGTTGCCACCGAAGCAAGCGTTCTCGAAGTCGGAACGTTCAGGGTTGCGCGCAGGGCCAAAGAACCCGGTCACCAGGAAGTTGGGCACGTTGAGGCAGCGAAACTCTGCACTCTGTCCCGCTGCAGCTTCGATGGCCGAACACCACGAAGGCAGGGAGACGGCGTCGCGAGCGACCGGTGCGCGCGGCTCGTCCGGACCGACCGCGACGGGGGTGCAAGCGCCGAAAAAGAGCGCGAGGAGAATCCAAGGGCGCGTCACTGCCGACCAAGATGTGCTGAGGCCGCGCGCGCGTCAAACCGGTCCAGGGATGGTGGCGAGCGCCGCCCGGACCGCGCGCATCCGACAAAGAATGGCGAAAACAAGTGGCATCGTTGCGACCGACATCGGCTATCATCGGCTCTGCCGCACTGCTTTGACATCGGCAAGAGCTATCCCGGGAAGCATGGCAGAGCCAATACGCATTGCCACGGTCCCGAACGCCGCAACCACTTCGGGGCGTCTCAGTACTGCGGCCATCATCCGGACCCGCCAGGACTTCTTCGCCCGCGCGCTTTCCCGCTGCTTGGGCGTTCCGACAGAGATCAAGATGCTGCCCGACTACCTGGAGCTGAGCGGCCGGGTCGCGGTTGGAGACGTGCATCTGGCGTGGATGCCGCCGATGGCGGCGTATCGGGTGCTCGCGGACCAGCGCGGCGTGGCACTCGTCTTACCCCTACGGATGGGGAGTTGCATGTTCACCAGCGCTCTCTTCTCGAGATCCGGAGACACCCGTACGCAGCTGTCCTTGTTGCAAGGGGCACGCGCGGCTTGGGTCGATCCAGTCAGTGCCGCGGGCTATCTTGTCGTGCGCGCCGGGCTGCGCGCCGCGGGTTGGATGCCGGAGAGGATTTTCGCTGAACAGAGCTTCTTCGGGTCGCACTCCGCTGTGGTGCGCGCTGTGCTCGACGACCAGGCGGACGTCGGCGCGACCTATCTGCACCGCGACGCAAAGGGAACGATCCAGCGCGCGGGTTGGGGGGATGCGAAGGTGCAGATCCTCATGGAGCACGGCCCAGTGCCATCGGATGCCCTGGTGGCGAGCATGCAGCTATCGTCGGAGATGATGAACAAAATCCGGTCCGCCCTCGTCGACACTCCAGACATGGCCCTTCTTGCTGCGGCGCGGGAGCTATTTGAGGCCGAAGCCTTCACCCACGCCGACAAATCTCATTTTGAGACTTTGGATCGCTTCATTCCCTACCTAGATGATGAAGACCGCGAGCGTGTATCGTCCTTGCCGCCTGTGCGCTGAGCATACGCAGCTTGCAAATCGCTATACTGAGCACCGCATGGCACCCGTATTGACCCACCCACTGCTCCGCGGCGTCCTACTCGTCGTTCTCGCGCTGCCGCTCTCTCTCGCCTGTAGCCGCCGGTCGGGGCCTCCGGTGGATACGGCCGCACAGGCGCGCGCGGAGGCGGGGCGACGTCTGGAGGGGCGCTGGCTCCTGGTGAGTTTTCAGCCCGAGGTGAACCTAGAGCCCATGTTGGGGGCGCTCTTGGCAGCACAGATGAATCGCATGGTCGTGACCTTCCAGGCTCCGCAGATGCACGCGGCGGGCATGGGGGTGGACACGACCCGGCGGTATCAGGTGACGGAGGCGTTGGGGGAACGCGTCAGCGTGCGCACCGTTGACGACACTGGGGTTACTTACGATGCCGTCGGTGAGTTCCGGGGGGCGGACCTCTACTTCGAGTCCCGCACGATACCCTGGCGTGGTCGCGGGATCTTGCGACGCATGCCGTGAGCTACATGCGTCACTGCTTCTTGCGCGCGACGCCTTGCTCCTCTAGCTCCCTGAGCGCACGCTCGATCTCTTCGTCGGGCCCTTCGAACTCAAGGGCAATCCGATGCGGCCACATGCCCTCGGGGTCTTCGTCATTGGCCTCCACTCGCACGACTCGCGCCTTGACAGTTCGCTCTCGACTCAGGTCCGGTGGCAGCTTGACAGTGAGGGATACCAACGCTCCGAGTTCCATGGTGTTCGCGCTGACCATGAGCAGCCCTCGCGCGCTTGCGTCGTGGCCAATGGCCATGCCGGCGTCGAGCTCGTCGACCTGCACCGGTAGCCAGACGTTGTATCGCTGGGCACGCCGTTCCACAGCCAAGACAATAGCGCGTATTTTTCAGGAAACTAAGCAATGTGGGGGGGCGTGACTGAATCCGCCGAAGCCGCACCGCTCCCGACGCCCGAAGAGAGCCGTCGTCGGCGCATTGTGCTGACGGCGCTTCTGACTCCAATCGTACTGACTGCGGGGGCTACGGCTACCGGGACGGCGCTTGCCCCGAAGCTTCTGGTCGATGCTCCGCTCCTCTTGGTGGCGCTCAACCCCGTCTCCCGGCACCTGATCCTTGCGTCGACGGCCACGGACTTCCTGCCCTTCGTGGCGGTGGCTGTGGGCCGCTTGTTCTTTCCGGATTCGTTCTACTTTGCGATTGGACGTATTTGGGGTCAGGACGCGATCAGCTGGGTCGAGCGCCGCCTGGGGGGCGCTGGACGTTGGGTGCGTACTGTGGAGCGATTGTTCCGGCGCGCGGGATGGCTGGTGCTGATGCTCGCACCCGTCGGTTTCATTTGTGTCCTTGCGGGCGCGTCGCGCATGTCCGCACGCCTCTTTGTGACTCTGAACCTCGCCGCTACCCTGACCTGGGTGCTCGTGGTGCGCCAGTTGGGGGACGTGCTTGCTCGTCCGATTGCAGTCATCCGGGACTTCGTTGCCGACAACGTCGTGGCGCTGACGGTCGCCTCCCTGGTACTCGTTGCGTTGCAGCTTGCCGCGCGCAATCGGCGTGAACGTCGCGGTCGTAGAGGCGCCGACGTTGAGGACCGTCTCGACGACTAGCTTGCAGCCGAAGCATGGCTAGTGGCGGCGCCGCTTGCAGCGCGACAGCCCACTAGTCGCTGACCGGTAGACCTTCGTCGTGGGGTAGGCTGACTTGAGGTGCGCGCAAATACGCGAAGGGCGTGCACAACGAAAAATTTGAGACCCGGGACGTATAAACGTCGGCGTACCGTTCCACCTGTCTGGCAAGGTAGCTCTTGTCGATGCCAGCCCGCATGATCAGCCCCCAATGGGGATTATTCAGTGCGCCCGCGGCACGCGCCAGCGGCGCGATTTGGGCGTCGAGGGCGTCTATCTGCGTTCGGAGCTCGGTGATCGCTTGCCGGACGGACGCGACATCTGGGAGTTGTGCCCTGCCGCCGCGTTCGCGCTGGAGCTGGAGCTTGTTGGCGTCCAGCCGCTCTTCGAGCTCCACCTTTTGTTGCATCAGCAGCGTCAGCTTGCCCTGGGTTTCTCGGAAGCTCTCCAGCGCCTCGAGTTCCGGTTCGAGATCCCGGAGCACCAAGCCCGTGCGCCAGCGCAGCATGTCTTTGGTGACGTGCACGTCCGAGTACAGGTGGTCCCCCACATACAGAATGTCTTCGGGGGCCAGATCCAGATCGCGTTCCACCTGCCTTGCGTTGCCGCCGAGGTACGCACGCCCTTTCGTGAGCGGGCCGCGGCTGGGGCGAAGTAGGCCGCTGTCGTCCACCAATTCGAAGAGCGAGCTTTGGGCAGTGAAGAAGCCCGGCTTCTGGGCAGAAACGATGACGATGTCAAACAGTTCGCGAAAGGTTTGACCATCGGGTAGCTCGCGATCGATGACGTGGTTCAAGATCGCCAGTGAATAGCTCCACTCAGAGTTCGTGATTAGGAGCAGTAGTTTGCCGGCGTCCTTGAGGTCCAGGAGCGTGGGGACCAATTCCGGATCTGGCTCAATGAAAGGCTCCGGGTTTTTCGCGATTTCGGATTTGAGCGCGTCTTCCATGTGAGTGCGGTCAATCGCGCCCCGCACGACGCGATAGAGGGACTCGTATCCCAGCGCCGCATCAAGTTGCCCCGCGTCCAACAAGTCGACGCATTGGGCGTAGAGGGTTGCTTCCGAGAGCGAGAACAATGTGTTCAAAAAGATCCAACGTGGCTCCCGCAAGTCGACAAACACGCCAGCGTAGCAACGCCGCTGGTCGGCGAACGCGAGGGGCTTCGTGCCGTGAAAGGCCCGGGTGATGTAGCCAAAACGGCTGGCTTTCACCAGATTGCCGGTCTCCAAGTCCAGGATCAGACCCACCGTGACCAGCTTTGGGTCAAACTGCAGCGCGGCCACCGGCCAGCCTTTGTTCGCCAGCAAGGTCTGCGCGTGTTCGTAGGCGCGCTGTTCCCAGACCTGTACCTTGTAGTGCACCAAGGTGTAGTCCATATCGAACCCCACAGCGCGAATCGCGCGCATGTTTAGCGTGCGGTTCGCGAAGACACGGCGATGCGCGGGGGTGCGCGGGGGATGCGCTGGCACGGACATAAGCGAAGGCTTAGCTTTGGACAGTTCGGGTCAGAAACGTTTGGAACTGAATGCGTGCATGTCCCGTCGGGCGCGTGGAGTAGTTGTAGGGCCGCGGAATGCCTTTCGCGAAGAGACATACCACTGCTTCCTCGAATGCCTTCGCGCGGGTTTCGGGTTGTCCCGCGGAGACCGGCAGCTTTGCCACGCCGCGTAGAACAGCGGAAAGTTGCGGGCAACCGTCCGCAGTTTGCGGCAAGTCGACGTGTGGTGTGCCCTCCGGACAACAGGCGCTCCGAATGACTGCGGTCGCTGCAAGTTCGAACCAAGCGAAGGTCGACCATTCCCGCATGCCGGGCGTCACTTTCCCGGCACCTGCCACAACCAGTCGACGGTGCAGCTGTGAGTTGATTCCGCGGAAGTCTTCGGCTTTGCACAAGAAGTCGAAATCCTCTTTGCCGCTCAGCGTACCCGCTTCGAAGTGTCCGGCGACGCACGCGCCGCGATCTTGAGGGACAACCTTCGCCGGGCTCTCCTTTGCTGGCGCTTTTCCTGAAACGGCGTCGAGGGCGACATGGGTCGCGACTTGCGCGCTGTCCTTGACCACGGGGGGTGCGGCAGGGCTCGCCGCAGGTTTCGCGCTTGGAGTTGGCCGGATCTCGCTTCGGAGCTTTCCGGCGCGGGACGCGCTGTTATTCACGTACATAGCGATGGCGATGCCGAGCGCGGCGACGACAAGGATGACCAGAATGACGATCACAGGGCCGCGGGCGGCACTGCGCACTTTGATGTCGTCGTCATCGTCGAGCTGCAGTTGAGGCACGCTCGGCCCGAGGGACGTCGTTGGTGGGTAGGCGGAAATGCTCGGCGGGTAGGCTGAGTCGCTTGTCGGAAAGGCCGCCGGGGCAGGAGCGCTACTTCCAGGGCTGATCGCAGGCGCTGGGTCGGTTGCGCTTGCTGCTACGAAGGGGGGGGGCGGCGGGGCGAGGTCTGGCGGGATCGCCCCGGCCGGCGCGGATTCTGTCGGGGCCGGCGCTGGCGCGGTGATCGCGGCGTCTGACGGGACCGGCATCGGGTTGAGGGGGAGCGTAGGCTCTGCGTTGAGCGGGAGCGTGGGCGCGGCATTCTCCGGAATGGTCGCTTCGGCTGGGGGCGCAACGGGAGAGGTGATCGGCGGCGGGTCCACGCCTGGGGACGCCGCGGCGCCGCGCAGCAGCGCGGCCACGTCCGACGGCGGCTTGCTCATGATCGCGGTCGCGTCGTCGTCGTTCTCGTAGCCGAAGGGCTCCTCGCCGGGGCTTTCTGCGCCACCCGCTGTCGCTTGGGGCGCCGCAGGCGTCGCCGCGGCGGCATCAGCAGCGGGAGCCTCGCTCATCATGACCCGGTCGTCGTCTTCCAACGCGACGGGAGGAATGCTGGCTACGGGTTCTGGCTTCTTGCCGCTGCCAACCGCGGCAGCCAGCTTGGTGAAATCCTTGGCGGATGCAACCAGCGTGGCCTCGTCATCTTCCCAGTCGTTGTGCTGGGGAGGTGACCATGCTTCGAGCTCCGTCACGAAATCGGCAACCTTCGCCCGTCGCCGCTTTAGATCGGCGGTCAGTCCTTTCTCGACAAGCTCGGAAAGCGCTGGGTCAGCAACGCCCAGAGCCTCGAGGCGCTGCATGCGGCCGCCGGCGATGCTCAGCAGGAGTTCGTTCTTGTCTTCTCCGCGGAAGGGCGGCGTGCAAGACAGCGCCGTGAAGAAAGCAGCATGCAGCGCCCACACATCGTCGGCCTCGCTAGGACCAAGCCCTTGGAGTCGTTCTGGGGCACAGTAGGCGCCGCTCGACGGTGAGACCAGCTGCGTCAAAATGGGGCCCGGGTTTGGGCCTTCCGGATTGACAATGATGCTTCGGGGGGAGATTGCACCGTGGGCGCCACCTGCCGCGTGGATTGCCGCGATAGCGCCGCCGACGCGTACAAACCAGTCCACAGCAAGCGCAGGCTCCAGAGGGCCGCGCTTGAGGCGTTGGTGAAGCGTTTCGCCACGGTAGTAGCGTGCCACGACCACCGCCGCGACCTTCTTGCCACCGGGTACCTGATCCGGCGGGGGACTCTCAACGATGTCCGAAAGGGTCGCCAGATTAACGTGCTGAACGTTGACGACCTTCTTGAGCGCGGCAACGCGTGCTCCGGCCAGCGCTGAAATGATCACCGGCTCGGAGCTGCTAACGTCCTCCGCGAGCCAAGCCAGTGCCCTAGAGCCAGCCTGCAGGCTGCTCTTGAACTTGAATTTACCGGCGAGCAGTGCCGCGGGTGCCTGCATGGTGCGCCGCTCTTAGCCCCTTTTTCGGTCAGAAGAACTTTCAAGGCTTTTATATCAACCTTTGTCCGAGGACCGAACTTTGTAGTGGCTATTGCGACCTACTTGCCCCTACAAAGGCTTCGCCTGCCCCAAGAAACCGGGGAAAGCTGCACAAAAGCGGCGTGGCATGACGCATTCGCGGTCCTTGGGCTCCCGGGCTTGCGGAGCGCCTCGGGTATCTGAAAACATCCATTTTCAACCTATGAGCACCGTGGGCGTCGGCAAAGGAGAGATCCCCGACGGCGGCGCCGACGAAGCGTCTGGCGTGACTGCCGACGATCAGCAGCGCTACGCGCCTGGCGCAGTCATCGACGACAAGTACGTGCTCGTGGAGAAGCGCGGCGAAGGTGGAATGGGGACGGTTTGGGTCGCCCACAACTCCGTGCTCGACGTGCGCTGCGCCATCAAGATCATGGAGTTGGATGGCGGCTCCGCGTCCCGCGCAACTGCTCAGCGCGTGCTGGATGAGGCCCGAGCAGCCGCTCGACTCGGACACGCGTCCATCATTCGCGTGCTTGACTACGGGGAGACCGAACACGGTGACCCGTTCATCGCGATGGAGTTGCTCGAAGGCGAAGACCTTGCGCAGCTCTTGGATCGTCAAGCCCGCCTCCGCCCCAGCGAGGCCGTGCAAATGTTGCTTCCGATTGCGCATGCCCTGGCATCGGCCCACTCAAAAGGCATTGTGCACCGCGACGTCAAGCCCGAGAATATCTTTCTGGCGCGTGACGAAGTGAGCACCACGCTTCCCAAGCTGCTGGACTTTGGGGTTGTGCGCATCGTCAACAATCCGCGCAAGCTCACGATGGATGGCGCTGTCGTGGGCACTCCAGACTACATGTCTCCGGAGCAGGCACGCGGCAAACCTACGAGCGGGCAGACAGATCTGTGGAGCTATTGTGTCGTCCTCTACGAAGTCATGGTTGGGCGTCGGCCCTTCGAAGGTGACAACTACAACGCACTGATGCGGTCAATCATCGAGGACCCGCCAAAGAGCTTGGAGGAGCTGGGCATTGCCGACGCTCAGTTGTCGCAAATAGTGGTTCGCGGCCTGCAGAAGGACGCCGCTCAGCGTTGGTCGAGCATGCGCGAACTTGGTGAAGAGCTCGCACTCTGGCTGACGGATCAGGGTTTGACAGACGATATTACGGGAGCATCCCTACGCCGCACTTGGCTGGCGGAGACGGAGAGCCAGCGTCTTGAGCTACCGCCCGAGGTACGGGACGCCATGCGATCCGGCGGCAATCTGAGGGTGCCCGTGCAACCCAGCACGCCCGACCTAGCGGCCATCGCTGAGATGAACAAGGGCGGGGACCCCGAGGATCTTTTGATGCAGGCGACGCGTCGTCGCAACGTGGCCATCGCGTTGGGGTTGGTGTTCGCCGCACTGGTGTTCGTGCTGGCTGTGCTCATTGGCACCGGCATCATTGTCACCGGTGAGTAGCTGCCTCGACATGCAGCCGAGGGTGCGCCGAAGCGCTGGTTCAGTGGGACTGTTCCTTGGTCTTCAGGAACCTGACCTCTGGCCATTCTTTTTGAGTTGTCTCCAGATGCCAGGCATTGCGCGCCAAGAATACGGGCGCACCCGTGTGGTCATCCGCGAGACTGCTGCGGTGTTCGAGAGTGAAGCGCTCAAGCTCCTTGTGGTCATCTGCTTGCACCCAGCGCGCGGCATACAGACTCACGGATTCGAAGACGACGCCGACCTCGTATTCGGTGCGGATGCGATCTGCGAGCACGTCGAATTGCAGCGACCCCACGACGCCGACGATGAAGTGCGACCCGAACATGGGTTTCAGGATACTGGCAGCACCCTCTTCCGCGAGTTGCAGCAGCGCTCGAGACAAGTGCTTCGCTCGGAGTGGGTCCTTTGCGCGAACACTTTGCAGCAGCTCGGGGGCAAAGGACGGAATGCCCGTGAAGTGCAGCGCCTCCCCCTCCGTCAAGGTGTCCCCGATCCGTAGCTGTCCGTGGTTGGGCAGACCAATGATGTCCCCCGGCCAGGCCTCTTCCGCCAACTCGCGGTCTTGGGCCAGAAACAAGAGCGGATTGTGGATGTTCAGGGTTTTGCCGCTAGGCACGTGCAACAGCTTCATGCCGCGGCGAAAGTGCCCAGAACACAGCCGCACGAACGCGATGCGGTCCCGATGCTTCGGATCCATATTCGCTTGGATCTTGAACACGAATCCGCTGACCTTGTTGTCCGTCGGCTCTACGGTCCGCTCCACCGCAGCCTGGGCCCTGGGTGGAGGTGCAAGTTCGGTCAACCCCTGAAGCAGTTCCCGCACCCCAAAGTTGGTGATCGCGCTGCCGAAAAAGACGGGGGTCAGGTGTCCTTGCCGATAGCTAGTGAGGTCCAGAGCCGGACAGAGCCCGCGCGCCATTTCGACTTCCTCGCGCAGCTCGCGCACTGCGGATTCCGGGAGCAGCTCGTCGAGCTTGGGGTCTGCGATGCTGTTCAGCTGTACCGGCTCTGCGTCGCTGCGGCCCGCTCCACGTTCCGTGAGCAAGAGTCGATTGTCGATGATGTCATAGCAACCGCGAAACTGGCGCCCCATGCCGATCGGCCAAGTCACCGGGGTGACGTCGAGGGCGAGTTTTTCCTCGATCTCGCTCATGACCTCGAATGGGTCGCGGGCGTCGCGATCCAGCTTGTTCACGAACGTGATGATGGGAACATCCCGAAGTCGGCACACTTCGAAGAGCTTGAGGGTCTGGGCTTCGATGCCTTTGGCCGCATCGATCACCATGATGGCGGAGTCCACCGCGGAAAGCGTCCTGTAGGTGTCTTCGCTGAAGTCTTGATGCCCAGGGGTGTCGAGCAAGTTGAAGGTTGTGTCGCCGTAGTCGAAGGTCATCGCGCTAACGGTGACGCTGATGCCTCGCTCCCGTTCGACCTTCATCCAGTCCGAATGCGCACGTCGCTGTTCGCCTCTGGCCTTGACGGCTCCGGCCATCTGGATGGCGCCGCCGAAGAGCAAGAGTTTTTCCGTGAGCGTCGTCTTGCCGGCATCCGGGTGACTGATGATGGCGAAGGTGCGGCGTCGCGCGACTTGAGACGAAAGGGCGGTCATGCTGGGAACACTCGTTTTCAGTCACGCGCGAGCCGCTTGCGGCGCGGCTGGGCGAAGCCCAGCGCGTAAGTAGCAAACCGAAGGATTGTTACTGACGAGACAGCCCACTAGGACGGATGCTGCCCTGCCTCAACACTTCTTAACCGAGGTCTTGAAACGCCCTTAACGTCCGCGTCGCAGGCTGCCACGTACAAGGAGGTCGTTTCATGTTGGGACTTTTGTTTGGAACCGCGTGTTTGTTCGGTTTTTTCTATGTTTGGCGCCGACCGCCCGGCGCCGGAGGCTTTCGTTTTGGGCGGGGTGGTCGTCGCCGGATGCTTTCCTTCGTTTCACGTCGTTTGGACGCGACTTCGGCGCAAGAAAAGGTCATGCGAGACGCGGTCCAGGACGTGCGCTCGCGGGCCGATGCCGTTTGGGCCGAGGCAAGTTCCGCGCGGTCTGCACTTGCGGATGCTTTTCGCAGTCCAGATCTGGACCCGGAGCTCGTCGTCGCTGAGCTGAGACGTGTCGACGACGGTCTCGAGGAGTTGCGGCGTGTGCTAGCCGGTCGAGTTGCTGAGTTGCACGCGGTGCTTGACCCAGACCAGCGCCAGAGTTTGGCCGACATGCTGGGTCGCGACTTTAGGCGCGCTTGGCGGGGCCCATATCGGACTTCCGGCTGAAAGGAACGAAGCATGAAACGCAAAGCAATCATGGCGCTGCTACTCATGGGAACTGCGCTTGGATGGGGATTCGGCGCACTCCGGATCGCTCACTATCGTCACTACGTTGGCCACGGACACAGCCGTGTGTTCGAGCGCCGCGCCGCATTCGAACGCCACGTGGCGGATGTCTGTGTCGACGCAGCGCTCCGTGCGCGGGTCCCTTCCACGCCGAACTGAATACAGGCGAAAGTCGAAGTTCCTGAGTAGTGGTAGAGTAGAAACGAGCAATCCCCGTGTCGCTGCGTGTCCTTCTGATCGACGATGATTACCGTCTGTTCGAGGTGCTCTCGGAGTACCTCGACGACCACGGCGTCTCCCTCGTGCACGCGCCCGATGGGCCCCGGGGGCTCGAACAGCTGAGCCGGGATGTATTCGACGCCGTGCTCTTGGACATCATGATGCCTGGTCCCGACGGGCTCGAGATCCTGCGGCGGATCCGTACGAACGAGAAACTTCCGGTCATCATGCTTACGGCGCGCGGGGATGAGTCAGACCGGGTTGTCGGCCTTGAGCTGGGGGCCGATGACTACATCCACAAGCCATTCAGTGCGCGGGAGCTGGTGGCACGTTTGCGAGCCGTACTGCGGCGCGCGCAGCCAGAAGCCGCGGGTGAGCAGCTGCGAGTCTCCGGCATTGAAGTGGACGTTCCGGCTCGGCGGGTTCGAGTGCGCGGGGAACAGATCGAGCTGACCGGTTTGGAGCTCGACATTCTGGTGGCGTTGATGCGTCGTGCGGGCAGGGTCGTCCCGCGCAGCAGCCTGCTCGATGCCGCCGGGCGCGCCGAGGTGGTGAGCGATCGCGCCGTGGATGTTCATATTTCGCATCTTCGCAAGAAGCTTGGAGGGGACGCTCCGATCCGAACGGTGCGTGGCGTTGGCTACGTGTTTTCCCGCGAGGATACGTGAGGCGCCGAGGCCGCTTCTTGGGCGGTCGTGTACACCGCCAGCTGTTCGTGCTCTTCGGTGTTTCCATCATCGGCACAGCGGTGGTCATGGGCATCATCTTCGCCCTCGTTACGCCGCGCGCGTCGAGCTTTCGATACAACGTGGAACGCGTCCAGCGTTACGTCGGCAACCGCTTCGCGGAAGTGTGGTCTGATCCGGCGCAACGTTCGGCCCTTGCAGAGGGGGCGGCCCGAGACCTCGAAGTCCAGGTAATGCTGCAGGATGCCATGGGAACTACGCTCTCGAGTCATGGCGAGAGCTGTCGCAGCTGGAAATATACCGTGCCCGTCGCGCGGGATGGCCGGAGGCTCGGCAGCGCGATCATCTGCATACCGCCGCGTCACTCCAGGGGCCCGGCCACATTTTTGTTGGTTCTTGGCGCCGCCGCCATTTCGCTTTGGTTTTTTACGGGGCTCATCGCGCGCCGACTGGTGAAACCGCTGGACAGGCTGGTGGCCACGGCCCGAGCCATTGGCGACGGTGACCTGGCCCGACGTTCCGGCATGCACCGTGACCAGTACGGGGAAATGGGCGTCCTCGGGGAAACCCTCGACGACATGGCTGAGCGGATTTCTCAACAGCTTGCAGATCAGCGAGAGCTCCTGGCGGTGGTCTCCCACGAAATACGCTCCCCCCTCGCGCGACTGCGGGTGCATCTTGAGCTGTTGGGGGAGCGAGGCGTCGCGCCGGATACGATCGAGAAGATGACAGCGGAAGCCGTCGAGATGGATCGCTTGGTTGGCGACTTGCTTGCGAGTGCTCGTCTCGAGTTCTCGGTGGTGGACGGCCGTCCCGTGGATTTGGCCACACTCACCCGGGGTGCGCTCAGTCGGCTTGGGCTCAGCGCCGAATTGCTCAAGGTGTCGGGGGTTCCGCGGGCTGTCGTGGATCCCACACTTTTCACTCGAGCCTTGGAGAATCTACTCGAAAATGCGCGTCTCCATGCGGGCGGTGCTCGGGGCGTCGAGATTTCCGCTGGCGCTTCCGAAGTCCGCGTAGAAGTGCGCGACGAGGGGCCCGGCTTCCCGAAGAACATGGCCGGCATGGCGTTCGATTCCTTCGTGCGCGGGAAGCGCAGTGGGGGCTCCTCCCTCGGACTCGGGCTGTCCCTCGTCCGTCGCGTTGCCACCGCTCACGGCGGTCAATGCTGGGCCGAGTCGCAACCGGAGGGAGGCTCCGCAGTGGGCTTCAGTGTGCGGGCCGCAGGAGAAAGCGGCGAAAAAACGGGAAATTGAGGGTCCCTTCTGCCGCGCCGTCGGCTACCATTGGTCTCGAGGATGAGCGGCGAAGACGGGAAGCGATCGGACTCGGACGCCGAGCTCACGGGTGTGCGCCCCACGCCGCATACCGACCCGCCCGTGCCGCAGCCGCCGCGTCTGCCTTCAGGGCTCGGGATCCCAAACAACGCCGCGCCGGCCGTCCGTTCACAGCCGCCGCCCCCGCCGCGACGCTGCGGCGCCGCCCCCACCTCCCAACGCGCCCCCGTCTCCCGTCCCGGTCACGCGCGGCCCCCACCCGTTCCGAGTGTGCCGCCTCCGCCTAGCAGCGCCACATCCCAATCGCCACAGCGTGCCGGCATGCCGCCCGCCGTTCCCTCTGCCGCGCCTTCCGCGGCGCGTGGGCCTCAGAGCGCAAGTCCCGCTACCTTGCGTGCCGCGCCAAGCGCCATGCCACCGCGTCCTGCGCAAAGTTCGCCTAGCGTGGCACCCTCGTCGCTTCCGGGGAAGGGCATGGCAAGCGTCGTACCGCCTCCACTCCCAGCGAAGAGCTCGCCGAGCGTGGCGCCGCCGCCCCTGCCGTCGCACAGTTCATCCCTGCGCAGCGTCGCCCCGGTCAACCGAAACCAAACCACGGGTCCGGGATCTGAACTCGCGAATGTGAAACGACTGTTGGCGGAACGGATCGCTGAACTGAATCGCCTGCGACACGAACACAGCGAACTGAGCACGAGACTGTCTGAGCGGGACACCCGCGTGCGGGCGCTGGAAGGTGAGGTCCAGCAGGCGCGTTCGGAAGCCAGCTCCACGGCGAGCGTTCCAATCGCGCGGCGGCTCGAGCAGGTGCTTCAGCAGTTGCGTGATGCAACGGCAAGCCTTGCGGAGCGGGATCGCAAGTTGATGCATCTAGAGGCCAGGTGTCGGGAGTTGGAGTCCCAGCATCGCGAGATGCCTGACGACGATATGAGCCGGTTCGCGGCGCTGGAGCGCGCTTTGGCGGCGCGAGAGCGCAAGATCCGCGAGCTCGAAAACGAGCTCTCGCTGGCGCACGGATGGGGGGCGCAGTCGGAGGATGATCTGACCCGAATCAAGGGCATCGGCCCGAAGCTCAGTCAGCGCCTCAAGGACAACGGCGTGGCGACCTTCGCCGCTATTGCTGCTTGGTCTGCGGAAGACATTGACGAGCAAGCCGCGCTACTGAAAGTGCCAGCAAGTCGAATTCGTCGGGACGATTGGATACAGAGCGCTAAATCCTTGATCAAGCCATGACCGCGGAGCGTTGGGGCCGGGTCCGTTTAAGGACAGCGTTCTGGGGCGGGAGCATCCGCCGGATCCAAGAACAGGCGCACGCGCCCAACGGGAACATGCCCCGTGAGCGGTGGGACTTCGATACCACGACAGAATAGCGATCCCTGCAGGGGCGCGGCTAGCTCGAGCTTGCCGCTGGCCATGGGAGACCACACCTCCATAGCGGCGTCGATGTCCATGCGCTGTTCGACGTTTAGCTCGACACGCCCAGAGGTGAGATCCGCGACAGAAACTTCGAGACCGCCAGCTTCCGCTTCGCCCGGATCGCGTTGTGCAGGAAAGCAAGTGCGTGCGGTCGCATCTTCGCCGAGCGAAAGACAGACCCGGGCCTCAGCCGTGAGAGACTTGCCCGCGGTGTCTTGTGCACTGGCGAGACGCAGCACGACCCGGGCGTCTTCGAAGAGCAGCCCAGCACAACCCTGTGGCCCGCAGTCTCTTCCGGAGGGACAACACGCGCACACGCTGTTGCAACCTTGCGGCAGTGTCATTGCCCCCGCGTCCGGCTCCGCGACGCTCGCGACCGGGGACGCGCTGATTTCCGGCGTGGGCAGGCTTTTCGGAACAGACGCACTGTGCAGCGCCGGCGCCGGCGGCGTGCCATTGAACGTCACGTTTGCGTAGTACAGCGCGCCCGCTGCGAGTGCCAGCAGTGCAGCGGTTCCCACAATCCAGCCTCCTTGGCGTTTGGGGGTCGCGAGACTGCTGGCCGGGCTTGCACTGGTAGCGGCGTAGGCGGCAGCGGTACTCTCCCGAGGATCGGCCCCTTTCGCGCTCGGCGGTGCGGACTCGGCTTCGGAGCGTTCCGCCGGCAGTGACGGCTGCTCTTCTGCGTTCCGGCGTCCCGCCGTCGCAGCGCGCGTCGCCGGCCCCGCTTCGCGTACGCGGAGCGAAAGCTCCGCACCATCCGCAATGCGTTGAGCCGGATCGACCCGCAAAGCGTCCTCGATCAGCTTCGCCCACGGCCCGGTGACGCCTGGCGCCTGCAGAGCGCCGCCTGCCTTGGCTTTGCGATAGGCTTCTGCAAAGACGAAGGGTGTCGAAGACGGCGGGAGCCCAGTGGGATGGCTGCCCGCTAGCACACGGGTCGCCAGCACTCCGAACGCAAAAACGTCGACGGTTGGCGAAGCGGTGCCGCCCTCGAAGTTTGCAGGGTCGAGCGCTTCCGGTGCCAAATAGGAGAGCGTGCCCACCAGACCGCCTTCCTGGGTCAGCCGGGTGCTCGGATCTGTTTCGATCGCGATGCCGAGATCGACGAGCACGACGTGCTTCGCTTCAGCGGGGTCTTCAAAGAACTGATCGGTGATCAGTACGTTGTCCTGCTTCAGATCGCGATGCACGACGCCGCGTCCATGAAGGTAGGCGAGGGCGTCCGCTAAGTGCTTGAGCACTGCGCCGGCGTGCCCATCGCCAAAGCGCGGATCTAGCTGAGCTTCCGCCAGGCTCACGCCTTTGACAAAGCCCATGACCAGTCCGAGGACGCCGCGCTTCAGGTCTTCGAACAGCCCGTCGCAGGCAACTAGCGATGGGTGATCGAGTCGCGAGAGCGCGTGTGCTTCGCGGCGCACCCGCTCCAAAGCACTGCCCCGCGCCATCGCCATTGGAACGAGTTTGAGTGCGCGAGACGCCTCTGCGTGCAGCGGGTCCGATGCACGCCAGACAGAGCCCTGTCCGCCTTCTCCGAGCAGTTCTTGCAGCGTGAAGCGGTCGATACGGTCGCCTGCTCTGAGTTCCACGAAGTCTCTTCCGTTTACCGTCGACCCTTGAAGCCCATCATTTGCTGCACCGCGGCTTCACTCTCTTCCGCGATGGCGCCTTGCTCTTCTGCCAATTCAGCGCATTCTTCACACAGTTTCTTCTTCTTGCCGTCCACTTGTACGCTGACGAGTTCTTCGACGTCTTCGCCGCAGCCCTTGCACGTTGCCATCCGTGCTTGCTGCCAGAGATCCCGCCGCGCGCCAATACGCTGTGAGGCACCGTGCGCGAATCGGAGCTCTTTCGGGCGGGATTCCGCCGCCTGCCGTCAAATCAGAGTGGTTGCTCGAAAAAGGCTCTAAAGTTCGAAGTCGGTGCAGCATGAGTGGAACGTCGGTGGACCCGCGCCTGAGCGACAGTGAGATTGCTTCCCTGCAGGATGCCGACATCCCGAGCCCGTCCAAGCCCGGAGTGCACTATCGCCTGGAGCGGGTGATTGGCCGCGGCGGGTTTGCGATCGCGTGTTTGGCAACCTGTCTGTCCGAGCACTCCGCGGTGCCCGTCGTGCTCAAAGTGTGGCGTCCTGGGCTCGTCACGGGCGCACGGGAGCTGGCCGCGCGAGCGCTACGCAAGGAAGCGGTTGCGCTTGGACGTCTCAACGAGCGTGTGCCGCCGTCGCCTTTCGTCGTGCGCTTGTTGGACACTGGCGCGGTCTCCGTTCGGCACGAAGGCAAACACGTCGACGTGCCCTGGTTGGCGATCGAGTACGTTCACGGCGGTGTGGAAGGTGAAACGTTGCACCGACGTGTGGCGTATGCGTTGTCCGAGACACGGCATGCCTTTGACTTGCAGCGGGCCCTGCGATTGGTGCATCACCTGGCCGACGGCTTGGAGGAAATCCACGCCGCAGGGGTCGTGCATCGGGATCTCAAGCCGAGCAACGTCTTGTGCTGTGGCAGCGCCGCAGAGGAGATCTTCAAGATTTCGGATTTCGGTATCGCTCGGCCGGCTGGGGTTCAGTCCACGTTCGGGGATATCGCTTTGGGCACGCCGGGCTACATTCCGCCAGAGCAACTACACTTGCGCGACGAAATTGGCCCTTGGACCGACGTGTTCGCGCTGGCCGGGGTGCTCTATTTCACGCTGACCGGACAGAAACTATTTCCCGGGAAGTCCGCGCTTGACTCGGTGCTCGCGGTCGACGGGCCAGAACGTGCCAGCATTCGAGACCACGGCGGATTGAGCCCGGAACTCCAGCAGCGGCCCGAGCTATGCGGGGCGATCGACCTCTGCATTCGCCGGGCAACGACCGCAGATCCGCGAGCGCGCACGCCCTCCGCCAGCGCCTTTGCGTCCGAAGTCTCCCGTGTACTCGCCGCAGAGCCGCAGAGCACTCGACCCCACCAACGTTGGACGACGAGTATTCGAAGCGCTCTCCGGCGAGCGCCCGCCCCCCACCTGCAGTTCGAAAGACGGACGACGGGCGGCGACGGCTGGGTGATCGCCGCATGCGCGTGGGACGGTGACGCGCGATGCCTCGCAGCCACAACTCAGGGGCTCCGCTACTTCGACGGAGTCGCTTGGAGCGCCGAGATTTCAGAATGCCAAGACGCAGTGTGGGTCGCGCGTCGGGCGCCGGGCTGTTTTCTGGTCGTCGACGGCATGGGAAACGTGATCGACCTACGTACCGAAGGTACATCACCCGCTTTGGAACACGAGCCGGCTTTGGGGCGCGTCGTCGCGATTGATGGCGATCTTTGGGATTTGGCGTTGGTTGTGTTTCGTGGGGCGTCGGAACAGATTTTCGTGCGCGCACGGGTGGCGGGTCGCTGGGCGCGACCGGTGACTCTTGTCGGCGCCGCACTGCTGACATCCGTGGCGCGGGTGCGAGACCAAGTTTGGCTGATTACGGGTAGGAGCGTGGACGGCACCGGTTACGCTGCGCTGGTCGATCCCCTTGCAATGACCCTTGAGTTTCCCGACCAATCCCTGCCGTCGGTATTGGTACAGGCTGCGGCACACGGCGCCGCGGGCGCGGCCCTAGCTGTCGGAGCCAACGGGCAACTGTTGCGCACTCTCGATGGCCGGCTGCAACTGAGCACGATCGAAGACCAGCCCAGTCTCTCTGCGGCTGCTGTTGACATGCTCGGCACTGAGTGGGCGGCGGGCGCACGGGGCATCTGGGTGGCGCCAGCTCAAACTCGGCAATTTGTACAGGTATTTCGCCACGATGGGGACGTCGCACCCATCGTCTCTATGCACGCGGACGTCGGACGCGTGCTCGCGGTCGCAGCGGACGGCACTGTGTTTTCTGGGCGCGAACAAGACTGATGCAACGCGTGCGAGAAAGCCCGCTATGCTCCAGCAATGTCGGACCACACAATTCCGATCGAGCCCAGCATGTCCCAACTCCGCTCGATCGCGGTGGAATTGCTCGCGCCGAGCCCAAAAACGCGAGGAACGCGCGCCGCGGGGGACGTCGTGCGAGTCGGCAGCGCGGATGGCAATGATCTGGTCATCGCAGACGGAACGGTGTCCCGCTTCCACCTCGAACTCCGTCGCGATGCAGGACGGATTCTAGCCACGGATCTGGGCTCCACCAACGGTACGCGGATTGGCAACGCCAGTTTTCGTTCAGCAAGCGTCTGGGTGGAGCCGAACTCGACTCTATGCATTGGTGAGGCGGAGGTTCGTGTCACGGATGACGCG
Source organism: uncultured Polyangiaceae bacterium (assembly GCA_965369205.1). Lineage (GTDB taxonomy): Bacteria > Myxococcota_A > Polyangia > Polyangiales > Polyangiaceae > JACKEA01. The sequence goes on along the minus strand of CBDUPW010000032.1, from coordinate 21,932 downwards.
CTCCTTTCTCCAGAGCCGGCTCCGGATCGCTTTGGTGGATTAGTTGGAACGAGTCCGGCCTTGAAGCGTCTGTGTACCCGGGCGCATAAAGTCGCACAGTCGGACGTGGCCGTCCTTCTACTTGGCGAATCGGGTACGGGCAAAGAGGTGATCGCGCGGGCGATTCATGACGAGAGCCCGCGCTCGGCCGAGGCTTTCGTGATCGTGGACTGCGCGGCGCTGTCCCCGACGTTGTTTTCCAGCGAGCTCTTCGGCCACGAACGTGGCGCTTTCACGGGCGCCGAGCGCCAGCACATCGGGGCATTCGAACGCGCGCACGGCGGGACCGTTTTTCTGGACGAGATTGGCGAACTCACGCCGGAGTTGCAGGCGGCGCTCCTCGGCGTGCTGGAACGTGGGAAACTACGCCGCCTTGGCGGACAGAAGGACATCGCCGTGGACGTCCGTGTCGTTTGCGCGACGCATAGAGACCTCCGCGAAGCCGTCAACTCGGCGGAGTTCCGTCTAGATCTATTCTATCGCATCGCCGTCGTTCTGCTGGAGGTGCCGCCTCTGCGGGAACGCACCGGGGACATTCCAGCGTTGGTCGACCATTTCGTGAAGGAAGCTGGGGGCGGCGCCGTACCCGCCCTTTTTCCCAGCGAGGCCATGGACCGGCTCAAGGCGCATCGCTGGCCCGGCAACGTGCGCGAATTGCGGAACGTGGTGCTCGGCGCGCTTGCCCTGGGAGAAACCAAAGAGGTGCTCGAAGGGACGGCCTCCGCCGTCGGGCTGACGGACCTGGCGGAGCAGCTCTCGGATTTGTCGTTTCGAGATGCCAAGCAGCGCATGGTCGACGCGTTCGAGCGCCAGTACATCCTGCGATTGCTCGACCGCGCTGGCGGCAACGTGCGACAGGCCGCGCGCGACGCCCGGATGGACCGGTCCTACTTGATGGAGCTGATCCGCCGGCACGGCTTGAAGCAGGCGTAGCCTGTTGGGCTGCTAGAGACCGTGCGCACCACGCCCGCAGTCCACCGGCGATAGGATCTGGCAACTGGGGTTGTCCGGCTGCGGTTGCCAGCTCGCCGAACGACATTCTTGCTCGGCGATTGGCGGCTTGGCCAGTGGGTCTGCGCTCCGGTCTTGGACGACAACAAACGTGCACACTCCCGCTTTGTCCGCCACAAAGAAGTCGCTTCGCACCGCGTCGCCTTCTCCTGTGAGCGTGAACCACACGCCACGAGCGGGGCGACACACACTGAGGGCTGAATGCAGGCACTCAAACACGCGTTGCGCGGCGCAGGCGTCGCCTTGTGCGCCCTGCCGAGCTTGGCCACAATCTTGCGCGCTCGGTCCGAGCTTTTTTTCCCAATGCGAGACCGCCGATGCCGGCGGCCGTTCGGGCGCAACGCGCTCTTGTCCACCGCACCCACCAACAAAGATGAGCGCAATAAACGTAGTTCGTCCTACTTGCATGACCTTTCGCACATTCTACCGAACTTGCGCCCCATGGAGGATGGTGCATGTCGGTGTGGGTTAAGGTATTACCGAATGGGGGTGACTGACCACTACGACGTACCCACTCGTTGTAGGATGCGCCCCAGTGTCCACTTCCCGCTCTTCCTCGCCCCCGCGCCATCTTTCGCGAGTCGAAGCCCTTGCTCAGTTGGCGCAGCTTGGGCGCAAGCAGGGACAGATCGCCGACCTGCGCGAAATTGCGTCCTTGGCGCGGCGCGCCGTGGGAGCGCGAACCTTCGCGCTTTCCGCGTGGATAGCCGGCGAAGTGAAGAGTGCGACCAGTGGCTCGGACCAGCACCAGCTTGCCCGCTGGACAGACCGAACCCTCGTGGAGCTCCGCGGCGAAGGTCGAGAACTGCGCACGCGCATCGAGCAGCGGACGCCCACCGGCAGCCGTGTCATTCCCATTTCAATGGACGGGAGGCTCGTGGCCGTGCTCGCCGCGCGAGGCTTTCGAGCGCGGGATTCTGAAGAGCGTCAGAGCATCATGCTCGGTGCCGTTGCCGATCTGCTTGCCATCACTCTCATGCCGTCGGTGGGCATGGAGAAGGCGCGAGTCTGCAGCGCTACGGTGACCGCATTGGGGGTCGGGCTCGCAAGCACCGGTACGGCTTTGGACGCGGCAACCGTGTTCCGAGCGGTCGCACGGGCTTTCCGCGAAGTGCTAGCCGTGTCTCGGATTGGGATCGTCATTCGCGACGGGGAAGACTCCGCGTTCCGACGCGTCGCGTCTTTTGACGAACAAGGCACACGCGTGGTGTGTCGGTCGGGTGGCATCTCTCGGCTTGAGCGCGAAGCCATGGAGACCGGTCGAGTCGTATACTCGGCAAACGTCGCCCGCGAAGAGGATCACACGGTTCGGGGACTGTCGCAGTGTGGAGTCAGTTCCGTGGTAGCGGCACCCTTGACCTCTGCCGGGCGTCCCTACGGCGCCTTGATGGTGGCCCAGCCCGCCGAGGACTCCTACGATGCCTTCTCCCTTGAGGTCATCGAAGCCATTGCCGCGCAGCTATCTCCGTTGATCGCGGGCTTTGCCGCCGAGGACTTGGATGAAGGGGTCGACGATCTGCGCGAGCGGCTCATGCGCAGCGAACAGCTGGCCTCTGTGGGGCAACTAGCGGCTGGTGTGGCCCACGAAGTGAATAACCCGCTCAGTGTCATCTTGGCGAATCTACAAGCACTTTCCTTGCGCGCGGCCAAAGCAGACGGAAGGCTCGACCCGTCCGAGGTCGCCGACATGACCGGGGAGAGCATCGATGCGGTGCAGCGCATTGCTGGCGCTGTCGAGGATTTGCGTGCGTTTGCGCGTATGGACCGCGGGCAAGTGACAGATCTCGATATCAATGACGTCGTGCGCGACGCGGTGCGGATCGCAAAAAACGAAGTGCGTCACCGTGCTCGGCTGGATCTAGTGCTCGGGGTAGTGCCGCCGATTCGGGGAGACCGCACCAAGCTGACCCAGGTCGTCATGAATCTAGTGGTCAACGCTGCACAGTCCTTTGACGAGCGCCCCAACGAGGCCAATCGCGTTGTCGTGACTACTTCCGAGGAGGAGGGGCATGTCCGTGTCTGTGTCGAGGACAACGGCGTCGGCATGGATGACGTGACGCGGATATTTGAGCCGTTTTTCACGACGAAGCGTGAGGCCGGCACCGGGCTCGGACTCTCTGTCGCGGCGGATATCGCACTTCGCCACAACGGGCGCGTTGACGTGCAGAGCAAGAGAGGACTCGGCAGCCGTTTTGTACTCACGCTGCCCGTTGAGTCCGGACTCACCCTCAAACACACCTCGGTACCCCCATCGACCCTGCGAACTCATTTTCGCGCCCGTCTGTTGATTGTCGACGATGAACCGGCAATCTTGCGGGCGTTTGAGCGTCTGCTCCGGGATCGCCACGAGGTGGTCGTGGCGTCGGGCGGGGAGGCGGCGCTTCGCATCTTGCAGCAAGACGACCAGTTCGACGTGATCTTGTGTGACGTGATGATGCCGGATGTCGACGGCGTGGCGTTCTATGAGGAAATGTCCAAGCTTGCGCCTGCGCTGCAGCGGCGAATCATCTTCTGCACCGGGGGTGAGTTTACAGCACGGGCAAAGAGCTTTCTGTCGCGCATCAAGAATCCCGTGCTTTCGAAGCCTGTCGACGCTCAGGTGCTGTTGGACGCGATAGCGCGCATGCTCGTCGATAAAATCGCGCTCGTGTCTGACGCTATTGGCAGCGACGTCTGAGGCCTGAGCAGGCTCGTTCGTCGGTTTACTCGTCGATGCGAGAGTTGTTGCGCAGTTCGTGCTTTTGCAGCAGTCGATACAGATACATGCGGTCCATCTTGGCTTTGCGTGCCGCCTTGCTGACATTGCCCCCAGACCATTCAAGCAGGCTCTTGAGGTAGCGCTGTTCGAATTCGAAGATGAGTTGTTCCTTGGCAACGCGAAAAGGCTCATCAAGGTCCACTCCCTCCGCAGGCGCAGTACCGGGTTCCGGCGGTAGCATGGACGTTCCCGAGCGCCTCTGGGATGCGGGTGATGTCTGCTCTAACACCACGGACCGTTCCACATAGTTGCGCAGTTCTCGCACATTGCCCGGCCAGTCGTGTCGGCGCATATCCGCGAGCACACTGGGCGTGAACATCTGCCAGGAGTCCTCGGCATTGAGCGAGCCGAGCATGACGCGAATTAGAAGTTCGAGGTCGTCCAGGCGTCGGCGCAGCGGGGGCATGCGCACCGTGACCACGCTCAAGCGGAAGAACAAATCCTCGCGAAAGCGCCCTCGATTGACCTCGCGTTCCAGACTGCGGTTCGTTGCTGCAATGACGCGGACATCGATCTTGCGCGCGTCGTTCTCGCCCGTGCGTCGCACCTCGCGCGCCTCAAGCGCGCGTAGCAGTTTCGGCTGCATGTCCATGGGCATCTCGCCCACTTCGTCCAAAAAGATGGTCCCGGTGTTGGCCGCTTCGAAGGCGCCGACACGGCTCTTGTCTGCGCCTGTGAACGCGCCTTTAGCGTGCCCGAACAGCTCACTCTCGATCAGCTGCGGGGAGATCGCGCTGCAATCCACGATAATAAAAGGCGCTTGGCTGCGCGCCCCGCGACGCACAACTTCTGTCGCTGCGAGTTCTTTGCCAGTGCCACTTTCGCCTTCCAGCAAGATCGTCGAGTCGCTTCGTGCGACGCGGTCCAACATCACGAAGAGTTGTCGCATTGCGATGGCTTCGCCGTAGAGTTCGCCGAAGCTGGACCAAGCCGGCACCTCCTCGACGGCTTCTGAGCCGAGCTCTCGGGCACGGACAACGGACCCTCCTAGATGGATCCGACACATCGGTCGCGGGAGGTCCGCATCACGAACGCGTACGCCGTCCAGGCTGGTTCCGTTGAGGGAGCCGCTGTCAGACAGTGCCCAGCCCGAATCGCCCCGGGCGAGCATGCAGTGAAAGCGTGAGACCATCGGATCATCGAGAACGAGATCATTGGACGGATGGGAGCCGATGCGAAAAGCGTCGCCCTCAAGCACCAGAGAGCGATCGACGTCGCGCCCGGACTCCTTCTCAATCACCAGCTCCAGGCGTGGGATCGCTACAGCCTCCGCAAGCTGACGCAGGGTGTGCAGGCGTGAACCCGCTAGCGTGGGACGATCTCCGACTTCCGACACGGCGTCCGAGAAGGTTACGATAGTTCGCATCCGCAGCGGCAAGCCTCACGCAGGGTGAGGGGGCCAGGCTGAGGGCGGGAGGCAGCAACTTGCGGGGCCTGGGCAGCGAGTTGAGCGCTCCACTGTGATTTAAACCCAGTGATTACAGGGCCTTACGTCGCTGAGCCGAGTTGGAACGACTCTCGCATTGCTATCCCCTCGATGAAGCTGACTATCGCAACGCTGCTGGTCGTCCTGGTGGGCTGGGTCGCTCCCGGTGAGGGCACCGCCCAGGGCAACGCCGAAAAACGCACGCTCCGTGCAGACGAGAGCAGCGCGGCCACATTCGTTCCCGCTCCCGTGCAGCCGGCGGCGCCGGCGGCGCCGGACGCGCCTGCAGTGGTTCTGAGCAAGCCGTACAAGAAGATCCGCATGCCCAAGGGCTGCAACAACGACACGCAGTATGATGTTGTCGTGCACTTTCACGGCGTGCCCGAGCGCGTATTCGACGCCTATGAAAAATCTGGCCTGAACGCCGTGCTGGTCGTCTCGAACTTGGGCGCTGGCAGCGGTCGCTACGAGAACACCTTCGCCACCGCGGGCAGCTTCAAGAGCCTCCTTTCGGGCGTGCACTCTCTCGTTGAAAAGCACTGCGGTAAGCTCACTCGAGGCCGTGTGGCGATTTCCAGCTGGAGTGCTGGCTACGGCGCTGCCTACCGGATCCTTGCACACGCCGATGACGCTGCGCTTGTGGATGCAGTGCTGCTCGCGGATGGCTTGCATGCTGGCTACGACCCGGCGGATCGACGCAAGGTGAGCAGCGCTCAGATGGAACCATTTACGAAGTTCGCGCAGCGTGCCGCCAATGGCGACGCGGTGATGGTCATCACGCATTCGTCCATCGCCCCGCCCAAGTACGCCTCGACCTCTCAGACGGCAGCACACCTGGCTGAGCACGTTGGCGCCAAGCGGTCCACGGAAACGGCAGTCGGTCCGCGGGACATGCAACAGATATCTGCCGCAAGCCTGGGCGACTTCTCGGTTCGCGGTTTCAGCGGCAACGGTCCGGATGCGCACTGCGACCACTTGTTCGCTCTCGATGCCCTTTTGTTCGCGCCTCTCGCGCAAGCTTGGAACTGAGTTGCGAGTGCGGCCGACGCGGCCGACGCCCCTCCAAATGGGTGCGCGAGGCCGCGTGCCACGCGCGGCAGCGTTGTCCTTTACCGTAGCTGGGCAGATGGACGATGATGCCGGCCATGAACCGCATCCGCGTCGCTTCGTTGCAATACTTTATTCGTCCGGTGGAGAGCTTTGAACAGTTCGAAGCGCAGGTTACCGGTCTCGTGGACACCGCGGCCGACTACAAATGCAAGCTCTTGGTGTTTCCTGAATACTTCAGCCTACAGCTGTTGACCCTGAACGACGTTCAGGTGCCCATCGAAAAGCAAGTGCGGCAGCTGGCCAAGTACGAGGCACGCATCGTCGAAATGTTCGTCAGGCTTGCGAAGAAGAGCGGCATGTACATCGTAGGCGGCACGCTCCCAGCGGTCGACCCGCCGGACGAAGAGACCGTTTACAACGAGTGCTACGTCTACTCACCCAGCGGAGACTGGGAGGTGCAGGGCAAGCTGCATATGACTCGGTTCGAGAAAGAAGAATGGTTCGTCTCGCCCCACTCGCGCTTGAAGGTCTTCGACACGAGCTTCGGCAAGATCGCGGTTACGATTTGTTACGACGTCGAGTTCCCGGAACTCGCGCGTGCTGCGGCGCGCGAGGGTGCCAACATTCTCATCGTGCCGAGTTGCACGGATGAGCGCCAGGGCTACCTGCGCGTGCGCTATTGCGCCCAAGCCAGGGCCATCGAAAACCAGATGTACGTTGTGCACTCCTCGACGGTTGGAAGCCTGCCGATGGTGCCGGCGGTGTCTCTGAATTGGGGCCAAGCCGCGATCTACACTCCCAGCGACTTTGCTTTCGCTCGGGACGGCATCCTCGCCGAGGGGGTACCGAATCAGGAGAGCATGATCATCGGAGAACTCGACTTGGAGCGGATCGAAGAGTCGCGGCTGAAAGGCACGGTTCTGCCCCTCCGGGACAGCGCGACGACCGCAGATGTGACGAAGAGTCTGGAAGTCGTCACCCTCTGATCCCGGGGGTTGATCGACACAACCGCGGCGCCGACCGGGAGCGTGATAGTCTCGCACGCGGATAGCGCAGAGGAGCATGATGACGGACGCAGACTTTCCCAGTCCCGAAGCGACGGATCCGGAAGACGTGGTGTGGGCCCTGCAGACTGCTGGCACCATGTATGCCCGAGGTGACGTTCGCGAAGCGGTGCGCTGGTTGCGCCGCGGCGCGGAGGCTGCCGGTGAATCCGGCAACGACTTGCGAGCACTCGCTCTGGCGCGACGCGCGGCCGATTTGGCGGCGGCGCACCAGCTGCAAGCGTCGCTGCCACCGCCCCCGGCAGATGCCGACCAAACTTCCCGCATGGCTGCCGCTCCTCCCCTTTCGCGACCCGACAATCCGGCCATCCATCCCGCCGACGACGCCGAAGGGGGCGAGAGTGATCTGACCATTCCCGAGGGGCTGAGCGCGGTCCACCGTTCGTCGCCCCGCGCCGCGCCGCCGCCGCGTCGTTCCTCACCGAGCGCCGCGCCACCGCCGCCGCGCCGATCGTCCCCGGGAGCCGCACCGGGTACCGCGCCGCCGCCGCCGCCCTCGCGCCGCTCGTCTCCCGCCCCGGATGCAGCGAGCGCGCCGCAAGCGTCAGCCCCTAGTCAGCCACCCGCATCCGCACCCAAGCGCTCCACACCGAGCGTGACGCCCCCTGCCACGCAGATCCGGTCGCGCCATGCTTGGCGCGTGGCGGTCGAGCCCGCGCCGGATGAGAGCGGCTGCCTCTTGGCCCGCCCTTTGGCCGAAGACGAAGCCGTGCCCGACGGCATGCACGAAGCCATACTCACGGCTGTTGAAGCAGGGGCACACTTGCTTTCGAAGAAACGCTAGGCATCGCGCCGCGAATGAACCACTCGCGTTCAGAGCCTGGCGGCCGGGATGCGGAGTTGCCTGCGCCGGCGCCAGTTGTCGAGCTCGTGGACGTGTCCAAGAGCTTTGGGAATCGAATTGCCCTCGACAGCGTGACCCTCTCCGTTCACAAAGGAGAGGTATTCGGTTTGCTCGGTCCCAACGGTGCCGGCAAGACCACAGCCGTCCGCATCTTGCTTTCCATCATCGGCGCAGACGCCGGCAGCGTTCGGCTCTTCCAGCAGCCTCTTGCGCGCGCGCTTTTGGATCGCGTGGGTTATCTGCCTGAAGAACGTGGCTTGTACATGCAGCACACCGTTCTCGATGCAATGACGTATCTGGGTGCACTCAAGGGTCTGCGCGACGCTGAACTCAAAGCGCGTGCCCGGGTATGGCTAGAGCGAGTTGGACTCCGGGACGTCGAACAGCTTCCCGTAAGCAAACTCTCAAAGGGAATGAGCCAGAAGGTACAGCTGGCGGCGACCCTGCAGAGCGAACCGGCGCTTTGTATTCTGGATGAGCCTTTCTCGGGCTTGGATCCCGTGAGCACGGTTGTGGTCCGAGAAATGATCGACTCCCTGAGGCGCGCCGGGCAGACCGTCATTCTGTCGACGCACCAGATGGCAATGGTGGAGTCCTTATGTGATCGGGTGGGGCTGCTCTTTCAAGGCAAGCTCCTGGAATACGGCGCCGTTTCGGATGTGCGCCGGCGCCACTCTCAGATCGAAGTGCGAGTCGGTGCGCCTACGCTGCCCAGCTCGCTGACGGCTGCTCGCGTCGAGACGGACGCCGACGGCACATTTCGTATCGCCCTGGAACCGGGCCAAACTCCGGCACAACTACTGAGCCAGCTGGTTCACGCCGGGACGCAAGTGTCGCGGTTCGAACCCGTCCTTGCCTCGATGGAGGAAATCTTCATTCGCATTGCCGGCAACGTCGAGGTGGACGCGTGAGGCGACGCAAGGTGTTCGTGATCGCCCGCTTCGAGCTACGCAGCACGGTCCGGCGCTTGGGCTTCATGGTGGTCACTTTTGGCATGCCGCTGTTCGTGCTGCTCTACGGTGGCCTTGCCGCCATTCCGACCTACTTCGTCGCGCAGCAAGTCCTGGCTCAGAAGACCTTTGGTCTCGTGGATCCCTCCGGTGTTCTTGGGGTCGTGCCAGGGACACGGCTCGAGGTGCCTCGCGGTGAGTTCGAGGTGTTTCAGGACGAACAGGCCGCAAGCGCAGCCCTAGCGCAGCGCCAGGATATGGCGGCGTACTACGTGCTGCCCGCTGACTACTTGGAGACCGGAAGAGTTGAGGGCTACGCGCTGGCACAGGGCACTTTCGGCGCCTGGGACGGACGTCTGGAACTGGAACGCGCCCTTCGGATGCGGCTCCTTGCGCGTTCGCCCGACGCCACACTCAATTCGCGCATTCTTTCTCCAATCAAAAAGCGCGAGAGCTTCCGCGTGGAGGTTGACGGGTCGCGCATCCCCGAGCGTCGTGAGGCGCGCCTGGGCAGGCTCGTCTTGCCCGTCGGCTTCGTATTTTTGCTCTTTTCTTCGGTCCTCATGAGCGGGGGCTATTTGCTGACGGCGCTCGCGACGGAAAAAGAGAATAAGGTCGTGGACGTGCTGCTGTCCTCCGCCAGCAGCAACGAAATCATGGCCGGCAAGCTGGTCGGACTCGGTGCCGCAGGACTGATCCAGGTGGCGGTATGGGTATGTATGACCTTAGGCGCGCGCTTGCTGCTGCTGGACGCCTTGGCGTCCTTCGACGTGCGTGTGCCCTGGCAGGCGGTGGTGCTCTCCCCGGTCCTGTTTCTCCTGGCGTATGCATTCCTGGGCAGCCTGATGCTGGGCACGGGCTCCCTTGGGACCAACGTGAAAGAGAGTCACCAACTCGGCATGGTCTGGGCACTACTCGCGACTGTCCCCTTGGTGTTCCTTCCCGTCATGTTGAGCGCTCCACACGGCAGCGTAGCCCGCGTGCTCACCTTCATTCCGTTTTCTGCGCCCGCGGCGATCGTGTTTCGGATATCGATGGACCCGTCGGGCATGCCCCTGTGGGAAGTGCTTGCCGCAGTAGCCGCCATGCTGCTGTGCACATGGTTCGCGCTGCGGCTCAGCGCGCGGCTCTTCCGAGTGGGGCTCTTGCTGGGCACCACGCGTCCCGGACTCCTTCGTCTATTTGCTAGCGCGGCGCGGCTTGAGCGTTGATCAAGGGTTGCCGTATTGTAAGTAGCGGAAACTACTAGTGGATTCTCCCTGCTTCGCGCGTCTGCCCCGGGCCGCTATGCTCCGCCACCAGATGCTGCGATTGCCTCCCGAGGACGACCAGCTCCGATCCCTTGAGGGGCTCGTGGTGCGGTCCGGCGCTCAGCCCGACACCGCGTATCGGCTGGATCGTGCCATCGGTGCTGGCAGCTATGCGGTGGCGTTTCTTGCGCTTCGCATCGCCGCTGGAGGTGAATCTCCCGCGGTGATCAAGGTGGTTCGGCCCAGCCTGATGCGGCGTTCTAGCGAGATGGCGCAGCTCACGGCACAGAAGGAAATCGTTGCGCTGTCCCGTCTCAACGAGCGCGTGCCACCGACTCCTTTCGTCGTGCGGCTACTAGACCACGACTACATCGATGCGGACCAGGCGGGCGTGCACTTTCGTCTCCCCTGGTTGGCATTGGAGTACGTGCACGGCGGTGCTGAAGGCACGACTCTCGAAGAACGCATCGACTTCTCTGTCGAACAAACCGGCTACGCCTTCGATCCGGATCGCGCTGCACTCGCCATCACTTGCTTGGCGAATGGTCTGGAAGCGATTCACGAGGTTGGTGTCATGCACCGGGACCTTTCGCCACACAACGTGCTGTGTTGTGGCTACGGAAACGGTGAGATCTTCAAGATCGCGGATTTTGGCATTGCTCGTCCTCTAGGAGACGTCGGCACCTTCATCGGATTACCCGGCGGCACGCCCGGCTACACGGCACCGGAACAGGTTCGGCGTGGCGGCGCACCGGCGGATACCGAGAGCGACATCTTTAGTTTCGCGGCTATCGCGTTCAAGGTACTCACCGGCGAAGAACTCTTCGCGGCCAAGAGCACAGTGGACACTGCCCTGTTGGCCCATGAGCAAAAACGGCGGCGTATCGCGGAGTGCAAGGGCCTTTGCCCCGAGCTAAGGGAGCGCACCGGCGAATGTGCGATCATCGATCGCATCTTGGCGCGGGCGACGGCGCCGGACCCGCGACACCGTCCGCCGACCGCGTGGGAAATGGCAGCCGGAGTGCTGCGCGCGCTTCGCCCCCAAAACCGGCGCTCCAAGCCGCCTCGACGACGTCTCGAAAGCATTACGGACTATTCGGCGCCGCACCGTTTTGGCTGGAGCTGGCACGTACGCCACCAGCCTGGCGACAAGCGAGTGCTGCGTTCCGTGGCGTGGGACGGAGACGGTCGTTGTTTGGCCGCCGCCAGTCGTGGACTCGCCTTTTGGGACGGCACAGCCTGGGGGGAGGCGCCTGTGAAGGGCTTTCCCCATCCTTACGGCGTGCGTTTCGCGGAGCGCGTCGATGCAGGGTTGTACTGGGTGGGCGGAGACGGCGCGACGATCGCGCACTACTCCCCGGAGGGCTTCTCCAGCATTCTGCGCGCGGAAGATGGGAGTGTCTCCTTCACCCATGCGAGCGGAGAAGTGGACGATTTGGCGGTTCTGGTCGGAGAACGTGCCGGCGAGTCACCGCTGCTTTTTGCCATTACGGCGCGCCGTTGGATGAAACCTGCAAAGCTGAGTCGCGCGAAGACAGTGACTGCCATAGCGCGGCTGGAAGACGAACGTTGGCTCATCAGTGGGCGTTCGGTCGCAGGCTTGGGCTTTGCTGCCATCTACTCACCACTCATGCTTGAAGTCGAACGACTTGCATCAGACGAAGTCGATCTATTTTCGGGTTGCGCGGCCCAACCCGACCTTTCACTTGGCGCGGTGGTGGGGTCCGCGGGCAGTGTATTGGTCGTGCAGTCTGGAAAGGTCACCCAGCACTGCGTTCCCGGAGAACCGGAGTTGAGCGCCGTCGCCATCGATCCGACGGGGCGTATCTGCGCAGCCGCGCCTGGGCAGATTTGGCTCTACGATGCCGTACAAGCGAGTCCGTGGTCCATGGTGTGGGAGAACCCGACGTGGAAGGTGCCCTTCTTGAGCATCTTCGCCGACGTCGGACGGCTGGTGGCGACCACCGTGGACGGCGCCGTCGTCGAAGGACGTTGGGAACCCGCTGCGGCCACGGTCACGCTGGATTCCGCGGACATTATCTGAGTCCAGCTCGCACTGCGCGGTAGCCGCAAGCGCCGCAAGCGCCGGAAGACGGCTCGGTCTCGACAGTGCCGGGTGCTGCGGATAGCTTTGGCTTTGTGAACGATCCCTCCCTGCCGCCGCTGGCGCCGAAGAAGTCCAACACGTTGTTGATTGTGCTGTTGGTTGTCGGGGGGCTTTTGGTGGTGATCGTCGGCGTGATCGGAGTGATCGCCGCCCTCGGGATCCATGGCGCACGCAAGTACGTTGCCACAGCCAAGGCCTCCGAGGGCAAGGTGAGTGTGGCGGCGCTTGGGCGGGCCATGGTCAGTTGTGGAGAAAGAGAGAGCCTGGACGGTTCGTCTGGCCTGCCGTCGACGACAACCTGGGTGCCCGCAACCCTCACACAGGTCAGCGCTAAGAAGTACCAGAGCGCTCCGACGGATTGGGACCAACCCGCCTTCCAGTGCGGGCACTTTTCGATGATTTCGCCTCAGTACTTTCAATACCGTTGGGAGCGCACTTCCGCCAACGCAGGCATCGCGCGCGCGCAGGCAGATCTGGATGGCGACGGCAGCGCAGACTCAGTGTTCGAAGTTGACGTCACGTGTAGCGGCGGCAGCTGTAGCGCCGGTCCCGTCCGCATCGGCCCATGATCGGTGCTGGCAGCCGGCTGGTGTAACCACGGGGAGACAACACGGGCCGCGCTTCAGGACGAAATGAAGCGTTGGGGTCCCTTTTCCGCGTCCCAGCTCAACAGTGCCGCCACGGCTTTCCCGTCCACATGCTCCACGACCAGGTGGGTGCGGGAGGCGGGCAGGGCGGGTGCCGACCCGTCCGGCGTGTCTTCTTCGGACCACGCGCCGAGATTGACGTAGGTCGATGCACCGTCGTCGCTCGGGCGGAGCTCCGGCAAATGCGTATGGCCCATGACCACGAACGCGGCAGGGAATAAGCGGGCCACACGCGCCGATTGCTCCCGTAGGGACTGGCTGGCGTCGATGGCGACCCGCGTGCGGCGCCAGAGCACTCCTGCCAGCACGAGTCCGGGTCCCACCGTGGAAAGCACGATGCCGAGGGTCGGGGTCCAGCGTGCGAACAGCACCCATACCAGAAGGCCCAATGCGGCAGCTGAGACCGCGACGCGATCTACCATCACGCCGGCCAGGAGGCGCAGCAGGCTGCGCGTCATCGGCGGCCGCTGCAGCTTTGCGAGGGCGCGCAGGTTGATCAAGCTGAGTGCTTTGGCTTCGGCGAGCATGCCCATCTTGCGCTCGTGCTCGGCGCGCACCCACTGCGTTGCGTCACTCATATGTTCACGCCACATGCGCACCAGCACGCCGATGGCGCGAACAAAGCGGCCGCCGAGGCGCAACATGCCGAAGGCGCCCAGGCGCGCGCCGAAACGCAGGTAGTCGATGGCGCTGGCGTCGTCGTGCCCGGTTTCACTCATGCCATGCGTGGGCCGAACCACGTAGCGCAGGAGCACGTCGGAAAGCGAGCGCAGAGTACGCTTTGGGTCGCTCGGGTGGACCGGGTGCAGCACATTTTCGTAGGAACAAAAATCGTCATACTGATGGCCGTGCTCTACGAAAATGACGTCTTTTTCGTAGTAGAACCAGTCAGAGAATTCGATTTGCTGCGCCGCGGCTCTGTCATAGCGCCCGATCACGTCCTTGAATGCTGATTGCACCTCGGGCCAGTGGAAGTCGACGTCGTGGTTCCCGCGCACGATAACGACCGCGTTGCCTTCCGCAATGAAGCGGGCAAGGGCTTCGAATACCAGGCCGTGTTGCTCGGCCACACGCTCCAGCTTGGCGATGGTGTGATCGACGGCGCTGCCCAGGCCGTGCTGACGTTCTTCGTCGTTGGGCAGCGTGCATAAACCCGGTTCAGTGGCGGACACGCTCATGCCGACGAAATCGATGAAGTCTCCGGCGATGACCAAGCGCCAGGGTTTGCCCGCTCTGGGCCGCAGTCGGTACCAATCCATCAGGGCGACGAGCTCGCGGTCCCGGCGCTGTCCGGCCGGTCCTAGGGCTGGAGCGCCTGGCCGGGCGTGCTGCACCAGGTCGCTACCAAGGTGCACATCGGAAAAGACAAGAAGGTTATGGGAGGCCATCGGATGAAATCAATGCACACTTAGTATGGCGCATCCTCAGCGACCGGCACCCTGCGGGGTTTCACGATTCGGTCACAGCTGCATCTGGCGCGCGTCTTTTGGGTTTGGCGCGTCAGGGCGTTGGCGCCCCGGGTGGGTGGTCGGACACGAAGGCTGCGGAGCCGCCATCACCCCGCGTGCTGGGCCGCTTCCCGCGTCTCGGCCCCGTTGTGGCGCTTCGGATGTAGTCAAACGCCGACAATTCTGCGCTTTCGTGCAGTTTTTTGTGCGGGACCGCGGCCCTCGGTTAGGTTTCCTCGGGTGAAGTCGTCTTTCATTGGACCCGATCGCCCCGACGCTCGCGCCGAACCTCGTGGCCGCTGGGCGCGATTCATTGGGAGCGCCGCCCTCGCGAGCCTTGGCCTGCAGTCCGGGTGCTCCGCGCAACAGGCGCCGCCGCCGGTCGGCAGCGCGTCTTCCCGCAGCGCGGATCCAGCGGTCGCGCGCCCGCAGGTCGCCAAGCCCGCGGCGCCCCTGCCGCCGGCGCCGAAACCACCGCCCAGCCTGAAGCCCGAGCTGCGGCAGCCCTGGCTCTACCCGCTCGCTTCGGATCACGGGATCCGAGAAGACAAAGGGGGGCGAGGCGGATTTCTGGCGCCCCGCACCCATGGCAAACACAACGGACTCGACTTGCTGGCTCCCATCGGCGCGGAGCTGCGCGCGCCTTGCAATGGTTCCGCCAAGGGGTCCGTGAGTCGGTCCTTTGGCACGTGGGTCAAGGTTGTGTGCCCCATTCCCGCCGAAATCGCCGCTTCGCGCAGCGCCTACGCGTCGATCTTTTTTTCACATTTGGACAGCTCCCGGATTGACGAAAAGAAAGACGTTCGCCGCGGGGAGCGTCTCGGCACAGTGGGCAAGTCTGGTAACGCCAGCGGGTCGAGCATTGCGCCTCATGTGCACGTGGAGATCGTCGTGCACGACACCGAAGCGCGCGCCATGGAAGAGCGACATTCCGGACGTGACCAGTCGAACACAAGAGCTGCGAAACGCATCGCTGCGGCTTTGGAAGAGCAGTGTCTGGCCCCCAACGGCTTCTCGGCGAAGGAACACAGCCTTGCCCGAGCGCGCCGCCTGGATCCCTTCGTGGTCCTGTCGTGCCTGAGTGACGCAAAGCCCGACTTGGCGGCCCCGAAAGGTAGTTTGGCTAACGCCAGCGTGGCTTGGAGCAAGCAATACTCGGCGAAGACCTTCGACGTGGACCTCGGGCGCGAGCCCGCGAAGCCCTGATCTGAGGCCCACTCCAAGTCAGCGGCGGCTGCGGCGCACATCGACGCCGATTTGCGCCGCGCGCCCGGCGGAAGCCCGTGCTTCTTCGTCCTCGGCATTCAGGAGGGAATTCGCCCACGCATCGAGGCGACCCAAGTCGGCTTTCGGGTGTGCGCGATACGCGGTGCTGAGCTGGCGCGCCAGGTCGGCGTCGCAACATGAGCCCGTCACGTGCAGGAGATCGACAGCGTAGTCGAGCCATTTTGGCTTCGTGGTGACGCTGCTCAGCTTCAGGGCGTAGTTCAAGCAAAAGAGACGCGTCTCGTCCTCGACTCCGATGCCGTCCGTCGCTTCTTGCAACACGTCGAGCAGCGTCGTCTTGAGCAAGTCCGCTGCGTCATTGGTGCGGCCCGCGCCAAGGGCTTGGTCCGCGATGTTCGCTAGGATCTCAAGAGAGCGCGTGCGCTGAGTTGTCTCTTCGGCTTCCGGCGGCTCGCTGATACGGCGGTCGGCTTCTTTTCGGCTGGAGGGCGGTATCGGCGATAGTTCGTCGAGGGTATCGGTCTTGTGACGTTGGCGCCCGCCCTCGCCGATGCAGAGCTCGAGCTCTTCGCCGCCGACGGTGACCCAGTCACCATCGAAGAGCGCGCGCCGCTCACGGACCCGGGTGCCGTTGACCAGGATGCCGTTCATGCTGCCGAGGTCTTCGACGAATACCAGGCTGCCATCGACGGAGATCCGCGCGTGGCGCCGGGAAATGCGAGCGTCCTCCAACAGGATGTGACAGCTGCTGTCGCGGCCGAGCAAATAGGTGCCATCAGTGAGCAGCAGTTCCTGCCGTCTCCAGCGCACACGCACCGGCGTGAGCGCGGGGGATTCAGTCGTCTCACCATCGCGGGGCATGCTCGTCGGATTCACCTTATCTCGCTCCGCCGAGAGCGCAAATGCTGGATTTAGAACGGCTTTGTGCTGTCGTTTTTTGTCATGGCTGGGGCGGCTCGCCCTTGCCTGCTCTCGGCCACACGCCTACCTGAGCGCTCCCGGCCATGTTTCACGTTCACCGCAGTAACCGCTCGGAAGCCTTGGCAGACGCCCTGGCCGAGTTGGTCCGCAGCCCCGCTGGTGGCGCCCTGGACTCGGAGATTGTGGTCGTCCAGAGCCGTGGAATGGAGCGCTGGCTCTCCCTGGCTGTCGCCCGGCGCTTGGGGGTGGCCGCCGCGCTGGAGTTTCCGTTTCCGCGCGCTTTCGTCGAACGCGTGCTTGGGCTCTCCCATCCGTCGGCCCCGGAGTTCGGGGCCTTCAATCGAGAGCGCCTCACCTGGGCCATCGCTGCCGAGCTGGGGCTAGAGGGTGAACACCGCCGGGACCCCGAGGTGTCGCGCTATTTGTCCGACGACCCCATGGGTCTCAAACGCTACGAATTGTCGGCGCAGTTGGCGCAGGTCTTCGACCAGTACGCGGTGTTCCGTCCGGAAATGGTGTTGGAGTGGGACGCTGGCACCGGGTCGGATTTTCAGCCCGCCCTGTGGCGACGCGTCGTCGCGCGACTAGGCGGACACCACGTGGCCGAGCGAGTCCAGAGACTCAGAGCGGACGGTGTAGATAGAACACGGCTCCCGTCGCGCGTAAGCATTTTCGGTGTCAGCGCGCTTCCCCCGCTGTACGTGGACGTCTTCCACGCGATCTCCAGTCACGTAGACGTGCACCTGTTCCAGCACAGTCCGTCAGATATGTATTGGTCTGCGCTGCGCAGCGAAAAGGGCGAGCAAGAGACCCTTGCGGAGCTCGGGCTGCTGGCCACTCTCGGCCGCCAGGGCGCCGAATTAGCCGAATTGCTGGAGGCGCGTGTGCAGTACCAAGAACACGCGCGCTACGAGGAGCCCGTGGGCACCACGGCGCTGGCTCATCTTCAGCGTGACCTGATGCACGTTCGCCGCCCCGCTTCCGGTCGCGCTCGGAGTCTGTTCGCTTCGGACACGAGTATTGAAGTGGCCGTGTGCCACAGCGCAACTCGCGAGCTGCAGGTCCTTGCGGATCGCATCTGGGGTTGGCTGCACGCCGACGCATCCTTGGAGCCCCACGACATCCTCGTGATGGTTCCCGACGTCGACGCCTATTGCCCACACATTGAAGCGGTGTTCGGCAGGGAGCTTTCCGAGCGTGATTTGATCCCCTATCGCATCGCGGATCGTGCCGAGCGACGTGCCAACCCGGTGGCCGAAGCCGTGCTGGGCATGCTGTCCCTCGCGGAAGGCCGCCTCAGCGCCAGCGCATGCCTGGACCTGCTGCAGCTTGCGCCTGTCCGCGCGCGGTTCGACATCACGGCGGAAGAGCTGCCTTTGATCGCTGAGTTGGTGTCGGATGCTGGCATCCGCTGGGGTAGGGACGCCGAGCATCGCGAACGTTCCGGGCAGCCACGCGCTGAGGAGAACACTTGGCGTTTCGGCATCGCCCGGTTGCTCTTGGGCTACTGCATGCCGACGGGGGGAAGAGCTGCCTTTGGCGGAGTGCTGCCCTTGGATGATATCGAGGGGGAACGCGCGCTGCTCGCCGGCAAGTTGGCTGCCTTCGCTGAAAGCCTGTTCCGCGTCGTCGGGGAATTGACCGGAGAAAAGACCCTAGCCGAATGGCGGGACTGCGTGCTGAGTTGCACCGCGGACTTGCTGCTGGAGGACGACAGCAACTTCACCGACAGCCAAGTCGTGCGGCGGGCGCTCTCGGCGCTTTCCGCTGACGCAAGCGGCGTCGAATTCCACGGCGCCGTGCACCGCGAAGTCTTGCGTGTGGCGCTTGAAGCGCGCTTGGTTGAAGAGCGTCGCGTGCGGGAATTCATGGCGGGAGGCGTCACCTTCGCGGCGATGCTCCCGATGCGCAGCATTCCGTTTCGAGTGATCTGCCTACTGGGAATGAACGACGACGCCTTTCCTCGCGCGGATCTCGTGCGCACCTTTGACAAGATTGCTGCCGCCCGGCGCCTCGGTGACCGCTCACTCCGCGATGAAGACCGCTACTTGTTTCTCGAAGCGCTGCTGTCTGCCCGAGACTGTCTGTATCTCAGCTATGTCGGACGCGACATTCAGGACAACTCCGTCCGGCCGCCTTCCGTCGTCGTCGAGGAGTTGCTTGACGTCCTGCAAGCCGACGATCGCTTCGTCGTCGGCGATATCACGGAGTCGCAGCAACAGTTGTTCTCGAAGACTTGCGGAGCCCGCGAGCACGTGGTGCTCGAGCACAGCTTGTCGGCGCATGCGCCCCGCTACTTCAGCGCTGAGGATCCGCGCTTCTATTCCTATTCGGAAGTCTTCGCGTCCGGCGCGCGAGCCCTGATCGAACCGAAGCTGGAA
Source organism: uncultured Polyangiaceae bacterium (assembly GCA_965369205.1). GTDB lineage: Bacteria > Myxococcota_A > Polyangia > Polyangiales > Polyangiaceae > JACKEA01. The sequence continues at coordinate 2,809 of CBDUPW010000032.1, read as the reverse complement.
CGGCCGAACCCCATGTTGGGGGCGAGGGACGCCACGCCCCAGGCCGCAGTAGACCTCGGTGAGTTGTGTCGCTTTTTCGACAATCCGCCGCGCTATTTAGCGGAACGGCATCTTGGCATTCGTTTGCGCCGCGACGTCGTACGCGTGGAGGACCGAGAGCCCATCGAACCGACGGCCCTGGATGGCTATTTTGCCGGGACTTTCTTGCTCGAACACTTGGTTTTCGGCGACGAGCCAACACGGGTCGAGGACCTATTGCGTGCCCAGGGAGCCCTGCCCGTCGGCGAGCTGGGCCGTCAGCATTTCTTGGAACTGCTCGCGGAGTGCGTACCGCTCTGCCAGGCCACTGCGGAACTCACCCGCCAGCGCCGCCCTCCCGTGGAAGTCCAGGTGGAGACGCCCGAGGGCGCGCTCACTGGGGTCGTAGACAGTTTGTTCGAGTCCGGGCAGGTGCACTACGGCTACGGGAGAGTGAAGGGCAAGCGTCGGCTCCGCCTTTGGCTGCGGCACCTCGCACTGTGTGCTGCGGGAGGTGCGGATCCGAGCTTTCTGATCGCACGGGGCAGTCCGCAGGTATTCATTGCGCGTCATCCCGCGCTCGCGCCGGAGCACGCCGCGCAGATGCTCGGCGCGCTCATCGCGCTTTTTCGGGCAGGGGTGGAGCGGCCGCTGCCCTTCGTGCCCGAAGCCTCCTTCGCGTACACAGAGCGACGCCTGCGTGTCGGCAACGCTGCACAGGCTCACGAGAAGGCGCTGGAAACCGCAAAGAAGGCGTACCTCGATCGCTACAACTTCGGAGAATCCCAGGACGAGTATGTGCAACTGGCCTTTCCGGGCGAAGGCATATTCGCCGAAAGTAGCCCGGGCACGCCGGGATTCACCGAGCTGGCCTGGGAGGTGTTTGCTCCCATGCTCGAGCACACCGAGGTCGGGGCTTGAAGCCGCTTGCTCCGCTTTCGGTCCCACTCACGGGTCGGCATCTGATCGAGGCCAGCGCGGGAACCGGCAAGACCTTCACGATCACGACACTGGTGTTGCGACTCGTCGTGGAGCGGGACATGGGCATCGAACGCGTCCTTGTGGTGACCTTCACGAAGGCCGCGACGGCGGAGCTGCGTTCTCGCGTGCGCGCGCGACTGCGAGACGCCCTCGATCATTTGGACGGAGTGGTCGACGACCCCTCCCTTCGGGAGTTGCTCGCCCGGGTCGAGCCGCAGGTTGCGCGTCGGCGCGTTGCCCGTGCGCTGTCGGACTTCGATCTCGCGGCAATCTTTACGATCCACGGTTTCTGTCAGCGCGTGTTGTCGGAGCACGCTTTTGAAAGCGGGGCGCGCTTCGGACTGGACCTGCTCACGGACACATCGCAGTTATTGCTAGACGCTACCCGCGACGAATATGTGCGTGCGCTATCGGCCGCTCCGCCCAGTGTAGCGCGAGAAGCGCGACGCCATTTGCACGTGGCGGACGTGAGCGCGCTGGTTCGCACTGCCACTTCCAGTCCCGACACGCTTGTTCAAACGGACGCCGCCGGCCCTGACCCCGGCGCAGTTGACGAGTATCTGGCGGCGCGAACGGCATTCGCACGGGAATTTCCAGGGCATGGGCCGACGTTGCGGGGGCTATTGCTCCAGCCAGGCGTGCTGAGTCGACAGAGCTACAAAGCGGCACGGGTGGATCTAGCGCTCGCAGAGGCCGAGCGACTGGTCGAAGCCCGTGGCAAGGCCGTCGACAAGCTAGAAGTGCTGCACATCTTGAGTCCTGACGCCCTAGAGCGCGGCACCAACAAGGGCCACAGCGCGCCCCGACACCCGGTGCTGAGCTGCATCGGTCGCCTGGTTTCGGCCCATGCGGCGGCCCAGAGCGACTTGGACGCGCAGCTCTGCCATTTGCAAGTCGAGTTGGTGGGCAAGGTTTCGGCCGGTCTCCACGCCGCCAAGGAGAGGCTTTCTGTTCGCTCCTTCGATGATCTACTGATTGGCCTACGTGAAGCGCTCCGTGCGCCCGGAGAAACGCTCTCCGCCCAGCTGCGCAACCGGTACCCCGTCGCGCTCGTGGACGAGTTTCAAGACACGGACCCGGTGCAGTATGAGATCCTATCGCGGGTCTACGCTGAAGACGCCACGACTCTTTTCATGATCGGTGACCCCAAACAGGCCATCTACGCGTTCCGTGGCGCGGACGTGTTCTCGTATCTGAAAGCCAGTCGGAATGTGGGGAAGAATCGCTATGGGCTCACGACTAGCTATCGAGCGGATCCGAGTCTGGTGCACGCTCAGAATGTGCTATTCGAAGGGGTCGCTGCGCCTTTCGTTGATCCGGCGATCGCCTACGCCCCGATCACCCCGCGCCCGGACGCAGTCGACCTACTTAGCTTCGAGGCGCGGACTCGGCCTGCCCTCGACATTGCCTTCATCGAGCGTGCCGAGTCGGACAACAACAACCCCCTCCACAAGGGTGCCGTGGATGCGGAGCTTTCGGCGCGCGTGGCCGCAGACATCGCGGATCTACTTGCCTCCAAGGCGCGTCTGGAAAAGCGTGCGCTGCGCCCGGCGGATATTGCCGTCCTAACGCGCACCAACAAGCAGGCAGCGGAAATGCAGGCTGCCCTGTCGAAGGTCGGCATTCCCGCGGTGCTCGTGGGCGATCGCAGTGTATTCGAAAGCGCCGAAGCGGCCGAACTGGCGCTCGTCATGCGAGCTCTCGCCGAGCCCGCTCGCAGCGTTTCCGTGCGCAGCGCGTTGTTCATGCCGTGTCTTGGATTCGACGCGGCAAAGCTGCGGGAGCTGGAAAGCTCCGACGCGTTGTGGGA
>CBDUPW010000031.1:0-41577 GCA_965369205.1 uncultured Polyangiaceae bacterium | reverse complement strand
CCGCGCGTGACAATCGCGCGGCTCCGACGTTTCCGGAGCGCCCCTGCTGCTCACTGAAAACAGGCAAGGCGGCGAGCATGAAACGCTGCTCTTCGCCACGAAGCTCTAGAGCAATTCGGGATCTCCCAGGAACTCGAAATGCATTGTGTCTTCGAGTTCGTCGTGGCCGAGCCAGTAGAAGCCATAGCGCTCGAAAACTTCCACCCAGCAGCGTGGCATCGCCATGCGTTCGTAGACCGAAGTGACCTTCTTGCTGCAAGCCGGGTTCTGGCTCCACTTGCCGACGCAGCCGCAACAGGGGTTGAGGTGCGAGTCGATGTCGAGGGCAATGCCGTAGACGTGGTTGGAAACTTCGTAGTCCTTGAAGGTGTGCTCCATGCGCAAGCCGCTCGTGCGTCTTGGCTGATACGGGTGCTTGGCGCAGTCGCGCTTCAGCGCGGCTTCAACGCAGGCGAGGGCGGGCACGACCTTGCGATGCAAGACCAGGGGCAGCCCCATGAAGGTGGTGCGCTTGGCGTAGAACTGCGGTGGATGCGGATTGTCGCGACGACTGCCGAAACCCGGAAAGCGCCCATATTGGCGCGTGCGATAGTCGACGGCACGCTTGCGAGCGGCTTCGATCCGCCGCTGCTCTTCGGCCGATGCGCCGATCTTCGCAAGCTGTCCTTTGCGCAGCAGGAACTCTTGAGGCGCTTGCTCGCGGCAACCAGCAATTGCAGGGCGAACCGACGTGAGTATCTTCGGCGCTTCCGTCCCGGCACTCGCCGCCGCGGGTGGCACTCTCGCAACCGCAGTTGCCGTCGTGGGCGCGCGGTTCGCTGGTGCGGCTTTGGTCGCGATGGAGCCTTCGGAGGCCTCCTGTTCGCCGGCGCAGCCCACGTAACAGAGCGCCGCCAAGAACGGCCAAAGGCGGTGAAGTGGCGACAACATTGAGCGGTGCATACTCCCACACCAGCACGCTCGAAAGCGGCGAAGGCGGTGCCATTGGGACTATACCAGACGGCCGCCCGTCGCTTTCGACGCAGGGAGTAGCCCGCGTTTCCGGGCGGCGCCGCCACTAGGCATTAGTCCAGGCGGATCTTCAAGCCCAGCTCGCGCTGCATCGTCAGCAAGGCTTCGGCGTTGCCGCGAGCGTCGTCGACGGGGTGGTGAGTATGGCGGGTTTGACGCAAGTGTTTGAAGTTTTGGAACGTATCTCGCACTAGCCCCTTGTAAAGCGATCCTAGATTCTGGGAGCTGAAGCCAAAGGGATTTCCGCCGGTGAAGTGGTGGAAGTACCAGTTGATGAATTGCCAGTCGAAGCCGTTGTTGTCGGCAATGAACACCCGCTGCCCAGCGCAATGTTGCTCCAGCCATGCGGCGAACGCCCGCATCACGGATTCGGGTTCATCGAACTCCAGGGTTTGCTCCCGGGAAAATCCGCTAACCGCAAGCGCCTCGGGAACCCACTGCTCGGAGATCGGCCGCAGCCTCCCATAGAACGTCCGATCCAACGCTGCTTCCACGATCACCGCCCCGAAACACACCATTGAGTAGTCTCCCGGGATCGGACCGTCGGCTTCGATGTCCACCATCACGTAGGTCATGCATCCATTCTAGCGAGATCCCCGCGGCGCCCCATTCTGTGTACACTCGATCCTGCCATGCTCCGCCGGATCCACAGCTTTGCACTGATTGCGAGCCTCGCGGCCGTAGCCTGCGCCACGAGTGAAGCGGTGGATGAGGGAGCGGGCGATGCCGCGGCCACGGGCGGCGGCACGGGGATCGCTGGCAGCGGCGGGCTTTCGGGTGGCGGTTTTCCGGGCAAGGTGGATGGGGGCGATGGGGGCCCGACTGGCAGCGGCGGAGGCAGCGGCGGCGTCAGTTGCAGCGTCGAAGTGTGCAACGGACGCGACGACGATTGTGACGGCAAGGCCGACAACGGCGTCTGCAGCCCGGGCTGTACGGGACAGGAATACTTCGAGCACGGCTATTCCTTCTGCAGCACGACCAAAGAACTCAGCGACGCGGCAGCGGACTGCATCTCGCAAAAGATGCGCCTGACACGCCCGAACGACGCGGCAGAAAACGACTGGCTGCGGCAAACAGCGACGGGCATGGGTCTGGGCGCGCTCTGGCTCGGCGCCACAGACTGGACGACCGAAGGCGACTGGTCGTTTCCCGACGGCGCGCAGGTTTGGACAGGTGGCCAAAACGGCAGCGTCGTGGGCGGCGTCTACACGAATTGGGCGCAGAAGCATCCAACCGGGTCGGGATCCAACGACTGCATGCAGATGAACGCCGCGGGCGAGTGGAGCGAAGTGAGCTGCAAGCAATCCGTCGCCTACGTGTGCGAGGACTACTAGCGCATTCTGCTTCGGTCTGAAGTCGGTTAGGCTGTGGGCATGCAGCGTTTGGTTTCAAGGACGACTACGGGTCTGTTGGGGGTGGGCACTCTCGTGCTGTGGTGCGGAGTTGCGTCAGCGCAGACGGCCACCACCGCGGGTGCCGCTTCGGCTCCCTACCCCACGCTGGAAAATCTCTCCCTCGAGTGGCTCGTGTCCGGCGACAGCAACGCGAACGGCACGGTCGCTGTGCGCTATCGCAAACAAGGGAGCACGACCTGGCTCGACGCTCAGCCGCTGATGCGTGTGCCGGCGGGCAGCGGCGAAGGACACTCCTGGCAGAACCGCCACGCAGGGAGTATTTTCGGGCTGAGTCCCGCCACCAGCTACGAGGTGGAGCTTACCCTTGCGGACGCGGACGGGGGCAACGCCACACAAACACTGACGGCGACGACTCGTGCCGTCCCGGCGGCGGCCGCGGGAGCAACCATCAAGAACGTTACCAGCGCCAGCTTTGACGGCGCCGCCGCAGCCGCGCAACCCGGCGACGTGCTCCTGCTGGCGGACGGGTCCTACTCCGGCTTCACATTCACGAGCGATGGGACGGCTGCAGCCCCGATCGTCATTCGAGCGGAGAATGCCGGCAAGGCCGTGTTCGCCGGGGACGTCCGCTTGGACGGCCGAAAGTACGTGTACCTCGAAGGCCTGACCATCAACGGCAAGATCAAGTTCAACGACTCCGAAAGCCTCGCCGTGACTGGCTGCACCATCAACACGCCGGATCACGGCATCCAGGCGCTGGGTCCGGGCACGAAAAATACCGTCATCTGCGACAACGTCATCAACGGTCCGACCACGTGGGCCAGCGGCACCGTCGGCGCCAACGGCAACAACCTGGGAGAAGGCGTGGAGCTCACGGGACCAGGCAACGTGATTTGTTACAACCGCGTCGTCGGCTTCCGGGATTGCATTTCCACCCTCGAGGACTCGAACGCCGTCAACCAGGTGTCCATCGACATCTACGGCAATGACCTCGATATCTGCGCCGATGACGCTATCGAGGCGGACTTCACCATGGGCAACGTGCGGGTGTACCGGAACTTGGCTGCCAACAGCTTCGTGGGCATGAGCTCCCAGCCCAGCCTAGGTGGTCCGGCATATTTCATTCGCAACGTGATGTTCAACATCATCTATTCGCCGTTCAAGCTGCACCGAGGCAGCTCCGGCGATGTTGGCCTGCACAACACCGTCGTGAAGAGCGGCGACGCCTTTGCCGTCTTTGCCAGTGTGCCGTGGTCGCGCGCGGTGTTCCGCAATAACCTGTTCATCGGCGGCACTGGAGGCGGCAACTATGGAGGTTATTCAAACGGCACCGGACGAGTCCTGCATTTGCCCGCGGCCACGAGCGACTGCAGCTTCGACTACGACGGCCTTGGATCCATCGGCACGAACAAATTCAGTGGCGACATCGCGGACGTGAATTTCTCCAGCCTTGCCGAGCTGAAGAGCCTCACGAGCCAGAAGAACGCCGTACAAGTCGACCTGTCGGTGTTCACCGCGAGCGTCACCTTTCCAGAGAACCCGTTTCCTGGTGTCCCTGCTCCGGATCTGCGCCTGAAGCCAGGCTCGGCGGCGGTCGACAAAGGAGTTGCGCTCGCGAACGTCAACGACGGGTTCGCGGGCAGTGCGCCCGATCTGGGTGCGTACGAATCCGGCGCGACGGTTCCGATCTATGGGCCGCGCACGGGTGGTTTCGCTGGAAGCGGTGGCGCGGGCGCGGGCGCGGGCGGTGGCGCCGGTGGGGGCAGCGCGGGCGGCGGCGCCAATGCCGGTGCCGGCGCCGCGCCGGGTTCCGGAGCGAATCCGGGTGTAGGAGGCGGAAGCGCGGGTAGCACCGGGACCGCCCCCGGCTCTGACGAGGATGGCGGCTGCGGCTGTCGCGCCGCGTCCTCTGCGCCGAGCAACGGTGTTGCGGCGCTGATGCTCCTGGCCGTGCTCGGGATGCGGCGCCGCCGAGAATCCGCTACACTGCGGGCGTGTCATCGAAACTAGCTTCGCCGCCCATCACCCCCGCATCCCGTCCACGGCGCCGGTTCGGTCTCGGCCTTTGCGCAGCGTTCGTGCTCGCCGCCTGCTCAGGCGGAGATCGCAAATTCGACAACAATAACCCGGCGGACGCCGGATCGACCGGCGGTGGCGCAGGCAGTGGTGCGTCGGGCGGAACCGGTGGCGGTAGCGCAGGCAGTGGCGGTACCGGCGGCGGCAGCGCAGGTGCGAGTGGTAGCGCAGGCGGCGGTGGCACGGCCGGTGCGAGTGGCAGCGCAGGCAGCGGTGGCACGGCCGGCGCGAGCGGCAGCGGGGGCACCGGCGGAAGCTCGTGCACGACGTCAGACCCCGATTGCGAATGTGTCGGGAACGTCGTCAAGGCAAAGGACGCGGACGGAGACGGGCAAGGCAGCATCGACTGCACCGAGGCTCCCGGTACGGACTGCGACGACAACAACAAGAATTTCCAGCAGAACGCCTGTGGCGGCTGTGCCTCGCTGGCCGGAGCGCCCAATGCGGCGTGCCTGCAGTGCGGCAAGTGGGCTTGCAACGGCAAAGATGCCGTCAAGTGCAATGCGCCCGTTCCGGCGCCCACCAAGTGCGGCGCCAGCAATTCAACCATCGAAGTATGCACCAACGGCAACTGGACGCTTCAAACCAGTTGCACTGGTACGACATCCAAGTGTCTCAACTCGAAGTGTGTGCAGTGCCTTCCGGGCACCTTCAAGTGCGGACAGTATTCGCAAGACACCATCATCTATGCGTGTAAAACGAACGGCTCCTGGGAGTCGAGCTGGTTCCAGTCTTGCTACAAGGCTCAGGGCAAGTTCTGCAATGCCACCACCGGGACCTGCACGAGCTTGCTACTGCCAAGGGATCACACCTTCGAGCTGAAGGCTCCCCTCGTGCCGGGTGCGGAGACACTCCCCGCAGAGGGCCATCAGCGCACACGCGACGTATTGGACCTGGCGACCGGCTTCAAATTCGCCTGATCGCGACCGCATGCTGCTGATCGGAAGTCGGGCGATCGTCCACTACTTCCCGGACTTCCGCCCTCCCTTGGATTGGGATCTGTTCGGCAGCTCCGAAGAGATCCGCGCACTCTCGAAGCGCCTGCCTCCATTGGAGGACGCGGTCGTGCGGCCACGCAGGGCATGCTTCCAGTACGACGGCGCCATCGTGGAGGTCGTCAACACCGATGTCGCTCCTGAGTGGGCAAAAATCGTTCATGCTTTCCGGAACGAAGCCAGCATCGAGGAGCCCGTCCTTGGGACACTGATCGTCGCCCCCGCAGCGTTCCTGATGATCACCAAGCAGGTCGGGCTGATCTACGACATCTGGCACTGGCACAAGAACCTGGAAGACCTGTACTTTCTGCGCGACCGGATCTCGAGTGTGCCCGACGTCGTGACTCAGGTGATGCCGCACTCGCTAGAAGACTCCAGAAAGCTGTTCGCGGCGTCCACCGCACATGTCTTACGATCGCCTCCTCCCTGCCATGCGAGCGAGGCGGAGCAGTCGCCGAATCCGCGCACGACGCTGCACGCGGAATTGCATCAGGTCCTAGGCGACGGCGCTCCGTTGGTCAACGAAAAGGGGGCATGGCAGGGTTACCCGGACGCCCAGCCGGAAGCCCGCCGATCGAAGATGATCCGGCTCTTCGCGGAAGAAGCCATGGTGATTGGCGCGGAGCAATTGCTCACCCGCGGTCTCAGTCACGCGTCCGACGACGAGCAGACGGTCACGCGTTGGGCGATGCGTACGCTCATTACCGGTTCTCTACCGGAGGGCTGGCGCTACTTTGGCGTGAACTACTATCGGGAAATCATGGCAGCGATCCCGCGCGGCTGGACGTCGCGGCTTTCGACGTTGGAAACCCCCATCGTGCGCCACGAACGCCAATGCCACGAGGATAGCGCGGACGCGATCTGTCAGCGTCAGAGCGGCGGCGCGTCCGCCTGCGAACGCCTCGGCATGCCAACGCGTGCATAGCGGTCGAGGGTAAACGGCGTGAGCAAGTGCGCGAAGTACGACTCTGGGACGTCGGCATCTGCGATACCGACGGACGCTGCTGGACGCCGATGCGGCAGGTAGAAGGTGCCGAAGACATGGTCCCAGATCATGGTGGCGTTGCCGAAGTTGCTGTTGGACTCCCGCAAGTCCGTGGCGTGGTGGAACCGGTGGACGTCGGACGTGGCGATCACGTAGCTGAGCGGACCGGGCGTCATGGCGATGTTGGAGTGTTGCAGCATGCCGTTGACCGCCTTGAAAACGAGCAAGAGCATGTACGCCTCCGGAGTGATCCCGAGCAAGACAACGGGAACCGCCTCTGAGGTCAGCGTGAAGATTGCGTTCAGCGGGTGGGAGCGCCCGCCGGCGACCGCATAGAGCCGCGTCGGCGAATGATGCACGGCGTGCACGCGCCACCCCACGCTCGTGGCATGCATCCAGCGGTGCGCCCAATACACACCAAAATCTGCGACGATGACCCCGAGGGCAACCTGAAGCGCCAGGGGCCAGGTCGATGGCCACAGCGTGCTGCCGAGCAAGCCGCTCAGCTTCCCCCCGAGCCAGGCGGCGAAAACCACTCCCGTGATGCGCACCAGGGGCGACGCCACCGCTGCGGAAATCAAAGAGTGAGTCAGGTCAATGCGCACCGTGCGTCTGTTGGGCCGCCAAGCTGGCGTATACGGCATGACATGCTCGAAAAATGACAGCACCGCCACGACGACCAAGAGCGTCAAAGCGCCCGTCACTGCCTCCCCCAAGCGATAGTGCAGCAGCGCTGAGGCAAGTGCGCAGCCTCCCAACAGCAGCGCCGGGTAGAGCACTGCCGCCAGCGATCGAGAAACGAATGCGGTTTTCGACATCACCCCAACAAGCTGCCCGCAAATGGCGACCCAGCGCAGTGACGCCAGCCGCCAAAACCCTGACCGACGACGCCGTCAGCCGCCGCGAAAGCGTGTGGGAGTCGTCCCTGTCCAGCGCTTGAAGGCTCGGTGAAAGGCGCTTGGCTCGGAAAAGCCGAGTAGGAACGAAATCTCGCCTACGGGCCGCTGTCGCTGTGCCAGAAGCTCCTTTGCCAAAAGGTGCCGGGTCTCGTCGACCAGTTGGGCAAAGTTCGTGTCGGCGGACGAAAGCTGGCGCTGCAAGGTACGCTTGCTCATGGCAAGCTCCGCCGCAACTGCTTCAAGCTTCGGAGCCCCGCCGGGCAGAAGCCCGCTGATGGCGCGCCGCACCTTTTCTATGAGCGGTTGCGTCAAGACCTGCGTGTTTGCCAGTTCATCTAGCTGCGTGACGAGGAACGTCGACAGCGCATCGTCCGCCAGGGCCAGCTTCCCATCGAGGCTCTGGGTGGAAGTGTGCTCGCTCCGGCACTTCCTCCCCGATGCAATCGGGATCGAGAGCCCCCGCCTGCCACAACGACTGCGCGTCCGCACCTTCAGCAGCTGCCAAGGCCACGATGTTCCGGGTCCATCGGGCGTGGATCGTGGCAGCGGGTCCCGCCCCAGTCATCTAGCCCCTTGTACCACGCCCCAGGGCCGGCTCCTTCGCACGTGGGCTCCGAACTATCTAGACCTAGTTTGAGCCCGCCGGCGGAAGCTCTTGGGTACAACTGGCGAAGGCGCTGGTGATGTATCCGCTTGGTTGTGCGATCTGAAACCAAAGCGAGGTGCCCTGCACGGACTCCCCCTGTACTTGTGCCAGTACGTCAACGATGTCTCCGTCGTTCAATTCGGCGACCGGTTCTTGCGCCGTCGAGGGAGTTGGCCGCACGTTGAGGGTATTCCCTCCGGAAACGGCCACCTTCGCACGCGGGCAATCATTGCTGCCACCCGCGCCCGCACTTCCGCCGTCTCCCGCGATCCCTCCAGCGCCGGCAGCGCCGCCCGTTCCGACGATTCCGCCAGAGCCGCTGGAAGCGCCCGCCGCACTGTCGCCAGTGCCGGCGTCCATGATTCCGCCAGCTCCCGCGGCACCGGAGTGTCCCCCTTCGCCATCCCCACGCGCATCCACGCTACATGCCGGCACGGCCAAGAACAGCATCACGACGAATACGCGCACGGGCCCGAGTGTATCAGGTCCCGGCGTCCCCGGAATTGGCCGGCACTTGCGCTACTTTGCCAGGCGCATCACGATGCCGTCGCCGAAGTTATCCAGTACACGCACGCGCGGCAGCGGCTACTTCACGCAGCAGTAGGTGATTGGGTTCGTTGCCGTGAGTGCGCCCTGCAACGCCGCACTGCCCTGCGGGATGCAGGAGCAGCCCCCCGGCGTCGTACTTCACTGACCGAAAGCCGCTCGTGCCTGTGGTCGGATGGCATTGGGTGCCGAGAGTCACGGGGATCGGCGTCGAGCCACCCACGCACCCCTTTTCAGAATACCCGCGCACATTTCCCAAGCCGAACGCCGTGCAGCTGCAGCTCTTCCCGTCGCAGCTTCGGCCGTCGGCGAAGCTGGAGTGTGCGAGCTGCTTTTCCGTGTAGCCGCTGTTCGGACACGGCACGTCGCCACTCATTGCGATGCACAGGCCGCTGAACGGCGCCGGCGACGGCGGCACGCAGCGACCGCCGTCGCCGCAGCTGGCGCCGTTTGCCGCGGGGGAGCAATCCGACAGCAGGTTGTCCCAGGTCGCCGTGGGCGGTTTGCTGGAAGCAGGCGCGCAGCCCGCAGTGCTGACTGTGAGCGGTCCGATCTTGATTCGGCTACCGCAACCATCGGAAAACGTGACACAGGACGACCCAACTTGGGCTGTAGCTTCGCAAATCGGCGCGGTGGCACAGGAGGATTGGCTGTAGGCGGTGACGTCCACCGTACTGGCGCACGACGCGTTACCTCCGCACAAGCAGCTGCAACCGGCCTTCCCACCGTTCAGCCCCAGCTTGGCGTCGAAGCTCGTGTTCTCGACCCAGCCCGAGTTGCACGCTTGCTTGGTCGGCGATGCTGCAAAAGTCAGTGGCCCGATCCAGCTGGTTGGCACCGGGGGAGCGCACACATCCAAACCGCTACAACTGTTGCCCGCAGTGCCGCCGTTGCCCGCGAGGCCACCACTACCACCGGCGCCAGTTCCCGCAGCACCGCCACTCGCGCCGGCCCCCGCACCCGAGGCACCGCCGCTGGCGCCGCCACTCGCGCCGCCACTGCCGGCCGCTGCGTCCGATGCGGCTTCGCTCCGAAACTCCGGCGCGGAGCAGCCGAAAGCAAGCAGACACACGGCAAAGGTGAACGGGCGCATGCACCCAATCGTACCACAAGCAGCGCAGCGGTCACTGGCGCGCGGACGCTCTGGTGCGCGAGCGCAGCTACAGACTTCGGCCTAACACCAACGCACACGCACGCGATAGCTGATCTTCGTTTTGCCGCGCGCTGGGACATTCACGTCAAAAGTGAAGGTAAAGGCGTCTTTCTTCTTGTGCGGGTGCGTGGAGTCCAACACGGTCCAGTCGCCGCCGACGGGTTCGAAGACCTCCACACGTTCGGCGGTGTCCTTGTGGTTGCGCAACTCAATTTCCCATTGGCTCTCCGAAGTACAGCTACCGAAAGTGCGCCACGACATCTGCTTGCGGTCCCCCACCACGTCAAAGGCCTCGCCCATCTTGATGCGCACCCGCTCGTCCCGCGGCGTGTGGTCGATGCTGTCCTCGCCGATGAACTGCTTGGCGCCGCTCTTGTCCGCCTTGTACACACGCACGATGCCCTTGGGCAGCGCGATGCCCAGACCGTTCTGGGTGCTGTTGTCCAGATCTAGATACACGCCGACCTTTTGGTTCTTCTGCACCTCACCGTAGCGACTGCGGTACCAGTACTGCTGACCGTAGTAGATGAGCTTTTTCCTCACCTTGGCGTTCTGGGCTTCGAGGAGCGTGACCTGTTTTTGCTCATTTTCGAGCACGTCGGTGGGCTGTGAGAGCGTGTACAAGTGGTATTCGAAGAAGCCTTCTTCGTTGAATTGGCGTTTGGATTTGCCGCCTGCCGCAGAAGCCCTACCCGAAGGGTATCGAGTCCCGTCCGAGACGCGTTGCACATCCCCGGCCACGAGCTTCAGCTTTGCGCCTTCGTAGCTGGCGCCAGAAGTATTGTTCAGCGTAACCCAGCCTGTGAGGTCACCGAGCGTGTCCTTGTCGTTGATGACAAAGACGTAGTCCGCTTTCCAGGTCATGTTGCGGGTCAGATACGTCACTTCGACGCGCTGTTTGGGCCGCTTGTTCTCGAGCAGCCACACCAAGGTTGGCTTGCTCATCAGATTGTCCGGCACGCTCGGAAAGCTCACTCGACCCGGAAAGCCGTAGGTCACTTCGCCACCGATCTTGTAGACCGGCGTGCCCCCCGCCACGCTGAGCAACTCTGCATTGAACGACTGCTCTTTGCCTAATCGCTCGTTGTAGCGATGCAGCTTCACTTGGCGGCCAACGTGCTTCTCCAAGAGCTTTTGGGGCGTCAGTAAGTCAAAGCGGTAGTTCTGCTCGAGCACACTCAATCCACCGCCGGCGGCCTTGATGGAGACGGTCTCGGGTTGGATCTTCGACGCGACGTCTTTGAACGCGAGCGCCACTTGCCCGGTGCCCAAGCTGAGTTCGCGCACTTCCCGCACCAAACCGAAGTTCTGATTGTAGACAGTGATGCTAACTTCTTTGCGGTCTGCGGCGCTGGATGCCTTTTCCGCAGGAGCGGCGGTCGCGGAGCCGACGCCGAGCGCGGCAAATAGACACAAGAAGAGGGGCCCAATGGGACGGATGCGAAGGCTTCGTATACTCATGATCAGCACCAACGGACACGGACGCGATAGGTCACTGTGGTCTTCCCGCGAGCAGGCACGCTCACATCGAATCGGAACGTCTTCGAGTCCTCTTTCACGTGTCTGTGGCTCTCTTCGAGGATCTCCCAATCACCGGCGATGGGCTCCACCACGTCCACACGGATGCCCTCGTCTTTGTGGTTGCGCAGCTCGATCTCCCAACTGCTCTCGGACGCGCAGCCCCCCAGGGTGCGCCATTCCATTTGTTTGCGATCGCCCACAACGTCGAAGGCTTCCCCCATTTTGATTCGGAGTTCTTCGTCCCGGGGGGTGTGGTCGATGCGGTCTTCCCCGATGAACTGCTTGGCGCCAGACTTGTCCGCCTTGTAGACGCGCACGATGCCCGCGGGCAGCGGCATGCCCATTTGGTTCTTTTCGCTGTTCTCGATGTCCAGGTACACACCCACTTTTTGGTTTTGCATCACCTGGCCGTACTTGCCTCGGTAGAAATGCTGCGCGCCAAAGAACACCAGCTTCTTTTCAACGCCAATGCCGGCGGCTTCGAGCAGCGTGACTTGCTTTTTCTCTTTGTCGAGCAGATCCGTCGGACGACCCAAGGTGTAGAGGTGGTACTCGAAGAAACCTTCCTCTTGGAATTGCTGTCGCTCTCCGCGGCCGTCCTTCTCGGCCGACTTCAGTTGCATGACTGAGGAATCCATGGCGGCGCGCACGCGCTGCACGTCGCCGGCAACTAGCTTGAGCTCGGCCTGTTCGTAGCTGGTGCCGCTGTTGTTCGTGAGACTGACCCAGCCGGTGAGATCGCCTGCGGTGTCTTTGTCGTCTACTGTCAGTACGTAGTCGGCGACCCAGTTCAGATTTCCCGACAGGTAGCTGACCTCGACGCGCTGGCGCGGCAGTCCGCTCTTCAGCAGCCATACCAGCGTGGGTTTGGCCATCAGGTTCTTTGGTACTTCGGGAAACGCAAAGCGCCCGGGAAAGTTGTAGGTCACTTCGCCGTTGATCTTCAGAACCGTGCCTTGTTCGACGGAAAGCACTTCCGCGTTGAACGCTTCTTCGGTGCCCGTTTCCTCGTTGTAGCGATAGACCTTGATCGTCTTGCCGACGTATTTCTCCAGCAGCTTCTCCGGGCTCAGCAAGTCGTAGCGGTAGTTCTGCTCCAACACGGAAAGCGCGTCCGCGCGATCTAGACTGCGGATGTGCACGGTCTCGGGCTGGATGTGGGCCGACACGTCCTGGTACTCCAACGAAACGCGCCCCTTGCCCAGCTGCACGCTACGGATCTCTCGCACCAGACCGAAATTCTGGTTGTAGACAGTGATAGCCACCTTCTCGCGCTGCGAAGCGCTCGAGCTCTGCTCCGTGGCGGGAGGCTCGCTCCGCGACTGAGCGGGTTTATTCCCCCCACAGGCCCCGAGTGCGAAGGAAAAGGCGGCAATGAAGGCCGCTTGGTGAAAGCGCTGGGAGACGGACATAACGGCACGAATACGCGCGGAGCGTATCAGACAACGCCAAGCATCCGAGGACCTTACACCCAATTCTCAGAGCCCTGCGCGATGCCCGCTGGCTTCGCTGCTGATCGCTGAAATGCGCCTCGACCGTGCCAATCGCGCCACACCACACTGGCATGAACGGCGGGTCACATTCGGGCCCACATGCGATGTTTCGTTCGAGGATTCAGTCGCATTTGAAGCGGAACGATCTTTGCGACGTCGGATTGACTATGAGGACCTCCCTACTCGCCGCCGCCACTCTGCTCACCGCCATTGCGACCTCGGGCTCCGCGTCCTCGCACTCCCCGACCGAGCGATCCCCCACCGTCCGCCACGCGCCCAAACCGAAGGCGAGCCGAACCGCGCCCAGGACGCCGGCCATCGCCAAAGCAGGCAAGGCAACGCTGAGTCCGTGTGCCAGGCCACAGGGACTGCCCGCCGTGCGCCGCGCAGGAGTCTTCAAGGTCGAGTCCCCGCCACGCCACAAACCCGAACGCTGGTTGCGCTTGCGCACACACCAAGGCGGCAGCTGGCTTCCAAAAGACGGGCGGCACTGGGAAGGCCCCGAGGTGCCGCTCTTCGTGCCGCTGACCCAGGGCGGTATGGAGCTCAATGTGCTCGACCCCATCCCAGGCGGATACCTCGCATTCTACCGCTCGGCGCCGAAAGATGGAGATGCGAACGCGGACTTCGAAGTCCGTCTCTTTGCCTGCGACGGGCGGCCGCTGGCCACCCTACCGCTCAACCCGCTACTCTCACGCGCCAGCCATTTGGAAGTTCAGGACGTGCGCTACGCGGACGGAACCGTGTACTTCAACGAAGCCTGTCAGTCTTACTCCAGACAGGCCGGCGGTCTGTGTTCGAGGCTAGTTGCCGCCGACCCATCATCCCGAAAAGTATTGTGGCGCACGCTTCCGCTGGTCTCCAACAACGTCTTTCGCGTTGTCGGCGATCATCTGGTTGCGGGCTACGGCTTTACTGGTGAGCGTGCCTTCCTGCGCGTGATCCGTCGTTCCGACGGGCGGGTCGTGCAACAACTCCGTCTTCCGAAAAACCACTTTGAGCTTGAGCCCCAAGGACAAAGCCTGAACGTCGAACTCGGCGGCAAGTGGCAACACTACAAGATGACAGGCTTCGACACACCCAAGCCTCGCTTGGTGCCGATGCCATCGGGCTTTCCTCCGAAGCCGGGCGCGGCACGCAGTTCCGCGTCAAATCCGGCACGCCGTGGCGGCCGCCGCCTTGGATTCTGAGCCGATCAGGGTTTCGGCGGCTCCTCACATCGAAAAACGCCGGACGTTTCGGATCCGACAGGCGTGCACATCTTGCTATCCGGGCAGGTGATGCATTGGCAAGTCACCGCCCCCGCGCAGCCGCTGCCGGGGTTGCAGCTGTAGGTGGTGGGGGGCGGCGGATCACAGCAGCAGACTCCGCCAGCGCCACCGCAGAACGTTTGAAACTTATCAGTGGGGCACTTGCCGTTGGGATCCCCGAGCGGGGTGCAGTTCCCGGGCTCGTAGGTCACCTCGACGCACACATCCGCGCCAGCGCACGTCAACGCTTTGCCGCAGGCAATACCGCCAGCGGAGCCGCCCTGGCCCGCACCACCGCCGCTGCCGCTTGCGCCGGAACTGCCCGCGCTCCCGCCGCTGCCAGCGCTGCCGCCCCCGCCCGCCTTGCCACCACTGCCCGAGCCGCCCCCGGTGGCGCCGCTGCCGGCGCTGCCGCCGGAGCCATCCGGATCCGAAGTGTCACTGCCGCCGCAGGCGCCGACGAAGAAACCTAGGCACACGAGACAAAACGAGTAGGCGCGCAACATGCGCGGAAGCCTACCGCGAAGGCAGCGGGCGCGCCAAAACCACGTGCCTGACGCTTCTCGGCGCGGCGCTAGTTCTGGCGACTGCGCGTAGTCGCCGCACCTGGCGACCAGCCCGGTGCAAGCACGTTGCATGGCGACCGCGAACTCCCTGCGGAGGAGTGGGCCCCGGTCGCGGCGCTTTCGCGGCGTGGATGTACTAGTCCCCCCTTCTTGCAGCCGTCGCACCCGGAGGCCTTGTTCGAGATGAGCGGCCCAGCGCTGCCACACGCCACGACCCCAAACAAGCTCTTCGAACCAAGGCTCACGGCCGAGAGCCTACTGCCAAAACACCCTAGGTCGCCAGGGCCGCGACAAACGCCGATCCTTCAAGGGCCCGGAGCACGCTCGATCCCGCCCGCACCCTCAAGTACAATGACGGAGCGCAGCCCAGGGTAGGATCGCTTCGGGTACGCTCGCTGGGGGCGAAGCAGAGACCATGGAGTTCTTGCCGTATCTGGTGGCCACACCCGCGCTGCAGCAGCGCTTGTGCCTTGCGCCTTTGGGCCACAGCTTCGCAGCTCAGCACATTTTCGATCCTATGCGCCGCGCTAGTGCTCCCTTCCTGGATCGTTTGGAGCAACTCGACGCCGCCACCTTCGGGCGTGAAGGCATGGCGATGCCGCGTTGGGCGTTCTACGACTGCGCCGAGCTACCGGGTGCCGTGCTGGGGCTTGCGGCCCGGGCCGGCGAGGTGCCCGAGGACCTGCGAAGCAATTTCGGGCAGGTCAGCGACGCAGAGCTAGTCCCGCTTTCCATGTACATGGCCATTCCCACACTCACCGAGCACGAGTGGCTTGGGTTTTCCCTATGCGCCTTCGACGTGGCGGCAGCCTTCTTGGGCGCCGCCATTGACGTGGCCACTCTGGCGCTTTCCGTCGCCACACTGCGTGCACGTCAGGTGACCGGTACGGTGCAATGGGGCTCGCGCCATCTCAGCGCGACAGCTCGGTTTGCACCACTATCCGTTCTGGCCGCCCACTTGCCTGCGCACACCCGCGCCGCGACCTGCGTGTTTCGCTTCGAAGCCAATGCGGCTTGCATCGAGCGTGCGCTTGCCGACACACCGCCGATCCTTGGCGACATCCAATGGCTAGCGGCCGGAGACACGCAGATGCACCAAGCGGCACAAACGCGCATTGAGGCGGGACAACGCGCCAGCATCGTGGGGCAACCTGAAACCCGCGACGGTAGTCAGCACATTCCCCTGCGTTGGGAGGCGGCGCCGTGAGTCTCGCGCCACGGAACCCACGCTTGCTTAGGGAACTGGTGCCCTTCGTCGTCGCGACGCCGGAAAACCGAAACCACCTCGACCTGTCACCCTTTGGGTTGTCCGTCAACCCGGAGCACGTCTTCGATCCGCTCAAGACGCGCTCCGCGCCGTTCCTGGAACTCTTGCGGCGCCTAGACACGCTCACCTTCGGACCCGAAGGCATGCCGATGCCCCGCTGGGTATTCGTAGATGGCGCGGAATTGCCCGGTGGGATCGCCGGGTTCGGCTGCTTGGCGCAGCGCTTGAGTGCGGAGGCGCGCGCTTTGATCGCGCCGCCGGACGACTACGCCGGGCTGGTGCCACTGTCGATGTTCATCGCCATTCCCACCCATCAGCGCGGAACCTGGCTCGGCCACAACTTGGCGAGTCTGGCACCGCAGATCCCCGGGGACAAACTCTCCGGGCTGGGCGGCCTCACCAAAGCCACGGGGCTTTCGGTGTATCGAGCAGCGCGACAGATCGGCGTGACGCAATGGGCCAGCCGCGCCTTGCACATCCACACGCGCATGGGGCCACTTGAGCTGTTGACGGCGTGGACGCCGGCGCACAGCGAAGCATGGTCCCTCACCTATCGCGTAGAACTCGAAGCGGAAACGCTCTATCACTTGGCGCGGGATCCCCGCGGAAGGGTTGCGCGCCCCGAACCCGAAAGTCACGTGGACAGCGCAGACCACGAAGCCATGCAAGCGTTGCAAGATCGCATCGAAGCCGGGGAACACTGGTGCATCGTTGGCGCGCCCGAAGTATTAGAGTCCGGTCGACAGCGTGTTCCGATTGCGCGCATTGCCGGCCGCGCGTGAATCCCTAGAAGGACCCACGCTACCGGCTATATCGGGTTCTCGAAGGTGTCCCGCTCGACGCCATTGACGTCGAACATGCGGCCCTTGAGCGACGTGGGGCCGAATTCGAGGATGGTGAAGTTGTAGAATCTGCCCTTCGCGGCGCGCATGGCGCAGGTCGGCCGATCGATATTCTCGTCGAGGTCGTGTAGCGCGGCGCCGCCACCACCAACGGTGATGTAGGTCACGGTCTTCGTAGCGTCCGTCGAATGAGGAAGCTCGAAGCGTTCGTAGCCGTGCACGTGCGCCTGGGCGACCAGGATGACGCCATGCTTTTCGAACAACAGCTGATACGCAGCGCGCCGAGTGTCCGGCTGACTCACGGGACCGCAGGAAACCAGCGGTCTGTGGAAATACACCACTGAGCCGCGGTAGTCGGGTTTGGCAGCAGCGTCGGCCAGCTGTTTTTCGAACCAGACGAACTGTTCCGTGCCCGGGTCCATGTCGCCTTCGCTGTTGAGAGCGAAGAACCAAACGCCTCCGCTCTGCACGCGATAGTAGTCGTCGGTACCGTCAAAGCCTGCCTTGGCGAAGAAGCGCAGGAAATACTGCTCGTACTCGTCGGGCTTCTCGAATTCGTGGTTACCCAGGGCTGGGAAGATCGCGCCTTGAGCAAACATTGGCATCATGATGGGGAACCAAGACGCCCAGGTTTCCAGAATCGACAAGTAATACTGGATGTCGCCACCGTGGATGGTGAAGTCATAGTTGTGTTTGGCTGCCTCTGCGAGCAAGCCAGCGGTGCCTCCGAGCGCGGGATTGGTGTCGCCGATCGCCAGCACTTTGAAGCTATCTCCTGGCGCACGGGCAGTGCAGAAGCGACCGCTGTTCGCGGCACCTTCGGCGAGCTGATAGCGGTAGCAAGTCGCGGGAGAGAGAGAGTCCAGCGCGAGCTCGTGCATGTAGTACGTGCCCGCCAAATCCGGCGGTGCGTTCACGTTGAGGCTGCTATACGTGTTGTTCACGACGAAGGGCCGCACACTTGCCTCGTACTCCTTCGGCGTGCCCCCTCCTTCCGCCGTGAGGGTAACGCCCGGCGCACTGCCCTCTCTACATGCTTCCCAGCGCAAGATGGCGCTGGTTTCCTTCACGCCCACCACCCAGGGGCCTTTGCTGACACTTCCGGGCGCGCTGCAGAGGCCGCCGTCCAGGCCTGCCTCAGCGCCCGCGTCGCTCGGCGTTTCGGGTTTCGCGCCCTCTTCGGATCCCGAGCACGTAGCAAGCGCCACGCAAGCAACCGCAGTGGTCCATCGCAGGAGGCGCATGCCGCCTAGACTAGCACGACGGGAGTTGGTGCGTGCCACCGGGCGCGGCTTCAGTGCAGCGTCGCGATGAAGATCAGAGAGGGCGACGTGACGGTCCAGTCCTCCTCGACGCCGTTGTTATCGTAGTTGAGCTTGGCGTAGGTGAAGCGCGCCATGCCACCCAGACTCCACTGTTCCGCGACCCAGAAATCGTAGCCCAGGCCGACGGCGAAGCCGGGTCCTGTGCCTGAGTCGTCCCCACCGACAGTGACGCTTCCCACAGTGACTTCGTAGTTCCCTTGGGCGAACCCCAGGAAGGCTTGGAGATGGAAGCCACTCGTCGGATCGATGTAGTAGTTTAAGAATGGACCGATGAGTGCCACCGAAGCCGTCGCCTCGTCATAGTCGATACTCTGACCGTTGACTTCCACGTCCGGGTCGGAAAGCCCAATCGCGAACAAGCCGCCGCCGATCACCAAGCCCGGTGCTGGGGTTCCGCCCAACAGGAACTCAAACAGAACACCTCCGCCGGAGATCTTCGCGTCATCCGTGGCGCTACTGCCTTGGACGGATTGTTCACCCTCGGCGTTGGCATAGGCGAAGCCCAGGCCAAAGCGGAGGAAGAATCCGTCGTGCTCGTGCACGCCGACGGGGGTTTCGTAGCTGGGCGGAGGGCCGTAACCGGGCTGCTGACCGTAGCCCGGTTGTTGGCCGTAGCCCGGTTGTTGGCCGTAGCCCGGTTGTTGGCCGTAGCCCGGCTGTTGGCCGTAGCCCGGCTGTTGGCCGTAGCCGGGTTGCGGCTGACCGTAGCCGGGCGGCGGTTGATTCGGTGGTTGCGCGGGCGGTTGGCTTGGCGGGGGCGGGGGCGGGCCCGGAGGGGGAGCGGGTGGCGCGGAATCAACGGGAGGCGGCGGCGGCGGCGCACCTTGCGCCGATGCGGCGCTCACCCACGCGCTCGCGATCAGCACGGCGGCCCAGTTCAGTGTCTGTTTCTGCATCATCAGTCACCTCGTCGTATTCGTAGCAGATCCCCAGCAGGTCCTGAGCGTTGTCACGAAGTCGTGACGGCATCCGGCAATTCGTTGCCGGCGATGTCCTCACCCGGCGCATGCTCGCGGAGTACTTCGCCGATCTGTTCCAGCGCTGCGCAGATGCCTGCGAGGGGCTCGCCGATGGAAAAACCTCGCTCGATCTCAGCAGCGACGGACTGCCAGAACCCGGCCTTCGCCGCGTCGCGGACTCCGGAACCGGCGTGCACCGAGCACTGCCCATCGTCGAACGCGACGTAGAGCAGAACGGCAGTGTCTTCGCGGGTGCGATCCATTCCGAACGAAGCAAAGAGCTCTTCGGCGCGTTCGGCCGATGTCCTCTTTTTCGGGCAACGTCGCTCCAGGTGCACCCGCACTTCTCCACGGTGGCCGTTTTCGGCCTCGGCGATGGCGGCGGTGAGTTCCTGTCGATCCACTTGGTCGAACATGGTTGCTCCTTCGTCAGGGCTCTGCACCCTTGCGCACGATACACCTTTTGCTCGACTTTGTGGTCAAGGGCGCCGAGCATTTGCCTCCGCCAGGGGCGGCCCTCTGGCTGTTCGTCATGGAACACCGCGTCGCTGGAAGCAGTGCAACGCTGGAGGCGATTTCAGCGTCGGTTCCTGGAGCCGCAATTGAGCGCGGCGTGGCTGACTCCGGCGTGCGCCATTTGCAGCCAACCCGCACGTCGCTATTGTGTCGAGAGAATGGTACCGAAGAAGGCTATCCGGCTTCGCCCTGAAGACATCAAACCACTGGTCAACAGCCTGGGCGGGTGCCTGGCCACGGACCGGATCACCGTTGAGGGCCGGCCGGTCGGCTATATGTATCGTGAGTCCCCGCAGGACGAGCTCGACTCCGGCTGGCGATTCATGGCCGGAGACGAGTCCGACGCCTACATGGACGATGCGAACAATCACGGCGTGTACCCCGTCAACACGATTGCGAACTACGATCCGGACATCATCGCGCACCTGAACGAAGCGGAGGGCGCAGCCTTCGCGCGGGATCCCGAGACGGATGAGTTCGTATCCGCCGAAGACGGCGACGACGAACCGGGGCGCGAAACAGACGCGCCAGTCGCGGTCGGGGACTTCGCGCTCAGTCCAAGCTGGGCCCTATCGCTCCCCCGAGAGTTCCATCGGCGTGTGGAAAACGGGGACTTGGTACTCTCGAGTCCAGGCCTCACGCTCTACATCGTTGCCTGGAACAATGACAAAAACGACCGCATTGCCTCGCGCGTAGGGCAGCTCAAGAAGAGCGTGCCCGCGGAGGCGTTTGAGCCAATCGACACGCGCCGACGGGACCTTGCGCAGTTCTCCTACCGCCTCGTGGAAGGCGGAGTACAAGCCCTTCAGGGCTTCGTGGTGGCCCCCACGGGGCACCTGCAAGTATCCATCTACTTCGACGACGCTGCCGATCTAGAAACAGCGCGCGCGATCTTCTTGAGCGTGCGTGGTGTGGGCGCAGACGCGGCGCGCCCGACCTGAGCGGGGCGCGCCGGCGCAGCCATGCCACGACCCAAACGAGCGTGGCGCTGGGTGCTACTTCTTCAAGCCGCGAATGACTTTGACGAGCTCGTCTTGCATCGCGTCCTTGCCCTTGAGGTCGGGATTGCCCGGCATGATCATGCTCTTGCCCACGGCAGCCCCGCCGCCCAGCAACACCTTCTTGAGGTGTGCGTCGTCGACGGATCCCTGCCACGTCGCGTCCGAAAGGTCCTGGGGCTTCGGGTTCAACGCGGCGGCACCCGGGCCATCGCCTTTCCCGCTCTCGCCGTGGCACACGACGCACTTCGTCTCGTAATACTTCTTGGCCGCGGCGGGCGAGGCTTCTCCGCCTCCGGCTGCCGCTGGGGTCGCCGCCGGGGCCGCACTGCCACCTGCCGCAGCGCCTCCATCCGACTTCTTGTCACAGGCAACCACCGTCAACGCGCAGGCGGCGCCAAATACGAGCATCCACTTCGTTTGCATATACTGCTTCTCCTATCCCCCAGCTCTCAATCGGCCGCTCCGTAGCACAGGCCGCGGCTCCGGCGCTACCGGGCTCCGGGGTCCAAGCTGGCCGAATCGGCCCCGGTTGCGCGAAATTTGCGCGCTTTGTCTGCGACAAAACGCCACAGGTGCAGGACTTTCACCCCAGCTGAACGAGCGTTTTGCGTATGGTCTCCGGGAGTTTTCAGCCTCCTGGGGCGCTTCGGCCTCCGAGAGGTTTCGGCACCCCAGAGTTCCATCCACCGAGGTGAGTCATGTCCAAGAAAGAATCCAAACCCGATAACCGCCGCGAGTTCCTGGTCGGCTCGCTAGCCGTGGGGGCCTCCGCGGTCCTCGCTGGTTGCGAGAACAAAGGGCAGACGCCGGCACCGGGCGGGAGCGGCACCGCCACCGGCAGCGCAGGCGCGGCAACGAGCCCGGGCGCGGCGAAGATCCCGCACGTGGGCCCCGGTCAGCTCGACGACTACTACGGCTTCTGGAGCGGCGGACAGTCAGGCGAGATCCGCGTGCTGGGTATCCCGTCCATGCGCGAACTCAAACGCATCCCGGTGTTCAACCGAGACGCAGCCACCGGCTGGGGCGCCACGGACTACTCCAAAGAGATCCTGGGCGGCACGCATTCGGGCGACACACACCACGTGCATCCCTCCTACAACGAGGGCACCTACGACGGTCGCTACATCTACGTGAACGACAAGGCGCATGCCCGCCTGGCACGCGTGGATTGCGAAGCCATGGAGGTCGACAAGATCACGGCGATCCCGAACTCTCAAGGCACCCACGGCATCTTCCCGCAGCGCCACAAGACCGGACTTGTTCTATGCAACGGTGAGTTCCGCACGCCCCAGGCCAATGACGGTCGCGACATGGAAGACGCCACGAAGTGGGGGTCCATGCACACCGCCATCGACGGCGAGACCATGGAGGTCAAGTGGCAGGTCATGGTCGAAGGCAACATGGATTTGTGCGCTACCGACTACAAGGGCACCTACTCTTTCGCGACCTCCTACAACCTCGAAGGCGCCCTCGACGCCGAAGGCATGATGGCCAACGAGCGCGACGCTCTGTACGTCTTCAACATCCCGGAGATCGAGAAAGCAGTCGCCGAGGGTAAAGGCATCAAAGTCGGGGATTCCGAGGTCCCCGTGATCGACGCCCGTGGGGACAACGGGCCCTACGTGCAACGTATCCCGGTGCCCAAGAGTCCTCACGGCGTGAACATCGACCCGACAGGCAAATACGCCGTGGTCTCCGGCAAACTATCACCCACGGTCAGCGTCGTGGCCATCGACAAGTTGGCCGACGTCTTTGGCGGCAAGGTGAAGCCGCGGGACGCCGTGATCGCAGAGCCGGAAGTCGGCCTTGGCCCGTTGCACACTGCCTTCGACAACAAGGGCAACGCCTACACGTCGATCTTCTTGGACTCTGTCGTGACTAAGTGGAACATCGACAAGGCCATCCAGGCGTACACGGCCAAGGGTGAGAAGCCCGACCCCATCATCCAAAAGCTCGACGTACACTACCAAATTGGCCACATCAACGCGAGCATGAGCGAGACCAAGGAGGCGGACGGCAAGTGGCTGATCGCCCTGTGCAAGTTCTCCAAAGATCGCTTCTTGAACGTTGGTCCGCTGCACAGCGAAAACGACCAGCTCGTGGACATCTCCGGCGACAAGATGGTGCTCGTGCACGACGGCCCGACCTACCCCGAGCCCCATGACGCGGTCATCGCCAAGAAGGAACTCTTCCACCCCAAGAAGATGCAGAAGCGCACCATGCCGCGCTTCGACATGTACAAGAAGTGGGCCGAAGAGGACGGCGTGGACCTGTTCAAGGACAACAAGGTCGTGCGCAAGGGCAAGAACGTCCGCGTGTACATGACCAGCCTGGCGCCCAACTTCGGTATGAAGGAGTTTAAGGTCAAGAAGGGCGACACGGTCCAGCTCATCGTCACCAACCAAGACAAGGTCGAAGACCTGTGTCACGGCGTCTGCGTCAGCAAGCACGACGTGAACTACTTGGTGAATCCCCAGGACACGCAGAGCGAGACCTTCGTCGCCGGCAATCCGGGCGTGTATTGGTTCTACTGCCCCTGGTTCTGCCATGCATTGCACCTTGAGATGCGCGGGCGCATGACCGTCGAAGCGTGACCTTCCGACAGTGCCGTGGCTCGTCCGCAAGCGGGGGCGGGCCACGCACGGCAAGAGCGAGGGGGCCACTCCCAAGGAGTGCCACCAAGTGATTCGATTCTTTGTGTTCCGCGCGCTACTAGCGCTGTTGACATTCGTCACGCTCAGCGTGGCATCGCGGTCGGCTTTCGGAGTCACCGACCCGCCGAAAACGCTGGATTGCGCCAAGTTGCCCTGTGCCGCAGCGCTGCCCGGCGCTGCCACCTTCGAAGACGCACCTGGCGGTGCGCCGTACAAGATCGGCAAAGACCCAGGCGGGGAAGTCGTCGGCTGGGTCGTGATGTCCACGGACGTGGTGGACATCAAAGCCTACTCCGGCAAGCCGATGGTCACATTGGTCGGCCTGAAGCCCGATGGCGTGATCGCCGGTGCACGCGTCGTGCATCACAGCGAGCCCATCATCTTGGTCGGCATTCCGGAGCAGAAGCTGCACGACTTCGTAGCGAACTACGTGGACATGAAGGCCACGCAGCGAGTCACCGTCGGCGCGACGAACGAGAAGGACGCCGTCAGCGTCGACATCATATCGGGCGCGACGGTCACTGTGCTGGCGCAAAACCAAACCATCATGGACACGGCCCGAGCCCTCGGCGAAGCCGTGGGCGTGGTGGTGCCACAGCCTGCGGTGCCTGGACACTTCGTGCCCGTGGAGGGCACCTGGACCTGGCAGCAAATGGTCGACAAGAAGGTCTTTGGTCGGCTGCACCTGAGCGACCACGACATGGGCCTCGCCGGCAGCTCCGAAACCTTCATTGACCTGTATTTCACCATCGCGGACGCGCCACAGATCGGCAAAGCCCTGCTCGGGGAGCGCGAATACGAGTATCAGATGAAGCAGCTGAAGCCCGGCGAGCACATCCTGCTCATCTTCGGCAACGGCAGCAACTCCTTCAAGGGTTCGGGCTTCGTGCGCGGCGGCATTTTTGATCGCGTTC
Organism: uncultured Polyangiaceae bacterium; assembly: GCA_965369205.1. Classification (GTDB taxonomy): domain Bacteria; phylum Myxococcota_A; class Polyangia; order Polyangiales; family Polyangiaceae; genus JACKEA01. The sequence continues at coordinate 17,603 of CBDUPW010000031.1, read as the reverse complement.
GGTTGGAACAGGGGCTGCGGTCCGTCATCTTCCACGACTACGTGTACACGAACCTATCCGGCGCAAAGGTGGCAGACGCCCCCAGCTTCAAAGAAGCTGCTGCGTTCCGGGTGCAAAGCGGCAAGCTCGATCCGGGCGCCGAATACTCACTGATCTTCCTGGGCAGCCGATACAACCAGCGCGGTGGATTCTCGCGAGACTTTCAGGAAATCAAAGCGAACCACCGGCTGCCGAAGAGCGTGTACGTGCTCGACGGTCCAGATCCGGAGTCGTTGATTTGGCGGAGCGCGTGGAAACGCTCGAAGGTTCAGGCGGCCATCCTGGGCGGCGGACTTTTCCTGATCGTGCTGGCATTCGCCGGTCGACGCTGGAGCACTGCGCGCATGCACCGCTTGGAGAGGCTCCATCTAGTTTCGATGGTGGTTGCGTTGTTTGGCTTCGGACTTTGGCTGCGCGTGCAACCGTCCATCACCCAGATTCTGACATTCGTCGACTCCATCGTGGGGGAGTGGCGAATCGGTTTGTTCCTTTCGGAGCCCCTGCTGTTTGTGTTTTGGATTTTCATCGCACTCGTGACCATCGTGTGGGGCCGGGGTGTGTTTTGCGGCTGGGCTTGCCCCTACGGCGCCCTCAGCGAGCTACTCTTCAAGATCGGTCGCAAGCTGAAGCTGCCGGCCTTCGAGCTACCAGACCGCATCCACAAGCCCGCCCGCTGGGTGCGGTACGTGATCCTAGTCGTACTGGTCGGGGCGTTCTTGAAGTCGCCACAGCTGGGAGAGCAGCTAGCCGAGGTCGAGCCTTTCAAGTCCACCTTCTACGTGAAGCCCTGGGCGCGCCCTATCGGCTTCTTCCTGTATTGGCTAGCCCTGCTGGGTGTTGCGCTGGTGGTGTACCGGCCGTTCTGTCGCTACATCTGTCCCCTTGGCGCAGCCTTGGCGCTGCCCGGTAGCTTCCGACTGTCGGGGCCCTACCGACGCGCCTTCTGTTCGAAGTGCACGATCTGTACGCGGGGCTGCGAGCCGCGCGCCATCCGCGACGACGGCACCATCGATCCACGAGAATGCCTCTCCTGCATGGAGTGCGAAGCAAACTATCGTGACAAGGAAGTCTGCCCGCCACTGATCGCCATCGAACGCCTGACGAGGCGCGGAGGCACAGGAACGTCCTCCTCCAAGCAGGAAGAGAAACTCAAGACCCTGGTGCAAGGCTCAAGGAAAGTTTGAACGAGAAGCCATGCGCAGATGTCTGGGAACAATCCTCCTGATCGCGTCCGCGCTGCTTTCGGCCAACACCCGAGCTGCCACGCTACGCGTAGAACCTGGGCAAAGCGTGCAGGCCGCCCTCGACCGGGCAAAGGACGGTGACGTCGTGTTGCTTGCTCCGGGCAAGCACCGAGCAAACGCTATCGTGCGTCGCCGAGTAAAGCTACGCGGGCCCGGCGCCACCTTGAGCGCTGGCGGTAAAGGAACCGTGGTGCGGGTCGAAGGCGCGTTCGCAACCGTAGAAGATCTGGCGCTGCGGGACGGCGGCAAGGACCTAGGAGCGCCGGACGCCTGCGCCTACGTCGCGAAGAGCGCGACCGGAGCCGTCTTGCGGCGGCTCGACATCCGTTGCCCGGGCTTCGGCGTATGGGTGCACGCAACCCTCGGCGCACAAGTTCTGGATAGCAAGATCACGGGCTCGATGGAGGGCAATCGCCCCGAGCGTGGCAATGCCATCCAGCTCTTCGATGGTTCGAAGCTGATGGTGCGAGGAAACCAAGTATGGGGAGGCAGAGACGGCATCTATCTCTCCGCCACGGACGACAGCAGCATCATCGACAACCGCGTCGAGCAGACTCGCTACGGCGTGCACTACATGTACTCCCATCGCAACACGGTGCGCGGGAATCACGTGCACAACAATCAGGCCGGCTTCGCGCTGATGCAAAGCCGCAACATCATCGCCGAGCACAACGTCGCGACAGGGAATATCGAAGGCGGGTTCTTCCTTCGGGACGTGGAAGACTGCCAAGTGAACAACAATCGTTCCGAAAACAACGGAATGGGGTTGTTCTTCTACGGCAGCACCACCAACCATCTAGAACACAACCTGATCCGCCACAACGACGTCGGGGTGAAGATCTGGGGCGGCAGCATCGACAACGAAGTGACCAAGAATGCCTTCATCGGCAACCGCAACCAAGTCTTCTATGTCGCTGCCGAAGACCTGGTGTTCGGGGGATCCGGCCCCGGGAACTTCTGGGGCGACTACATGGGCTGGGACCAGAACGGCGACGGCTTCGGCGATCGGCCCTATCGCGTAGACAGCTTCACAACCAACCTGGTGCACCGCTTCCCCAGCGCGGTACTCCTGATGCGCAGTCCGGCCCTGGAATTGCTGTCACACCTCGAACAACGGCTCCCCTTGCTGCGAGTGCCCACGGTAGTGGATAAACGTCCGCTCGTTTCCACGGACCTCTGACATGCAGTCCCTCGGCCTCGAAAAAGTCTCGGTACGCTTCGGCGCCGTGCACGCCCTATCGAATGTGAGCCTCGGGCTACGCGCGGGCGAGACCGTCATGCTCGTAGGCCCGAACGGCGCCGGCAAGTCCACGCTGATCCGAGTGCTGCTTGGCCTGGTGCGGCCGGACGCAGGCAAACTGACCATCGATGGCAAAGACCGCGTCGTCGACAACGCGTTCAAGACTGACTTGGGCTACCTGCCGGAAGCGGTGGCGTTTGCCGAAAACCTGAGCGGGCGACAAGTGCTCTCGTTCTTCGCGTCCGCACGCGGCGTTCCCAGAAAGCGCGTCGACGAGGTACTCGAGCGGGTGGGGCTCACTCACGCAAAAAAGCGCGCTGTACGTGGCTACTCCCGAGGGATGCGCCAACGTCTGGGATTGGGTCTGAGCATCTTGTCCGCCCCGCAGCTATTGATCCTGGATGAGCCCACGGGGGGGCTGGACCAAGAAGGTCTCGCAGTGCTGTGGTCGATCCTGCACGACTGGCGCGAAGCAGGGAGGCTCGTGCTGTTGGCGAGTCATGAGCTCACGCTGATGGAGCGCCGCATTGACCGCATGTGCGTCCTACAGAATGGGAAGTCCATTGCAGATGACTCGCCAGCGAAGATCCGCGAAGCGGCGTCTTTGGCGGTGAGTATCCATCTCTCCGTCGGCAACGGCGCGTACGACCGCGTACGACAGTCCCTCGACGGTGCGAGCGCGAGCGCCTCGGTTCAGGCGGAACCCGGTGAGTTGATCGTTTCCGTGCCACCCCAGGAGCTCAAGACTGTGCTTGCGGTGGCAAGTGCGGCCCAGGGCATCGAGGCAATGCGGGTCGTGGAACCGGGCCTTGACGACGTCTACGAGCATCTGCTTTCGGGGGGGGACTGACTTGCTTCGTGTGGCGCGTGCGCTGGTCGTTCATGAGCTTCTGGAGCGCACCCGGGACCGTTGGGTCTTGGTGATCAGCTTGGTGTTCGCCTCTCTGGCGTCCGCGGTCAGCTTGTACGCGCGCAGTGCTGACGCCGCTGCCGCTCACTTGGCGGGTCCGAGCCTGGTCACGCTGATCAGCCTGGTGGTGCCTCTGGTGGCGCTCGTGCTGGGGCACGACGCAGTGGTTGGCGAGCGCGAGCGCAACACCTTGGGACTGCTGCTCTCACTACCCGTGGGCAAGCTGGAAGTGGTGCTGGCGAAGTTCCTGGGGCGCGCGTTGGCCCTCAGCATCGCCGTCGGACTCGGACTCGGCGCCGCGCTGGCCATCGCACCGGCAGCGGAACGGGCTGTCATGGTGGCGTTGGTGTTTCCCACGCTGAAGCTTGGCGTCGCCTTCTTGTCCATCGGCGTACTGGTATCCGCAGTCGCCCGCCGACAAATCACGGCGGCAAGCATGGCAGTAACGCTGTGGTTTCTATTTGTTTTCTTCTACGATCTGGGGCTGCTCGGGCTGCTCGTCGTTACGGACGGCGGCGTCTCTCAGCAGACCATCGCTGGACTCGTATGCGCTAATCCCGCGGGCTTGTATCGGGTCGAAATGATGACGCTCTTTGCTGGTCCCGACGGCCTGAAGAACCTCGGGCTTGCGGTGCCACTGCCTTCCGCGGCCCTGAGTGCGGGCATCTGGGCTGCCTGGATCGCACTGCCACCGGTGATCAGCGGGCTACTGCTGCGCTTCGAGAAAGCAAAACGATGACTAGTATTGCCAAATCCGCGCTCCTTGTCCTGATCGTCACCGCAGCGGCCCCGGTGCCAGCGTGCCAGAGCAAGTCGAGCACTGACACCACGGCCGCTTCCGCATCCGCTGCCCCCATCGGCATCGCCGAATGCGCCGCGTGTAAGATGGTCGTGCGCGAGCAACCCGCGCCACGTGGCCAAGCCGTGCATCGCGACGGCACGCGGGTGCATCTGTGCTCGATCGGCGATCTCGTGCAGTACCTCGCTTCCCCGTCGCCCCACGGCAATGCCACTGCGGTGTTCGTCGAAGTGCTCAATGTCAACTTCGATCCGAAAGCCTCGGACACCAAGGAGCGCCCATGGGTAGCGGCGGATAGCGCAAGCTATGTGGTGGGCGTGGACCGCAAACGCATCATGGGGCCGGCGATATTGCCCTATCGGGAGCGCGGACAGGCGGAGGTGGCCGCGAAGGCGCACGGCGGAAAGCTCAAGACTTGGGCCGAATTGCGTCAGTTCGTACTTGAAAAGAAGTGAGGTCCTGCGACCATGCCGTGACGGGGAGAGTGCCATGGCAACCATTCGATCGATCATGACCAAGGACCTCATTACCGTGCAGCCCACGACGGCGCTCGGCGATGCGGTAAAGCTTCTCATCGAGCACGGGATCACCGGCCTCCCCGTAGTTGACGGAGCGGGCCACATCGCGGGGGTGCTTTCCGAAAAGGACCTGCTCAAGGCGTTCTACGAAGATGCCAAGACCGTCGACGCGCTCATGACCAAAGACCCAGAGACCGTCGGGGTGGATTCAGATTTGGTAGATGTCTTCGACATTCTGATGACCAACAGCTTCCGCCGCATTTTGGTGCACGACAACGGAAAGCTGGTGGGGCTAGTCAGTCGTTCGGATCTAATGCCCGTGGTGCTCGAGGCGCTGCTCGAGCGGGTGCGCTAAGTTTTCGCGGCGTGCCCCTTGCGCGATTCGGTTTTCGGCCGCACATGAGGCCCATGCGCAACGTCCTCCCCGAAGCCAAGATCCACCCGGCCATTGCTGACAAGGTCGCCAACTATCACCGCGACATCGTCGAAGAGGTGCAGAGCGCCGCAGCGACAAACGACGTCCTCGTGGTGGGCATGAAGCAAAACCCGTTTCCACGGAAAGCGTGTGCAGCGCTCAAAGCCGCAGGTGTCGACTTCAAGTACCTGGAGTACGGAAGCTATATGGGCGAATGGCGGCGGCGCAGCGCCCTGAAAATGTGGACAGGATGGCCAACTTTTCCCATGATCTTCGTGAAAGGCCAGTTTGTGGGTGGCTGCGAGGAAATAAAGCAACTCATCGATAAGGGTGAGCTGAAGCAGCTGCTGTCCTGAGCCAGCCCGCAGGCACTGGGCACAGTGGCAGAGACCGGGATAGCCTCAGTGCCATTCGCGGACGCGAAGCGTCGCGCCTGATGCCACAAGCTGGTATCGTGACGAGCAAATGGTGAGGGTGCCCCAGATCGCAGCAGCGTGCGCGTCGGAGCGTGGGGGCGGCGGCGTGTGCGAGGGAGTCGTATGAGCACCGGGCCGAGCGCCCTGGTCGTGGTCTTTGCCTACAGCTCGCTGCTTCGGGGCGAGCGCGATCACGAGCTGATGCATCGGGCCACGCTGCTGCGCAAGACGACCACGGCGCCCGGGTTTCGTTTGGTAGACCTCGGGCCCTACGGCGCCATGATCGCCGGGGGTGATCAGGTCGTCGTGGGGGAGCTGTGGGAGCTGGATCGGGAAACGCTGCGCGCCATTGACGTGCGAAAAGAGGTTCCGGTGCTGTTCGAGCGCACCCAAATCACCACCCACGACGGCACCCTCGCGGAAACCTACGTCATGCCCTGGGACCGCGTGGTGGGGCGCAAGCGCCTGGCCATGGGCGACTGGAAGCAACGGTTCGCTCCAAAACCGCTACGACGACCGCGGCCGAAATGGCGCTGAGTCCCGTATCATTCCAACCACGTGGCTTAGGAGTGCCCCGGCGCCGACGTCGCCAAACTGAAATTCGTGGTGCTGTAGCCTTCGTCGAGCTTTCGCGGGCGGGGACTCGTGTGCAGCCAGGCGCATTGGGGGGGGAGCGCGCTCCCCGAGAACGCCTTGCAAACCTTGGCTGCGCGGGGCAAGAAACCCCAAGGCTTTCGTGAAACGTACGTTTTTTGCACTCGGGTTGTTGTTGCCGGTCGGTTGCGTCCTGTTTGTCGACGAAGTCGATACCTTTGGAAGCGACTGCAAAATACAAGGCGCGGAAACGGCGTGCGGCAGCTGTCTGCGCAGCAACTGCCAGCCGGCGGTCAATGCGTGCTGTGGCGACCCCCAGTGCGACGCGACGGGCATCGACCAATGCGCGCTTGGCAACTGTGCCGTTCAAGGCCAACGCAGCGCTTGGGAGAACTGCACGCTGGCAGCGTGTAGTGCGGCTTGCGGGCTCGGGACCTCGGATGGCGGACTAGACGCAAACGGCGATGCCGGAATGGACGCCGCCGACGCCGCCGAAGACAGCTTCACGCCCCCAACCGTGACCAACTGCACGACGAGCATCAATAGCTGTTCGTGCAGCGCTGGCGCTGCACCCAACGGCGTGGTGTGTGACAAGACGAAGGTGGACAACGGCTACTGCTGCGCCGATGCCACTTGGCCCGCAGCTGGCAACTGCCGTTGCCAAAGGCTGTCCTGCGAGAACATCAGCGGCGACTGCGAGTGCGGCCTCGTGCCAAACGGGCCATTGAGTTCCTGCCAACCGACCACCAGCCAGCCCAATTGCTGCGCTCGTCCGGGTTTTGGCACTTGTTTGTGCAGCAAAAAGATCTGCGAGTCCTGGGTCGGAGATCCGGTAGCAGCGTGCACGCCACAGACCACGCCGTGTCACAACGGCAAGTCCGTCACGTCCTGCTCGTACTGAATCCTTCAGAAGCGACGCTGCGCGGAGAGCGTGAAGCCACCGGGTACGATGGCGACGTCTGCGGCAATCTCGTCCCTGGGCAACAGCCACGCAGTCGTCACCGCAGCAGCGCCCAGCACCAGCGCGCCCGTGCTGATCCACGCGAAGGTGCGGGCACGCGCTGCGTCGTCCTGGGAGCGACGAGCCAGCTCCGGATCCGGGCAAAAGTTGCGACTGGGCACGCATGCGGCCTTCGCGGCATCTTGAGCGTCGCTATTTGCGCCCAGCGCGAGCGCTCCGGTAATCGCCGACGCGCCAAGAAGCACGAGTCCCGAAGCTCCAACCACGTACGAGGCCGTGCTCAGACGCCGCGTCGAGGGCGCGGGCACGCAACCGGTGCCTTCGCGGCGCGTTCCGGGCGCGCATGGATCGGCTGAGGCTGGCTGTGGTGCCGCCAGCGACGGCACCGGCTCGGGGGCGGCCGCCGGGACTTTCGCGGCTTCGGGCACCAGCGCCGGCACCCGGACCACGCTGAGCTTGCCCTCGCTGGCTTCAAAGCTAAGCAGGCGCGGCTGGTAGCCCGGCGCCGACACCCTCAATTCGTGGGTCCCCGGGTCCAGAGCCGTCGGTGCCTGCTGCACCATGCTCGTCAGGGCTGCCCCATCTAGCTCGAAGATGATTTCGCTGTGAGCCGTTTCAAGTTGGACGCGAAGCTTCGGCAAGCGCGCCTCGAGCGCCGCGGCGCGGTCCCTGGCAACACTTTCACGATCCCGACGACCGTCGCGCAGCGCGATGCTCAGCGCCTCCTGATACTCAGCGTAGGCCGTGGCGAGCCGGCCCTCTTTTTCATGGCAGGCTGCAAGATTGAGGAGTGTGCCACCGCCCGGGTCGAGCCGCTGGCTTTCGGCAAATAGCGGACACGCTTTTGTAGCGTCGCCAGCCTCAATCAACTTGCGAGCCTGGTCGAAGAGCGACTGCGCCTGACGCCGCTCTGCCTCCCCAGCTGCGCTGATATCCGTGAGTAGCGTCGCGCTGAGAAAAACAGCGCAGCTTCGTCTACTTGCGATCCAAGAGGCCATCCGAGAATACGTCCACGCCGCTCGACGCGGGCTTTCCAGAGGTACTCGATGCGGCAGGGCGTGGCGAGGGGCGCGGGGGTACCTGCTGCAAATGCCTCGGCGCGGGCACCGAAACGCTGGGCGACGGCACCGAGGCAGTGTCCAGCGGCGCGGCCAGGGGTGGCGCGGTGCTCGCGGCGAGCAGCGGCGCGATGGGCTCCGGAGCGCTCGGCGCGATCGTAGGCTCGTCGGTCCGACTCCGGATCACCAGCGCCAACCCCAGGACGATCACGACGCCGACGATCACCCAAGCCCAATTCGGGATCCGAAAGCCGCCGCTTTTCGATGCGTCAGCTTTTTCGCCCGCACGCAGTGGGCTCTGGAAGCGGGCTGCCCAGGCTTTGTGCTCCGGACCAGAGGCGGCCACCAGGGCGTGGCCAAGCTCCGCGACCGAGGCGAAGCGCTCGTCGCGATCTTTCCGCAAGCAGCGCTCGATGACCGCCGCTACTTCTTCCGGAGCATCCGGTGCGAGTTCACGCACGGGCGTAAACGGCTGGGTGAGTATCTTGGTAGCGAGCACCGCGAGGTTCGGCCCGTCAAACGCTGGTTTTCCGCTCAGCAGTTCGTAGAGCACAGCGCCCAACGCCCAGATGTCCGTGCGGCCGTCGACTTCGCTGCTGTCTTGCAACTGCTCCGGGGACATGTAGCGCGGCGATCCAATTACCGCCGAGCTTTCCGTGAGCGATCCATCCTCAGTGGCGATGTCGGAGTCCGAAAGCGCCTTCGCGATGCCGAAATCCAGGACCTTCAGTTGGGGCCTTCCATCGGCGTCACGGGAAATGAACAGGTTGGCTGGTTTGATGTCCCGATGCACGATGCCGCGCGCGTGAGCAAGAGCGAGGGCCTCAGCGCACTGAAGCGCGAGTTCAACGGCCTCGGCCGCGGGCAAGGGTCCGCGCTCGGAAAGCTCCGCCGCCAAATCGCGACCCTCAAGGTGCTCCAGCACTAGGTACGGACGCTCTCGATCCAACAGTCCAGCGTCGATCACGCGCACAACATGGGCGCTCTCGATGGCGGCCGCGGCGCGGGCTTCGCGCAGGAAACGGCGGACAGCTTCTTCCGACGCGTGCGGTGTCTTCAACAACTTGATAACGACGGGACGATCGAGGACTCGGTGACGCGCGCGCGCCACAATTCCCATGCCGCCGGCTCCTAAGAGCGTCTCCACCTCATACTTGTCGAGCAATACCTGCCCAGGCGCGAGCCCCTGCACTTCCGCGCCCGCGGGCTGCGACTCCAGGGTCTGGGCAAATACACCCGATGTACTGGCGGGAGCGTCCATCAGAGCGGCGACGACGCGACGACACTCGATGCATGCGTCCAGGTGTGCCTCTAGCCCGCCGCGGAGCTCAGAGTCGGCTTCTCCGCGCACGTAGGCATCCAGGGCGCATGCGTCCGGACACGGGCTGGAGGGAGGCTCGATCATCGGGCGGGGGTTCAGTATGCTCCAGTCGACCCATGGCGCGAGACGAGGCTGTAGGCGCTTACGAACAAGCGTTTTTTGAGGCGTTCGGGCGTCCGCCAGAGGCGCTGGATCCCGAATACCTGCACGCAGCCCAGCGCGCGGCCCAGTCCGCGCACCCAAATGTGCACCTCGACGCCAACTTGTTCGCGGCAGCTCTCGGACGCCGGGGACTCACCCCGAACGCCCTCGACGCGGCGCGCGCTGCCGACGTCTGGGTCGCTGAGGCCGCCCTGGCCGGTGATCCGAACGCGCTGAATTGGTTCGAGAAAGACGCCTTGCCGCAGTTAGTTCCGGCACTCGGAAAACTGAGGCTTGGCACCGCTGAGCGCGACGACACGCTGCAGCGACTGCGGGAAGAGTTGTTCGTCGGTCGCAACGGCCGACGCCCCAAGCTGAACGAATACGGCGGGAGCGGCGAGTTGCGCGGCTGGTTGCGCATCACCCTGGTGCGCCTCGGTCTGAAAGCAATCCGCAGTCGGCGTCCCGCGGAGGACGATGGAGTGCTCGAGCAGCACGCTGTGGATAGCGATCCGGAGCTGCTCTTGGCGAAGGCCGAAGCCCGTGAGTTATTCCGCACTGCGTTTACAGACGCCCTCGGCAAGCTAGCCGTGAAAGAGCGACTGCTACTGAAACAGCACTTCGTGGATGGGCTCACCATCGATCAACTAGGCACAATCCACCAAGTACACCGTGCCACCGCCGCTAGACACGTCCAGGCGGCGCGCGTCCAGCTGGTGGAGACGCTACAGCGGGAGTTGATGACCGCCGCGAGCATTTCTCAAGGCGAGTGCGACAGCGTGATGGCATTCGTGCAGAGCCAACTTGGAGCGACGCTCAAGCGCCGGCTGGGGGATCTATGAAGACCCCGCCTGCCGGCACTTAGAAATCCCGCGAGATATCGCAGGCTTGCCCAGCTGAAAGGCACAAACTTGGCCCGAAGGTACGTGCTCTGGCGTGCTGGGCGAGATGGAACTAGACGCACCTTTCGATTTCGGGCCGCAACGCGGAGATGCACCTCCTAGCGCCCACAGCCGGGCACGCATGGTGCGTCAGTTCGCGGCGCAAGTCTTGGACGTATCGCGCAGCGCGGTGGTTGTCGTATTGGACCTCTCGACACGCGAAGCCATGCCAATCGTGGCGGGACCGGCTCCGGTCCCGGACTCTGATGAAGAAGCACTCATGTCTCTGTGGTTGCAGCACGGCGACTCCACGGCACTCAGAAGCGTGCCGCCGCGCCTGCGGGAGATCCTCCCGGCCGACAAGGCGCTAGTCATGCCGCTGCTCACCCCCGGAGGAGCCGTCGGCGTGCTCGCGATGTCACCCCCGTGCGTTCATCGCCGCGTGTTGCGCAAAATCGAGGCTTTGGCCGGTGACTTCGCGGTCACGTTGGAAGCCAGCGAGCGCGAGCCCGCTTCGCGCGACTGGGAACGTCGCACGGCGCGCTCCCACTGGACCAGCGCCGCGTAGCCACGCTGCCCAGACTGACATATAAGGGCGCGTTTGATCGCCATGCCCGACTCTGCCCACGACGCCACGGACCTCGACACCCAGGTGAGCCCCGGCTCCCCGGTGTTTGACAGCGTTCCACCTGCGGAGCCTGCACCGCCTAGCGGCACAACTATCGGCAGCCACTTCACGGTGCTCGATACTTTGGGCCGCGGGGGCATGGGCGTCGTCGTGCGGGCGCGTGACGAACGCCTGCAGCGAGACGTGGCGATCAAGCTGATCCATCCCAAGCTACTCAACGCCCCGCATGCCTACGAACGCTTTCTGACCGAGGCGCGTGCCCTAGCGCAGGTGAACCACCCCGGAGTCGTGAGCATCCATGCGTATTCGGCGCCGGAACATGCACCGCATTTTGTAATGGAGTACGTGGTTGGAAGTGATCTGCAGGCGCTGATCGACGCGCGGCAGTTTTCCACGACTGAAGTCTTGCGCGTGCTTGCACCCCTGTGTGAAGCCGTCGACGCCATCCACGCCGCCGGTTTCGTGCATCGCGATCTGAAACCGCGCAACATTCTCGTGGGCCCGGGGCTTCGCATCGTAGTCACGGATCTTGGGTTGGCGCATTGCTTGAGCAATGTGAAGGAGAGTGACGCACACGCGCCCGCCGGGACGCCCGGGTACATCGCACCTGAGCTACTGCTCGCGGGCACGCGCATTCGTTTTCCGGAACGCATCGACGTCTATGCCATCGGCGCGCTGACGTACCGATTGCTCGTAGGACACGGGCCGCATGATGCAGATTCCGACGAAAAGATCGTCGACAGTCAGCTGTGTACCAAGCCGGCGCCACCATCCGAGCGCAACACGCTGCTTCCACCCGCAGTGGACGAGGTGGTCGTGCGGGCCCTTTCAATCGACCCCGCGCGCCGGCAAGCGTCAGCGGGCGAGTTCTTCCACGAAATACGTGCCGCACTGGCGCTCAAGCGGCGACAAACACGGCAGATCGTGATCGCGGACGACGACCCGGACATGCGCCGCTGGATCGAGCTGGTCGTGGCTGAAAAGCTGCCGAACGCGAAGCTGCACTGCGTGGAGAACGGCGAACAAGCGCTCAACGCTGTGGAAGAACAGGATCCGGATCTAGTGATCACCGATCTAGACATGCCCACCCTGGACGGCGTGGAGCTGACCCGTGTGCTGCGAACGCGCGCACCCAACCTACCCGTGCTGGTGATCACCGCGGTCGGTGGTGCACCCGAGTGGCAGGTACTTCGGGAACTGGGTGCCAACGCGTTTCTTCCGAAGCCGCTGGATCCTGAACTCTTCAGTATGACAATCGAGCGACTCTTGAACGCAGAGCCCGCGACGAAATCACCCTCCGCAGTGACTCGGGGCGACTAGAACCAGCTCCGCGCACCTGTGTTCGGAGCGACAGCTAGCGGGAGCGGCGCGCGGTATTCCGACGCGTCGCTTTTCGCGTTCGGCGTTTGGGCTTCAAATAACGCGCGCGTTGGCCCGGGCGAGAGACGTCCACCCAATGCGTGGTGCGGTCCCGAACGTCCAAATGCACGTGGTAGGAGTTCGGGTAGTAACCCACGCCCACATTGCTAAGGGTGAGCAGGTACTGACGCACCGCCCAGTTGGGCACGCCTTCGATACTGAAGTCGATGGCTGCGCCATGGTGATGGCGTGACTTGCCGCTACCAGCACGGTAGCCACTGACCACGCGAATCGTGCGCCCGCCGAAACGATCGCTTACCTGGGCGATCAATTGGATTAGGCGCTCGTCGATGGCGCGCATGCTCGAAGTTCGCCACGAACTCAGCACGCCGGAAACGTTACCTTGCACGGTGGGCAGCAACCTGCCCTTCGCGTCTACGACCTGGCCTTCCCACTCGCTGGAATAGCTCTTCAGCTTTACGTAGCCAGGGCGCTCGGGCTTCTCGGTATATTCCTGCCAGGTCTTTTTCGCGACCGCGTCCGAGGTCGTCGAAGAGGTCGCGGCGACGGAGGTGCCCGAGGCGCCCTTCTTCGACCCAGCCCTGTTCCCTTGCACCCGGGCCAGAGTGGTGCCGGGCGGGAGGGGGACGCCGATCTTCGCGCCGGGCGTCAACCGCGCGCTTCGCTTCATGGCGTTCCAGCGCAGGATGCTCGAAACGTTGGTGTTGTACTTCGTGGCGATGGAGCTCAGCGTCTCGCCCCGCTGGATCGTATGCCGAACCGCTTTGGGCGGCTTGGCGCTCGCCGTTGCTGTCAGCAGCAACAGGGCCAGGGCTGGGAAAAGTCGCAGCGCGCGCATGCGTGCCGACCTTGACATCCATGACCCAGGCTCGCAACGCATGGAACGAAAACCCCTTTACTTTCCGCTAGTTACGCAGTCTAGGAGCCAGCGAAGCGGGCGTTTTCCTTATGCCGCTTGCGAGAAGCGCCCCGAGCCGTGCCCTATCAGTGGGGGGCGCGCACCCGGCGCCGAAACTCGGCGGGGCTGATCCCTTGATAGCGGCGAAACACCCGCACAAATGCCGTTTCCGAACTGTAGCCCAGCTGGCCTGCCAGCTCGGCGGTGCCCAAATCCTTTTTCCGCAGCAGGTCTGCCGCCGCGCTCGCCCGCCAGCGAGCCAGGTACTTCGCGGGAGACTCGCCAACGAGCGCCGAGAAACGCTCGAAGAAGCGCGTCCGGCTCATGCCCACCGTCGTCGCCAGACGCTCCGCACTCCAAGGGTCGCCCGGTTGATTGTGGATTAGCACGAGCGCGCGACCGACGTGTTCGTCGTGTGCTGCGGCGAGCAAGCCCTTCGCTGGAACATCGCTGGTCAGTGCGTAGTCGCGAATGACTTGGGCCACGAGCAAATCCGTCAGTCTCGCGATCATGCTCTCCGCGCCGGGGCTGTTTTGAGCGAGCTCCGTATCCAGCATGTCCAGCGTGCTGGTGACCCACTTGCGCCGGGCTTCATCCTTTGGCTTGAGCGCAATCAGCGGCGGCATCAAGTCAACCAGCGCATTGGCAGCTTCGTGTTCCAAGTGAAACGTGCCGCAGATGATCACTGCGCCGTCTCCCCGTGTGCCCCCGTGAGAAAGTACCGGAACGCCGAAGCTACTCCGCTGTACGGTGAGTTCGCTGACATGCGCCGGTGTCACGTCTTCGTCGCTAGACATGATGTGCGCGTCACCGTGGGGCAGCACGACGACGTCCCCCGCGGCGAGGCAGACGGGCGCGTCCCCGCTGCGCGTCGCCAGGCAATTCCCGCGGACCACGGCGTGGAATACCGGCCGTGGCGCGCCCCGGGTGAGCACGCCCCAGGGCAGCGTGAAGCTGCCCCGAGAGAGCAGCCCAGTTTGCAGTCGGACAGTTTTCAGGATCTCGCTCAGCGCGTCCACATGCCCATTGTAACAGTGCGGATCGGTGCGGAGTGGTTTTGGGACGAATGTGATGTTTTTCGGAACGGCTCGCAGTGGTCTGGCTGCCGATGCTGCCGCAGTGTGGTCTCTACCCGAAACGGGTGGAGGTAAACGATGCGCAGCAGCCTATTCATGTTTACGGTTTTCTTGGGTTTGAGCACCCTGGCGTGCTCCAGCGACGATAGCTCCGGGGGCAGCGGAGGAGCCGGGACCGGTGGCACAGCTGGCTCAGGGGCCGCCGCCGGCTCGGGTGGCTCCGCGGGCAGCGCAGGCAGCGCGGGCAGCGGCGGAATCGCCGGCAGCGCAGGCAGTGCCGGCTCAAGTGGTGCCGCCGGAGCGCCGGGCAAGACCTTCGCCGCGCTCGTGCGGGGCGACCTCGCCAAGAGCTTGGCCGACTCGAAGACGGCTCACGACGCCCTCGCTGCAGGGGGCGAAGCACCCGCGAAAGCAGCTGGCGATCAGGGGCACGACGTACTCTTGGGAACCAGCATGCTCGGCACCAAACAGGATCAATTCCTAGCCCTCGACGAGTGGGACAACAGCGCCGGCATGGACGCGTTCTACGCTAACCCGGCGTTTCAGACCGGATTTGGCGCGCTCTTTTCTGCGCCGCCTGTTTTCGAAACCTTCGAACATCAGCCAACCTGGCATGGCTGGGGCGACCTCAATGCCGGCAAGGCGTCAACTCCGCACTTTTACGTCGTGGTGCGGGGCAAGCTGCGTGCTGGCGATTTGAATGTCATCCGCGGCGAGCACGATGCCCTGGCCGCAGGGGGCGAAGCGCCGGCGAAAGCCGCTGGCGACGTAGCGCATGTCGTATTCCTCGGCAGATCTGACGACCATGAGTTTTTCGCCCTCGACATTTGGTCGAAGAGCGACAACCTCGTGGCCTTCTATTCGGACCCGACATTCCAAGCTGGCTTCGGGAAGCTCTTCGACGGCGCGCCGACTTTGGGCGTGTACCAATCAACGGACTGGCATCAGTGGTGAGGTGAGGAAGATGGCAAACTTTGGACGCAACATGAAGGTGACCGCGCGCAAAGAAGTGCGCGACAAACTACACGCCCTGATGACTGAAGGCCTCGGTTGTCAAAGCAAACCAGCCACGGAGCAGATGCAGCTGTACTTGCTCGAAGACGGCTTCAACATCGGCATCTACTACACCGAGGCGAGCGACGCGCTTGCGGACGAAGAAGGCCTCAAGGCACCGTGGCTGGAGTTCCTGGTCGACGACGTCGACGGCAGTGTCGACCGGCTGATCAAGCTCGGCGCGCGGCGAATCGACTACGTGGACAAGTCTCACGTGTACCTGCACGCGCCGGGTGGACTCGTCTTCCGCTTGGCCGCGGGCAAATAGCGAATCGGCCGCTACTCTGCGGCGGCCGGTTCGTAACGGCAAAGGGGATCTTCCGCGAGGGGATCCCCGGTGGCCGCGTAGGCTCGACCGCGAGACCCGCCGCAGACATCCTTGTAGTCGCAAGCGCCGCAGCGCCCCGAGAAGGCCGAAGTCTCCCGCAGCTTCGTGAATAGCTCGGAGCTGCGATAGATCTCCAATGCGTCCGTATCGCGCACGTTGCCGGCGCTGAGCGGCAAGAAACCGGAGGGCATCACTTCACCCTTGCAGGAGATGAACATGATGCCGTTGCCGTCCCGCATGCCTGCACCGGGCACGCGCTGGTCCTCGCCACCGCGCTTCTTGATCAAGTAGCGGCGATACTGCGGCGCCTCGGTCGTGGCGATCACAAACGGCGACTTGGGACCCATCTCGATCAGCCAGTCAAAGAACTGTTCGGCTTGTTCGGGCTCAATCTGCGGAAGCAGCGAACCGCGGCCCGTGGTCACAAGAAAAAACAGGCTCCAGCGCTTGGCATGCATGGTGCTGACCACGCCATGAATGGCCGGCATGTCACCAAGAGTGTTGGCCGTCACGAGGGTATTGACCTGCAGCGGGATCTTGGCGTCGGCGATGAGCTGCGCGGCTACCAGAGTGCGCTCGAAGACGCCGGGAATGCCCCGGAGCCCGTCGTGGCGAGCGGCATCCGATCCATCCAAGCTGAGGGACATTGCGCCCACACCTTCCGCGGCGAGGCGCTGCACGGCCTCGGGCGTGAGCTTGGGAGTCACACTCGGCGCGACGTCCACGTGCAGGCCAAGACCTTTCGCGTACTTCATGATTTCGAAAAAATCAGGCCGCTCAAGGGGGTCCCCACCGGTGAGCACAACCACCGGAACGGGTTTGGCCGCCGCCAGCGAGCGCAACAACGCAAAGGCCTCCTCGGTTTCCAGTTCGTCGGCGGTGCGCATCTTCTGCGCTTCGGCGCGGCAGTGTAGACACGCCAGCCCGCAGGCGCGCGTGAGCTCCCAGTAGACGCGACGCGGACCTGCGGAATAGCGAAAGCCCGGTTCGGGCTTGAATGCGGCGTGGGGGTGGGCTCCTGGATGCATGGCAGTGGGCACAGGTTACTTCGTCTGAAGGATAAAGCCCGGAGAAAATTCCGGGCCGCGCAGGACATCGCGCCATGCACTTTCGCCCAGCACATGAGCCCGGGCGAAGCCCAGGATGTAGGCGTTTAGAACCGGGACAGCTTCGGATACCGGAATGAAGTCGCTGTTGCAGCCGTCAAGTGCGGCATTGAGGGAGACAAAAGGCGCCGGTGGCGCGTCGGCGCACACAATGGTGAACGCATAGTGCCCACGCTTCCCGACGTCGAGCCCCAAGCACGCTGACACCTGCGATACTGCCGGCCGCGTCCACGAACGGTACGATGGGGGACCGGGGGTCCATGGCGTCCACCCGCGGCTCGAGGAAGCCCGCTTGCAACGTCGCTAGAACCTCGGGCTTGTTCACCGTAGCGCAACTGCTTGTGGTCGCGCAGTTCGCCAAAGTGGCATTGACGAATAGTAGCATGCGACGATGCCCGCCCGCCCTATCAGCGGTTTCGCCTCAGCATGAAGAGCCTACTCATCACCTGTCACTCTCAGAGCGGAAGCACCCAGCGCATGGCCGATGCCGTAGAGCGCGGTGCGCTTCGGGAAAGTGACGTAAAGACCGTGATGCTGCCTGTATTCGACACGACTGTGCAGCACCTGTTGGAACACGACGCCTACATCTTCGGCACG